>JAHWGJ010000021.1 GCA_020054475.1 Thermoplasmata archaeon | reverse complement strand
GATAGAATACCTGAATGGATGGAGACATATGTTTATGGTACTGACCCTGAAATTAATAATTTGGGGGAAGATGTTGATGAGGATGGAATCCCTATTGAATGGGAATATAAATGGGGGTATGATCCGTTAACAGCAGATAACCATGAAAATCTTGATTTTGATAATGATAGTATAACAAATATTGAAGAATTTATTACATCAAATCATGGTTCGGATCCATTTCGAAAAGATTTGTTTTTAGAATTAGATTTTATGGATTATGGCCCAAATGATGAAGTCAGTATTATACCGGAAGGATCCAAAGAATTAATGAAAAATCCTTTTCATAAAAGAAATGTTGTATTCCATATTGATACCGGTGAAAATTATGGGGGAGATATAATTAAATTTGATGACAAATCTGATTTGGAAGAATTAAAAGAGTATTATAATATGTATTTTATAAAAAATGAAAAAAATGATTGGAAGAGAGGCGTTTTTCATTATGGGGTTATTGTTTATAAGTCATTTCCAGCTGGATTTGCATTTAGTTCTGATGTACCTCCATTTTGGGGATATCATCCTGGTACAAATTGTTTTACAATTTCAAGCAGTTTAATGACTAGTTTAAAGCAAAAATTTGATTTATATAATCCAAAGAATTTAGATTATTTATTTGCATCTGCAATTATCCATGAGATGGGGCATAATTTTGGTATTAAATCAGGGAATCCGAAGGGATGTGATGTTCAACTAAGTAAATATCCTTGGCAGATTGGATGGTGGATTTATTGGAATTATAAAAGTATTATGAATTATCATTATACATATGAAATACTTGATTATTCAGATGGTTCTCATGGTAATAGAGATTATAATGATTGGGGAAATATAGATTTCGGATATTTTGAATTCCCATAATTAAGAAAAACTATTTGGACTATATATTCTTTTTATGTTATGAAATTGTAACAAAATGGAGATAATTATGGCTGAAAAGATTTCATTAGAGCAAGGTGCAGGTGGAGAACTTATGGATAACTTGATTAAAGAGAAAATTTTAAAACATTTCAGTAATAATTCAAAAAAAACAGAGGTCACTCTTTCAATGCTTGATGATGCAGCTGTTGTGGATGATATTGTTTTTTCAACTGATTCTCATACTATTCAACCGATTATATTCCCTGGAGGGGATCTAGGATCTTTATCTGTATCAGGTACGATTAATGATGTTTCAGTTATGGGTGCAAAACCTATGGCGTTATCTTCAGGTTTTATAATTGAAGAAGGATTATCAATGGATACATTTGAGACAATTGTTAGAAGTATGGGTGTTTATTCAAATAAAGCAAAAGTGCCAATTGTTACGGGTGATACAAAAGTAGTTGAAAAAGGTTCGATACAAGAATTCATGATAAATACAAGCTGTATTGGGAAAAAAAGTCCAAATTTAGATAAGAATATTCAAGAAGTCAAATCCCATCGTGAATTTAATAAAAGATGGCTTCTTGACTCAAATCTTGAAAATGGGGATAAAATAATTTTATCTGGAAATATTGGAGAACATGGTATTGCCTTAATGTCTTTTAGAGAGGGATATGGATTTGAAACAAGTATAAAATCTGATGTTGCTCCGATTAATGATTTGATGGAGAGTGCTTTATTTGTTGGCGGGATTATTTCAGCTAAGGATCCGACTAGAGGCGGACTTGCTAATACTGTTAACGAGTTTAGTGAAAAATCTAATATTGGAATTATAATTGAAGAGGATTTTATACCAATTCCAAAAGGAGTTAGAACAGCTTGCAATATGTTAGGTATAAACCCATTGGAAATCGGAAATGAGGGTAAGGTAGTATTAGGGGTTGTAAATGAAAAAGCTGAAGAGGTATTGCAAGAATTGAAAAAACATAATTTAGGAAAAAATGCTGCTATTATTGGTGAAGTAAGTAAGAAAGTTAGAGGAGTTGTATTAAAGACAAAAATTGGCGGTAAAAGAATATTGAATAAACCAATGGGTGATCCAGTACCAAGAATTTGCTAAAATATTACTATTAGCCACAAATTTATAAATAGCTTATTGGATTACCAAAATTACTTATAATTATGAGAGGTAATGAATAAATGGCTAAAGGACTTCCAAAATCTTTTAAAAAATCTTTGTGGGTTTATCATTGTAATTCTGGATCATGTAATGGTTGTGATATTGAAATAATTGCAGCACTATGCCCCCGGTATGATGTTGAACGATTTGGAATTAAATTAGTAGGATCTCCAAGACATGCAGATGTTTTACTTGTAACTGGACCGGTTACTCGGCAAATGGTGGAAAAAGTTAAAAGAATTTATGAACAAATGCCTGATCCAAAGGCTGTTATATGTGTCGGTAATTGTGGTAATACTGGTGATGTTTTTTATGAAGCTTATAATCTTGTTGGGCCTATTGATAACATTTTACCCGTTGATATATATGTAATTGGGTGCCCTCCAAGACCTGAAAATATTATCAATGGAGTTGCTAAAGCTTGGGTTAAACTTGAAACATTGGAGGCTAAATAGATGACAAAAAATATTTTATCACCTGAGGAAATAGTACAATCATTTAAGGATGAATTTAAAACAAAAATTGTAAATTCAAGAATTGAAAAACATATAAGAGGATTAAAAAAAACTGAATTTTTCCATATATGGATAAGGACAGATAGGAGTATTATTAAGGATTTAGTAAAACATTTAATTAAATTAGAAAAATATCCTCATTTTGCTGTTTCATCTGGCTATGATATGGGCGAAAAAATTGAGATCGTTTATCATTTTTCTATATATTATGGATTAAAAGGGAAAGAGGTAAATATCAATATAACTGTAGATCTTCCGAAATCAGATCCAACAATCGATACTATAACAGATTTAATACCAGGAGCGCTTATTTCTGAACAAGAAAAACAAGAGATGTTAGGTATAAAAGTTAATAATATACCAAAAGACAGTAGAGTTTTTATTTCAGAGGATTACCCGGAGGATACATTCCCTTGGAGAAAAGATGAAAAGGGCCCAGGAGAAACCATAAGAAACCTTCATGAGGTGAAAAAATGAATACAAAATTAGCAAATAAAATTACATATCAAATACCGGTAGGTCCAATTCATCCTGCTTTAAAAGAACCAGTACAATTTGAATTTGAAATTGAAGGAGAAAAAATTATCAATGTCGATGTTAGTTTAGGTCATGTACATAGATCGGTTGAATGGGCTGGAACAAGAAGAAACCCAATTCAAATTCTTTATTTAGCAGAGAGAATATGTGGGATATGTTCTTACTGTCATCCCATGGCTTTTAGCTTAGCAACTGAAAGAGCTGCAGAAATTGAAGTTCCCGAAAGAGCTCAATATATTAGAGTAATACATCAAGAATTGGAAAGAATATGTTCTCACATTTTATGGGCGGGAGTAGCCGCACATGAAATAGGATTCGATTCTGTATTGTTTTTAACTTGGCAAATACGGGAAAAAGCTTTGGATTTAACAGAATATTTAACTGGCAACAGGGTAACAAAGGGCATAACAATGATTGGTGGAGTAAGAAGAGATATTACAAAAGATATGTATCCTACTATACTAGAAGGAATGAAGTATTTTAAAGATAATTTTGAAAAAATACGAAAAATATTCTTAGATGATAAAACTTTCAAATTGAGGAGTCAGGGTTGTGGAATATTAACAAAGGAAGATGCTTTAAAATTATGTGCAGTGGGACCAACAACGAGAGCATCTGGAGTTAAAAAAGACGTTAGAGTTGATCAACCTTATTTTGCTTTTGGTGATTTAGATTTTGATTATATTACGCCAGATTTAATAACGGGGGAAATAAATGGTGATGTATATGATAGAATCATTGTTAGGTTGTTAGAAGTTAAAGAATCTATTGATTTAATTGAACAGTGTTTAGATAAAATGCCATCTGGAGATATTGTTTCAGAGAAAAAAATTGCTAAATTACTTTCAATACTTAAAAAAGCAGATGGTGAGGGAATTGGAAGAATGGAGGCGCCACGAGGAGAAGTATTTCATTATGTTAAATTAAATGGAAATGAATCTCCTCATCATTGGAAGGTGCGTGCTCCTACATATAGTAATATACTTCCATGGATACCAATGTTAAAGGGTAATCAAATTGCAGATATACCAATTGTAGCAGCATCAACAGATCCATGTATGTCATGTACAAATAGAGTTGCAATTATTGATAATGGAAAAAAATATCAGTTGGATAAACAAAAACTATATGAGTTAAGTGTAGAGAAAACAAGGAGGTTAATGTAATGAAATTTTCAATGCTTTCTCAAGTTTTTTCTCAAATGTTTAAAAAACCATTTACAAATAGATTTCCTGCTAAATATGCACCTAAAAACACCACAAAATTTTTAGAAGAGGTAGGAGCTGGACGTGCAGAAATAATACCGCCAATTGAAGTTCCAAATGGATTTAGAGGTAAAATTCAGTACGACAAAGAAAAATGTACTGGTTGTAAATTATGTTTGAAGGTATGTCCGTCTGAAGCAATTGAATTTAAAGAAACTGAAAAAAAAATTAAAATTTATCTAGCTAGATGTACTTTTTGCTCTCAATGTAATGATATTTGTCCAGTTAACTGTCTTTCTATGAGTAATGAATTTTTACTAGCAGATTCTGATAAATATTCTAAAGATTTGATTGTAGAATAAATAATTCGGCATGATTTAATGAAACTTATATTCAAGGGAATAGTACAAGGTGTGGGATTTAGACCAACTATTTATCGTATAGCAAAAGAATTAAATTTAAATGGTTATGTTTTGAATAAGGGCTCTGAGGTAGAGGTAGTTATCGATAAAAAGGTTGATAATTTTTTAGATAAATTAAATAAGGATTTACCAGAAATTGCGAAAATTACCGACGTTAGAAAAGAGGTTGATAATAGAATTTTTAATGATTTTAAAATTTTAATAAGTAAAGATGGTACAAGGGAATCACTTATTCCGCCTGATGTAAGTATTTGTAATGATTGCATTAAAGAATTGAATAATACCAAAGATAGAAGATATAATTTTCCATTTATTAATTGTACAATATGTGGAGCAAGATTCAGTCTAATAAAAAACGTCCCCTATGACAGAGAAAGAACATCGATGAATGAATTCAAATTATGTAATAAATGTAATGAAGAATATTCAAATCCATCAAATAGGCGATATCATGCTCAAACAATATCATGTTCCATTTGTGGACCTGAATATAAATTATATTTAAAAAATAAGACTAAAATTGAAGAAAAAAATATTTTTGAATTTTTTTCAAAAGAAATTGATTCAGGAAAAATTGGAGTTATTAAATCTTGGGGGGGTATGCATATATGCTGCAGAATAGATAAAATAGATGAATTCAGAAAATGGTATCATAGACCACAGAAATCATTTGCAATAATGGTTAAAAATTTAAGAACTGCAAAAAAATTTGGCGAAATATCAGAAAAAGAAGAAAAACTTTTATTATCTAATAATAGACCTATTGTTTTAGTCCGTAAAAAAATTGCTGAAGAAATATCTCCTGGATTAAATACAATTGGAATATACCTTCCTTATACTGCATTACATCATCTTCTATTCTCATATTTAAAATCAGAAGCATTGATTATGACCTCAGCAAATTTTCCTGGAGAACCGATGATAATCTTAAATGATGAAGTTTTCAAACTAGGAGCTGATTTATATTTATTACATAATAGAGAAATTCCAAATAGGATAGATGATTCAGTAATAAGAATTTGGAATAATAATAAATTTTTTTTACGAAAATCAAGGGGATATGTTCCAAATCCAATTAAAATAAACCATAATAAGGCAATCATAAGTTTAGGGGCAGGAGAAAATATTTGCGGATCAATTTCTAATGATAATAAATTATATATGACTCAATACATTGGAAATTCGGAATATTATTCTACTTTAGAATTTTTAGAAACAAGTATATTACATCTTATGGATTTAGTTATGAAAAAAAGAGAGATTGATGCGATTTCAATTGATTTACATCCAAGCTATAATTCGAGAAATCTAGGGGAAATATTTTCAAAAGAATTTAATGCACCACTCTATAAAATTCAACATCATTGGGCACATGCGGCTTCACTTTTAATTGATAATCAAATAGATGAGGGTATTGTTTTAACTTTAGATGGATTAGGCTATGGAGATGATGGAAATTTTTGGGGTAGTGAAATATTATATACAAATATCAATAAATTTGAAAGATTGGGGCATTTAGAGTATATACCTCTACTAGGTGGAGATAAGGCTACAAAAGACCCAAGAAGATTAGTTTATGCAATTTTTAAGAATTTTGGTGAAGAAAAATATTTCAATAGTCAAGAATCTAATATTTTGAATAAACTTATAAATAAATCTCCTAAATCAAATAGTTTTGGTAGATTTTTAGATGCAATTTCATGTTATTTAGATATTTGCATCAATAGAACTTATAGTGGGGAACCTGCTATGAAACTTGAGAAATTTCTTGATAAAGGTAAAGCGAAATATTCTTTTAATGTTAATATAAGAAATGGCGTTATTGAAACAATCAATCTTTTTAAACAAATGGATGAAATGATAAAAAAACCATTAAACGATGAACAGAGAGCAGATATTTCATACTCATTAGTAAAATCAGTTATCGACTGCCTATCAGATATTGCTATTGAAAATGCGGAAAAATATAATATTGATAAAATTGGATTAACTGGGGGCGTGTCATATAATATTCCAATAATTGAAATGATAGAAAAAAAAATAAATGATTCCGGTATGAAGCTCTATCTTCATAATAATATTCCAAATGGGGATGGAGGTATTTCTGTAGGGCAGAATGTCATAGTTGGAAATATTATTAATTGAATATTTTACTATTTTTTAAGATAAAGAATTTTTCTATAATGGATCAAACCAATCTTTAAATTCATCTTTCTTGCAAGTAAGCAAAGAGAAAGGCTTTTCCTTATTATTCAATACTTTATTATTTTTAGAATGAATTTTTAAATTTTTCATGTCTTCCATTTTTTAAATTCCCCCAAATTTTTAATAAAAAAGCTTACCTTATCTTTTATACTTTTTTTGTATGTGGATATCCTTCTGAATATTCAAAGAATATTTTTACTATATTTTAATAATTAAAAAAAAATTATTTTTCTAATAATTGTAAATTAGAAATAACTTTAATAATACAATTTTTATCAATAATTTAACATGGGTAAAAATATCGATTTGATTCAAATATTAATTATAGTTATTGCTGGGATGTTTATACCATTTTTTTTGTCCTTAACAATTATTTATGGGCTAGATCTATCAAATATTGAAGATTTAATTAAAATTTTTTCAACCTTTGGAGTATTTTTAATAATTTTTGGAATTGAATTAATCATCGTATTTTTTTATTTTTTTATAACAAATCTAATGGCAAATAAACAAATAAATAATCAAAAAGATAAATAGAGATAAAGTATACTTCTAAACACTATATTTTATTAATCTTATAATATAAAATAATTGTTTTATACAATCTATTTATCTGTATTAAATATGGATTTTATCTTATATCAATTATTTTTACCTTTTATATTATCGGCAATAATAGTAGTAATAATAATGTTTATTGCTGAAAAATATGGTACAAAATTAGGAGGAATTCTTGGAACTTTACCATCAACTATTGTTATTGCTCTTATCTTTTTAGCTATTAATCAAAATATAAATTTCGCTTCTGAATCTGCTGCGGTAATTCCTGCAGAACTAGGAATTAATGTTTTATTTTTAGTTATATTTGCAATTTTAATTTATAAATCATTAAAATTTGCATTTTTCGTTTCACTATCTGTTTGGATAATATTATCTTTTTTAATTTTCATTATAAATTTAAATAACATATATATTTCAGTTTCAATATACCTCATATCCTTAATTTCAGCGTTAATAATACTTGAAAAGAAAAAGAAAATTAAATCTATTAAAAATGTAGATTTTCATTATAATAAAAAAAAAATTGCTATTAGGGGCATAGTTGCAGGAATAATAATTTCTATTGCCATTTTACTATCTAATATTGGAGCGATCATAAGTGGAATTTTTTCAGTGTTTCCAGCAATAATTATTTCAACAATGTTAATAAGTTATAGAGAGTATGGGCCAAATTTTGCTGCAGGCATGGCTAAATCAATGATAATTGGGATATCAAGTGTAACAGTATATAGTGTTGCAGTTCATTTTCTTTATCCAATATATAATATACTCCTTGGATCAATATTATCGTATTTTGCTTCATTAAGTATAACCTTCATGCTATTAGCAATAAGAAACAAAATAAAATGAAAAAATTTGTTAATACTTATTTATTTTTTAGGTATTTATACTCAATATTGCAACTACCTTCCATACTTACCATACATGGTCCAACTGGTTTATCCGGAAAACATTTTATACCAAATAATGGACATTCTTGGGGTGATATTAACCCTCTTAATAATTCTCCACATCGACATCCTTTCGGTTCTTTAAATTCATAATCTTGAAGATTTTTTAGATCATCTTCAAATTTTTTCCTAGCATCATATTTATCAAAATCATTTTTCAAAATAAGACCCGATTTAGGAATTATTGGAAATCCCCTCCATTTTATATCACAAACTTCAAAAACTTCATTTATTACTTTTTGAGCCTTAATATTCCCTTCCCTTTTTACCACACGAGAATATTCATTTTGAACAAAAGAGAAACCCTGTTCGATTTGTTTAATAAGCATCCATACACCCATTAATATATCGATGGGTTCAAAACCAGCAATAACCTGAGGAATGTTATATTCTCTAGAAATAAACTCAAAAGGTTCTGATCCAATAATTGTAGAAACATGACCAGGTTCAATTAATCCATCAATTTTTAATTCTCCCATTTCAATAATAGTTTTTAATGCAAATGGGATAGTTCTATGACAACATAAAATAGAAAAATTTTCTGGAGGATTATTTAAAATTGTAGAAGCAGTAGTTGGAGCAGTAGTTTCAAAACCAACGGCCATAAAAACAATTTCTTTATCAGTTTTCTTTTTTGCAATTGATATAGCATCTTCTATGCCATATACAGTTTTAATATCATAACCCTCTGTTTTTAAATTTTGTAATGATTTTTTTTCTCCAGGTACTTTAATCATATCTCCAAAAGTTGTCACAATTTTATTTTTTTTTGCTAGGAATATCATTTCCTCGATTTCTTTAGGAGTTGTTACACAAACTGGACAACCCGGTCCTTGTCCAATTTCAATTCCACAATTTCTAAGTAAAAAATCTAATCCATTTTTAACAAGAGCATCTTGGTGAGTTCCACATACATGCATGAATTTTAAATTAATTTCCTTTTTTTTTATATTAGATAATACTTCATGCACAATTTTATTATCATTTATTGAAAACACTATTTCCCCTCTGTATCGGATAGTATTTCTCTAAAAAGTTCAAGTGTTTTCTGAGCTTCATCCTCATCAAGTATTTCAATAGCAAAACCAGCATGAACTAAAACATAATCTCCTGTTTTTACATCAACTAAAGAAATATTTATTATTCTTTTTGTACCATCTCCATAATCTATTGTAGCTAAATTGTCTTTATCATCAATTTTTATAATTTTACCTGGAATAGCTAAGCACACAATTTTGCGGTTATAAACCATTAAAATATAAACTTTCTCTATTAAACAGTAATTTTTTCAATCAAAAAACTATTATAAAATTATTACTTTCTGGATTCAATAATATGTTAGATATCAAATTAATACGAGAAAACTCAGATTTAATTCTTAATAATCTTGAAAAAAGAAGAAATAAAGATTACATAATTATGTTTAAACAGTTGATAGAAAAGGATAATAATTGGAGAGAATTAAAAAAACAAATTGACGAATTAAGAAAAAAGAGAAATGAATTAACTAAGGAAATACAATTGTTAAAACAAAAAAATGAAAAAGTGGCAATTAATAAAAAGATAAAAGAAGCTAAAATCATTCCTAAAAAAATAAAAGAATTAGATGATATTTGTAAAAACATTGAAATAGAAAAAAAATTTCTACTATTACGCATTCCTAATCTTCTTCACGAAACTGTCCCATTTGGGGAAGACAAGGGAGAAAATATAATTGTAAAAAAGTGGGGAAAAAAACCAGATTTTAGATTCTCCCCAAAGTCACATGTTGATTTAGTTAAAATATTAAATTTAGTTGATATTGAAAGAGCTGCGAAAACTTCAGGAACACGTTTTTATTTTTTAAAAAATCAATTAGTGGAATTAGAGTTTGCCTTAATTTTACATTCAATAAGAATTCTTAAAGAAAGAGGTTTTAATTTGATAATACCTCCTACTCTTGTACGCGGTTTTATAATGGAGGGGGGAGGTTTTCTACCTACATTTAAAGAAGATGTCTATAAAATCGAAGACGAAGATTTGTATCTTGTTGGCACATCAGAAGCCCCCCTTGTTGGATTTCATGAAGATGAGATACTTTATGAAAAAGATTTCCCTATTCGATATGGCGGATTCTCAACATGTTTTAGAACTGAAGCAGGGGCACATGGAAAAGATACAAAAGGAATTTTTCGCACCCATCATTTTGAAAAAGTTGAAATGATTTCAATTACAAATTCAAATAGAAGTTGGGGCGAATTTGATTATTTATTTGAAACAGCAGAATTATTTTGGCAATCATTAGGAATTCACTATCAAAAAGTAAATATTTGTACTGGAGATATTGGAATTGTAGCTTCAAAAAAATATGATTTGGAAGCATGGTATCCTTCACAAAACCAATATAGAGAACTTGTTTCAACAAGTAATTGTACTGATTATCAAGCAAGACGATTAAAAATAAGATATAGAGAAAAGGATGGCATGCCAACTAAAATTTGTCATACTCTAAATTCTACTCTTATAGCAATTCAACGTGGACTTACTTGTATTTTAGAGAATTATCAAAAAGAAGATGGAAATATCGAAGTTCCAAAAGTTTTACAAAAATATGTTGATTTTAAAGAGATAATATTAAAATAAAAAAAGAGAAAGTTGGTGAAAATTATTAATATCCACCAATTTTTAAGGTTGGATCTCCAAGAAGAGCCCATTGTTGAATTGTTTTTGGATGACCTGCGGGAAGATTTTCCATATCAAAACTATTTACATAATTTATTATAGTTTGGGTATAAGTTTCTCCAAGAATATCATATCCTTCTTCACCATATTGTCTGAAGAATTCTGTAGTTATCCATGCATCACCGCCACCAATTGTAGCATCTTTATGTGGAACACCATAGCCTAATCCGGTATTACCTAAACTTGCAATAGCACCACCGTTTGGATTTCTAACTAATCTCCAACTGAAAGTTTCTGGAACTGGTGTTCCATGTAACCACATACCGAATTCAGGGAATCCAGGTATTACATATCCCATTCCATCTAGAAGTCCCATTACCATAGAAACATTGAATTGACTGTTATGACAACCACCAACAACAGCAATTGGAAGTTTTTCGCCATTGTCTAGAGTATCCATTGGAAATAATGGTATACTAAAAAATGGGGCCCATGGTCTTAAAGATGTAACTATTAAACCTGTTACGCTACCACCTGCCCTATTACCTGGAATGCCCGGATATTGATCACCCCATGAATTTGGACTTCCATGACCTGAGAAAAATAAGAATCCACTTCCTTGATTGATAGCATTTATTACAGATTCTTGTCCTGTTAATCTACCGTTTGATGCCCATAAAATATCTTTTTCGTAATTATCAGGCATATAATATAAGGCTCCTCCTCTACCATTTAATATTCTCTCACCTGTAACCCATTCGCCCTCGTAATACATCTCAGAATTATTTCTCCAATCCTCAAAGACTATTTCATCATCACTATTTGTAATCCATACATGTAAATCAGTTAGATTTCCATATGGTTTAGGATCATAGGATTTACCACGAATTGTTAGAACTCCATTAACATAACTCACATTTGCCCACCAGAAGAACCAGTTCAAATAAGCTTCTCCCTCAGATGGTTCATATTGATAATTACTTGAACTAAGGATATCACCATTTGATATGGATACAATTTCCGTAATTGGAACAGCAGGATATCCATTATCAAGAGCAGGATTTAGATGATCATCATGATTAAATGAAATCTCTGATGTTGAACATTCGCCCCCTCTATCAATTGTAATTGTAATAACATCCTCGGGGCCAATGATTTCTTCAGGATTTTTACTCTGAGCATGAATTTCATATTCGCCTACATCAAGTCCATTTGTATCCCATTTCATATTCCAATCTATCTGATCTAAAAATCCATCACCAGATATAACAATCATTTTCTCAAACCATGAAGGATCAAGTGGACTACTTTCATAGTTGATAATTTTATCAACTAAAGTGTTTACCTCAGTTTCACTTCTACATGCAAGTCGGCCTAGATTTACATCAGGATAATAATCCGGATTAGTATCATTTTCATAACCTGGTTTTCCCCAGGACATGATTATATCATCATCATTAGAATTCCAGTCATCAAATAATCCACCAGAAGTATATATATCCGCATAATAAAGATCACAAATAGTACCAGGATCATTGATAGTATCCGCTAATGGGAAAGCTGGATCATCATATAGATTTGTATATCTAACAGGTACATACCAATCTCTTGATCCCTGATTAGGATCATCACGTGGTTTAGCAAAAATAACCGAATCTAATCCACCAACTAGTAATACATATTTGATATCCCAGGTTTCAAGAGCATCCTTTATGAAATACTTAATTTGCTCTGGTTTATCAACACCATCATATTCATCATAAATATCTTCAGTAGTTTTCAGTATAGTTGCAAATCCTAAATCTGTCTTATGTTGGACTAGCCTTTGAAGCTCATCACTAAATTTTGAGGGAGCAATAATTACTAGATCATAAGTGGAAGTTTCCGGAAAAGGATTAAATTCAGGTGCACTATATTCTATCGTTATTTCTGCATCATCAATATTATAAATCAGGTTATTAGCGGGAGAATATCTATAAGGATAAATATGGATTGAAAGATATGTTACATGATTTAAATTTTCATTAATGCCGCAACCTGTTGAAAAATCAAACCAGCTGGATGGATATAACGATTCACTTTCATAAGTTTCCTTATCTTTATAATAATTCAACCCAAAAGTATTTTGAAAATTCAATGGCAAGGGTGACGGGGAAGGACGTATTTGTTTACTTATCTCTTGAGTTTTAATATTTTTTATATTAATTTCAACATCAATGTTTTTAGCTCCAAATGGTAGTTCAACTAATTTTGTATATTCAGGAATCATTGGCTTACCTGGATTCATATAAAAACTACCTTCGTTTGCAAAACTAAATTCTAAATATTCTTGAGAGTATTCACTAATTTTGTTATCAGAGAATTCAATATTTAATGATAATAATTTATCAACGTCTTGATTAAAATCAGAGTCTAAACCCGCTACAACAGCTCCAAATCCACTAATTATTAATATCCCTATTAAAGTAATATTAAGTATTTTCTTCAAATTACATGCCTCCTTTTATAATGATTAATATATTTTATTGTATATAGATTTTATTGTATTTATTTAATAAATAATTTGTAAAAGTCAAAACTATTCGATAATCTCTATTATAAAATCAAAAATTTTTTATTAGAATATTATATGGTTATTTAAATTCTTAATTAAAAGTAATAATTTATTTAAATAATTAAAATCTATGGGAAATAAAATATTCAAATAACAAATTTTGGTATTTATATGAAAGAATTAGAAAAAATAAAATCTGTATGCCCCTCCTGTTATCAACAGGGTTTAATTGAAATTATCGATGCAAAAATTATCGAAGAAAAAAATAAAGTATGGATAATTAAAAATTGTAAAAAACATGGATCTTTCAAAGATATATATTTTAGCGATTCTAAAATTTATAAAAAATGGATGAAATATAAAGTAGATGGAACAAGTTCTCCAGATGTCAAGACAAAAATTTTAGATTTCCCCGTATTATATGACATACATAAATCTCAAACTGTTCTTACTAATCTATTAGTTACTAATAGATGTAATTTAAGATGTAGTTATTGTTTTATGAATGCGGGAGCATCTGGAGTTGTTTATGAGCCTTCATTAGAACAAATTAGAAAGTTGATGATTCAAGCAAGAAATGAACGACCAATGGGATCAAAAGCAATTCAAATAACAGGTGGTGAACCAACAATTAGGGAGGATTTATTTGAAATTATTCGAATTGCAAAAGAAGTAGGTTTTTCTCATGTTCAAGTAAATACAAATGGGTTGAAACTTGCAGATAGTGTTGATTATTGTAAAAGATTAAAAGAGGAAAAAGTAAACACGGTCTATATGAGTTTTGATGGTGTTACAAAAAAAACTAATCCCTGGATTGAACAAAATAAAAATGCAATTAAAAACCTTAGAGAAATTAACTTGAAACTTGTTCTTGTTCCTGTTTTAATTGGTGAAAAAAATATTCATGAAACTGGTAAAATTGTGAGATTTGCTTTAGATAATATGGATATTATTAGAGGTGTAAATTTTCAACCAATCTCTTTTTGTGGAAAAGTTACCAAAATTAAAGATGAAAGAAGAGAAAAACAAAGAGTTGATTATGTTAGAATGATGGAAGAACTTGAAAAAGAATTTAATGGAGCAATTTCAAGAGAAGATTTTTATCCAGTTCCCTTTGTTTTTCCTGTTTCGAAACTTATTGAATTAATCAGAGGTGAAACTCAGGTAGAATTTACCGCCCATCCTGGATGTGGTGGTGCAACATACTTATTTTTAGATAATGGCAAACCTTTGCCAATTACAAGATTTATTGATGTTGAACAATTATTGAATTTTATTAATAAAGAAAGCGAAATCAAAGGTCCATTAAAAAAATTAAGAATCGCATCTTCATTTCTAAGAAATATCGATAAATTTGTGGATTATGATAAGGCCCCAAAAGGATTTAATCTTAAAAAATTATTAAAAGATGCTGCTATTGGCGGTAGTTATGATTCTTTAAGAGGATTTCATTATAAGAGTTTATTTATTGGATCTATGTGGTTTCAAGATGCATTTAATTTAAATATTGATCGTTTGCAAAGATGTGTAATTCATTATACTACTCTTGAAGGTATTGTTCCATTCTGTTCCTATAATGGATTAGGAATTGGAGATAAAATCAGAGAAAAACATTCCATTCCGATTAAAGAATGGGAAAAAATTAACGACAAATCTATGAAGGATGATCTTAGAAAAGATGTACCTCTAACTTAATCAAGATAATTTATCAAATAACTTTATCAAATAATTATTAATTTAAAATTATTTTTATTAACCACATAAATAATATGCCTAATATAAAAATAAACATTGTAGTAATTGATTTTTTTATATTAACTTCTTTTTTAATTTCAGGAATTAAATCAGTAGCAGCAATGTAAATAAATCCTCCCGCTGCAAATGCTAATAATATATAAACAGATTTTTCAATTAGATTTGAAAGAAAATATCCAACTACGCCTCCTATAACTATAGTAGATGCAACTATAAAATTTAATATTATGGCTTTTTTCTTTTCAAATCCGCCATAAATCAATACACCAAAATCACCAATTTCTTGGGGTATTTCATGTGCAACAATAGCTACTGTTGTTGTAAATCCTAGTGGTATTGAAACTATAAAACCAGCGGCAATTATTAATCCGTCAATAAAATTATGTATTGAATCTCCAATAAGATTCATATAATGAAAAGTATGAACGTCACATTTTCCATCATGACAATGTCTCCAATGAAGAATTTTTTCAATAATAAAAAATATGATAAAACCTACTAAAACAACAATAAAAATATCTGCCCCATTTGCTTCTTGAATTGATTCTGGTATTAGATGAAGAAAAGCTCCACCCATTAATGCTCCTGCAGAGAGACTCACAAGAATAAGTAATATTTTTTTTAAAATATTTTCATTGATTGCTAAAGTAAAAATCCCAATAAATGCAATAAGAGTTATTGCTATTGTTGATATCAATATGTAACCAAGTTCAATCATGATATTTCTCCATTATACCTAAATTTCTTGATAATTTAAGATATGTTAAATAATTTTTTATTTTATTAAGTAATAGTTAATATTAATTTTTTTCATTATTTTCATATACAAAAATTATTAATATTACTCAATATAAATAATATTTATATTAAAAAATAATGTTAATTTGGTTAAAATATGAGCAAACAAAAAATTAAAATGTTAAAAATATCAATAATTACGAGTATTATTATATTCGGAATTTTTTCTTCATCAGTTTTAAGTGAAAATCAAAAAATAGAAAATTTCAATATTGTATCTAAAGATGAAAAAGATATATATCTTCAACGAGTGGAACATTATCTATATATAAAAGCTGAGGAAAGTGTACAAAATTTTATTATAAATTATTCTTTCCCACCTGATTATAGCTATCAAGTACCAATTTTATTAGAAATTTTTAATGATAGCACAGCAAATATTATTGAATATAATATTATTAATGACATAAGCAAACCAAATCAATTTGCAAAATTTATTATCGGACCTCTTCAGAAAGATGAAATCGTGTTCATTCATTTTACATGTTGGGTTTTATTGTTCAACAATACTTTTTCTGATCTTCCAAGTTATGTTAAAATTCCAAATAGACATGAAATTCCTAATGAATATCATATTTGGCTTAATTCTACAGATGTTGTACAAAAAAATAATTTTTTTATAAAATACTATGCTAAAAAATTAATTGGAGAGGGAGACAATTTAATTAGTTTTGCACAAAACGTATCAAGTTTTATTAAAGAACATAATTATTTTTTATTCCTTATTCAACTAAATTTAAAAGTATTTTTTTCACAAGATGCAATAACAACTCTATTTATTAATGGGGAAAATGTAGGACGATCTCACCTTGCTTGTGCTTTGTTAAGATCAAATAACATCCCATCTAGAGTTTTATTAGTTAATAATGATCAAGGTTTCTGGACTCAGATGCATTATATGATAGAATATTATTGTCCAAATTATGGGTGGGTTTTAATAGATTCTACAAGCGGAAAAACTCCATATGCAACAAATAAGCAAATAATTAATAGAATATGTTATCCCTCTGATGAAGATGATACGAAGAAAGATTATATAATACCTTTTATGAAAGGAGAAGAGAGATGGTTATGGGTAGATAATGAAAATGTTATTCCTTATTATGTTGATTGTAATGAGGGAAGCAAATCTCAGATGTTTATTGAAAATCAAATTACAGCAAATTCATTTACATCAGATTATGCTTTTTTTATTTCGCAATGTGTTTTTCATCAGTATATAAAATATTTAGGAGAAGATTTGAATGAACAAAACTTATTGCACCTAAATAAAGCAATAAATAATCAAAAGCAGGCAATTAATGAATTTAAAGAAAATAAAAATATTAATGAATATATTTATTTTATGGATAAATCATATGATGAATATAAGCAAATTGAGCTTTAATAAAATTTGAGATAAAAGCAATATTTTATCTATCCCATATACCAGATATTTTTTCATTACAAAATAAGCAATGATTATTTTTTATTTTTTTACTGGTTATGTTTATTAAATCCCTCTCTATTAATAACTTTTTACATTTTGGACAATAAGTATCTTCTCCTTTTCCAATATTTCCTTGATAAACATATTTTAATCCCGCATTTTTACCAATTTTGATAATATTATTTAGCGTCTCAATTTTTGTTGGCGGGCAGTTTTCAAATTTATAATCCGGATGGAATCTTGTAACATGCCATGGGATATTCTTATCAATATTTTTTATAAAATCTGCAATCTTTTTTATCTCATCTAATCTATCATTATTTCCTGGAATAATAAGAGTAGTAATTTCAATCCAAATACCGAGGTCATGGAATAACTGGATATTATCTAAAACAGGATCAAGTTTTGCTTTACAAATTGTCCTATAAAATGAATTAGTCATACCTTTTAAATCAATATTTGCACCATCTAAATAAGGAGAAATCATTTCTAAAGCTTCTTTGGTGATATATCCATTAGTTACAAAAATATTTTTTAATTTTTTTTTACTTGCAATTTTTGCTATATCATAAGCATATTCATAGAAAATTGTAGGTTCTGTATAAGTATATGCAATAGATTTACAATCTTCTTGTATCGCATTTTTAACAATTTCTTCAGGCGATATATTTTTTCCAATAATATCGTTGTTTTTCTTCTGCGATATATTATAATTCTGACAATGCAAACATTTAAAATTACATCCTTCAGTTGCAATAGAATATGTTTTTGATCCTGGATGAAAATGAAATAATGGTTTTTTTTCTATCGGATCGATACTCTGTGCAATTACTTTTCCATAAACTAATGAAAATAAAATACCATTATTATTTTCTCGTACATTACAAATTCCCCGACTCCCATTTTTTATAATACATCTATGATTGCATAAATTACATTTTACTTGTTTTCCTTTATATTTTTCATAAAATTTTGCTACTTTCATTTTTTCATCAATATTTTTTTTAATATACTATTTACAATCATATAATTTGCTAATAAAAACAGTTAATCATTAAATATAGATTTTTTTGTATAATATTAGTAAAAAAGTTATATCTATTATAAAATCATTTCAATTAATGTTTATTTATTTGAAAAAATAATTAATTGATTTCTCTTTTAATTCTTATTTCCTTTTATTAACATGATTTAAATTATGACTAAGCTTATCAGTGTTTTATATATTTAGTATAATGAATGAAAATAATATCGTGGAATATCAATGGCATAAGGGCGGGATATAAAAAAGGTTTATATGAATGGTTGATTAAAGAAAAACCTGATATACTTTGTCTACAAGAAATAAAGGCTTTACCTGATCAAATACCAATTTCATTAAAAAACAATCCCGAATATTTTGTATTTGTTAACTCAGCAACTAAGAAGGGATATAGTGGTGTAGCAACTTTTACAAAACAAAAACCTCTGAATGTTATCAATAATATTGGTATGGATAAATTTGATAATGAAGGAAGAATGATAATTACCGAATTTTCCTCTTTTGTTTTATTTAATATTTACTTCCCCAACGGGAAAAAAAATCTAGAGAGATTGAACTATAAATTAGATTTTTATGACAATTTTTTATCTTATGTTGATAATATAAAGAGTAAAGGAAAAAATATTGTAGTGTGTGGAGACTTTAACACTGCTCATAAAGAAATTGATTTAGCTAGACCCAAGCAAAATGAAAAATTCTCAGGTTTTTTGCCAATTGAGAGAGCATGGATTGATGATTTTATTGATCATGGTTATTTAGATACATTTAGATATTTTAACAAGAAACCAAATCAATATACTTGGTGGGATCAAAAAACACGTTCACGTGAGCGAAATGTTGGTTGGAGGATAGATTATTTTTTCATAAATTCTGAAATACTACCTAATTTATCTAATGCATTTATTTTATCTGAAGTAATTGGTTCAGATCATTGTCCTATTGGAATAATACTAAATGATAAGAAGGAGATTAAACTATGAATGAAAGTTTAAAATTTATTTATAATCTGCAAAAAGAAATTTCAACTTTTTCAGGCATATCAGCACTTTTAGGTTGGGATCAGATGACGTATATGCCAAAATTAGGTATTAATAAAAGATCTCAACAAAGTTCATTGATTTCATGTATTATCCATGAAAAAATTATTTCAGATACATTTTGGAATCATATAAGAAAATTAAATAAACAAAATAATTTTGATAAATTACAAATAAAGGATCAAATAGTTGTAAAAAGACTTTATAAAGATGTTCGAAAATCTAGAAAGATCCCATCAAAATTTATCGAGAAATTATCTAAAACTACAACAATTGCGTATAATGCTTGGGAGAATGCAAGGGACAAAAATGATTATAAAATTTTTTCTCCTCATTTAGAAAAAATTATACATTTGAAAAAAGAATATTGTGATATAATAGATATTCCTGGTAATTTATATAATAGCCTTATTGACGATTATGAAGAAGGAATGACGGTTGATTTATTAAAAATGGAATTTAATCGCCTTGAAATTAAATTAACAGAATTATTGAAAAAAATAAAAAAATGTGAAAAATTTAAAAATCAAAAAGATCTAGATATTACGATCAATTCAAAAAAACAACAAGAAATTTGTAATTTTATAGTCTCAAAATTGGGTCTACCAAATAACAGATCAAGAATTGATATTTCTACGCATCCTTTTACTACATCAATTGGAAATAATGATGTTAGAATAACAACTAATATAAAACAAAATAATCCTTTTTTTTCACTTTTTTCGACTATTCATGAAAGCGGTCATGCATTGTATGAACTGGGTATTTTAAAAGGAGAATATTTGGATACCGTAATTTCAGATTCGCCTTCTTTAGGTATGCATGAATCTCAATCACGTTTTTGGGAAAATATGATTGGAAAAAATATATCCTTCTGGAAATTTTTTTATCCATATTTGATGAAAAAAGAATTTAAAATTAATAAATTAGGAAATTTCGATTTATTATATGATTATATAAATCAAGTAAAACCTTCTTTAATAAGAGTTGAAGCTGATGAGTTAACTTATTGTTTACATGTAATTTTAAGATTTAATCTTGAATTAGATCTGATCTCTGATAAAATTAATGTTAGTGAACTTCCACAATTATGGAATGAAAATATTAATAATCTTCTTGGAGTAAAACCTAATACTTACAAGGAGGGTGTATTACAGGATATGCATTGGAGCGGTGGTAATTTTGGATATTTTCCTACTTATGCTATTGGTTCAATATATGCAGCGCAAATATATGATAAATTACAAAAAGTAAACCCTGCATTAAATGATGAAATTGAGTTAGGTAATTTTTCAAATATTACTAATTGGTTAAATAATAATATATTCAATAAAGGTAGAATAATGACTGCCGATGAAATTATAAAAAACATATGTGGAGAAACTCTAAATTCTGATATTTATATTAATTATTTAAAGAATAAATATTTCAAAATCTATGAATGTAATTAAATATTACAATTGAAAAACTTAAGCTCCAAATTTTTTCAATCTCTTTGCATGTGCCAATGCAAGAGGCATAAGATCAATTGCTGGAAAATGAGGGCCTAGACTACCTTTTACACAATCACGTTCTCCAAAATGATTTAATTTATCACTTCTACAATATTTTGACCAGAATAATACGGGTACAGGATGCCAACTATGATATTTTAATAATGCTGGTGTAGAGTGATCGCCAGTTACAATAATAACATTAGGATTTAAATCTAATAATTTTGGTATATATTTATCAACCTCTTCAATAACATTAACTTTTCTATTAAAATCACCGTCTTCTCCGGCACTATCACTACCTTTTATATGAATATAAAAAAAATCAAATTCATTCCAATATTTTTCTAATTCTATAAATTCTTTATCTATCGTATTTCCCACTTCAATAATATTCATTCCTAGTAATCTTGAAATACCTCTATACATTGGATAAGAGGCGATTGCTGCAGATTTAAGTCCAAAATTTTCTTGAAAGGATGGCCATTTAGGTTTTTGTGAAAAACCTCTTAATAGAATCATATTTGCGGGATAATGATCTTGTAAAATTTTGCTAGATTCATCAATAAATCTTTTAATATAATCCGATGTTTTTTTAGATTTAGGCGTCATAGGATTAGATTCAAAAGGTTTAACCCCAATATCTTGAGGGTCAGTATCAGATATATCTGAAGATAAATTTTCTCCCCTTAAAACTAATAAAAATCGATGTTCTTTCAGAGGTTCAATAAAAATATTTACTCCAGGTATTTTAATTTCCTGTAAAATTGAACATAATTTATTATTTTCATCAGTAGAAATCCTACCAGCACGTCTATCTAAAATCATTCCATTTTCATCAATTGAACAAAAATTACCTCTAGCTGCAACATCTTGTTCACGTAAATCAAAATTAATACCAAGAGCTGCAAGAACGCCTCTTCCAACCTGATATTTAATAGGATCATACCCGAATAAGGATAAATGTCCAGGTCCACTCCCTGGAGTTATTCCTACACCAACTGGTTGTTGTAAGCCACAAATACCCTTTGATGCTAATGAATCCAAATTTGGAATTTTAGCAGATTCTAATTCAGTTAAACCATTTGGCTGTAAAGGCAATCCACCAAGGCCATCAATTACTAATAATACAATTTTTGATTTAGATTGTTTTTTTAGTTTACTAATAAACTCTAATTCCATTTGAAATCTCTCCGATTCCTAAATCTAATATTATATTAAATATTATTTTTTCTTTATATGGATTCTTATAAAAACAATTTATGTTTTAATTTTGAAAAATCTTTAACTTATTGCCCAATCAAAACTAGTTTCTTTAAAAAAATTTAAATCCATATTTTCCCAATCGTTAAAATCATTTTTTCCTTTAGAGCCGTCAGAAAAATTTATTATTTTATATGTATACCAAT
Source organism: Thermoplasmata archaeon (assembly GCA_020054475.1). Classification (GTDB taxonomy): domain Archaea; phylum Thermoplasmatota; class E2; order DHVEG-1; family DHVEG-1; genus JAJISJ01. The sequence continues at coordinate 10,809 of JAHWGJ010000021.1, read as the reverse complement.
AATTCATACAACTCCTATAGCTTAAAAATTTCCACCATTGATAAGTGAAAGGCCATGTAGCAATTCTATTATCATTACCCCCGTGGTCATCAACAAATAAACCCAATGTATGTCCTAACTCATGAATTGAACCACCTATTATCAATCGATCTCTATTAAAGTAAGGAGGCTGATTATTTTGTAAAATTTGAGCAGAAATTAAAAATGAATCAAGACTATTCCAGCCAAAGAAAGCAAATCCTGAAGCTGGGCCATAATCGCAGACTAAGCAATAATGAAAAATATTTTTTCTAGGATTACTTAAATTATTATGCAGAAAATAAATCCAATATAAATCAGATAAATCAGAAAATGAAAAATTATTAATTTGCAAAATCTCCTCACCGCCCCCAAAACAACCATCATCTACATGTAGACTTATGTTATGTTTATCAAAGGCAGAAATCATTTTTGAAATTAATTTTTTTGATGGTTTATTTGTATAATTAATATAAATCGTTTTCGTCCAGTCAAATTCAAGAAAAATATCTTTATAAAAAGGATTTGATCCCCATTTATCCGTATAACATTCTTGTATATTATTTAGAGAATCTCCATCTGGATCTAAATTTTTATGATCATTCCAAATAAGAGGATTATAACCCCATTTTTCTTCCCACCAATCAGGTATATAATCATTATCATTATCAAATCCTGATAATTCAATAAAATCTAATTGAGAATTATTAATTTCATAAGAGTATAAATTAAAATCTATCTCCCAATCTGATCCACATTTATCGATTTTATTAAATAGCCAAGGGTAAAATTGTACTATACTATCCTTATAAAATAATCTATCATCATTTTCTTTTTCAAAAAAAGCAGGCCCCCTTTTTGAACCCCACCAGTTATTCCTTAAATCACAATTAGATTTTTCTAAATAAACGCCAAATAACGAATTATATAAATTATTTTTTATTAGATAGCAATTACTTTCTAAAATATAAATCCCAAATCTGGAATTATTAAAAATGTTAGATCTATAGATATAAATATCGTTTGAATCTTTTTCAATATAAATCCCAGTATGTGAATTTAGATATAGATTAGTTTTTGAAATATTAACTTTTTGACAGGATTCAATATCAATTCCAAAACCATTATGCCTTATTATAGAATTAAAAACTAATATACCACTACAATCATTTAAAAAAATACCCCCTTGATTATCATTATGGTCATATAAAGCACATTTTGTAATATCTATATCTATAGAATTATTAATAAAAAAACCAATTCCATTTGTATTTGCATAAGAATTCTGAATTTTATTTTTTTTAGATTTTTCAATATTCAAACCCAACGAATTATGTGAAAAATAACATTCTGATATTTGAGTGTAATTTGATGCATTTAAATAAATTCCATTACCATTAGTATGAAATATGCATTTTTTAATCGAATTATTTAAAGCATTATAAACATATATGCCCGTTTTCGTTCGGTATATAATACAATTTTCAATATAATTATTATTTGAATTTATTTTTATTCCAGAATTATTAATGAAACCCCCTGAATTCCTAAGTGTGAAATTTTTTATAGATATATTATTCGCATTAATTTTTAAAATATATTCTTTATAAAATCCATCAATAATAGTTAAATTTTTATTTTCTCCTAATAATATTATTGATTTATTGAGTATAATATTTTCAAAATATATCCCATTTAATACATATATTGTATTACCATTTGATGAGAAATTTATTCCGTCTCTTATGAGCCTGAATGGATGATCAATAGATCCATCCCATGGGCCGTCAATATTATCATTATCGACAAAAATTTTTTTTGATTCATAAGGACTATAATTATTAGATTATATAATTTGAACTGAATTAGTTATAGGATTTGATATAATTATGATAAGAAATAAAAAAAGAAAACTTAGTAATAATTTTTTTATCACAATTGATACCTATATCTATAATATATTAAATATTCATAAATTTATCTTATCTATATTATAATTAAAATATAAATTAATAGAATGACTTAACAATTTAAAAAATAGTTTAATCTACTCCTTTTAAACTCTTCGTTCCAATTAAAGTTTTAGTATCTGTAACCCCCTTAATTGATCTAATTTTATTAATAACGATTTCACCAATGGAATCAATATCGATAGTTTCAATTTTTAATAAAATATCATACTCGCCGAATAAGGGATGCACTTCGGTTATTTCTGATGAGTCTTTCAGCTTTTTATAAACTTCTTTTTCGTAAAGGGGGCTAATACTTAATAATGCGAATCCAGTTGCCATATAAACCAAATAAGATTAGTTAATCAAAAAGTTTTCTTTTTTTGTAAAATATCTAATAAATGATATAAAATAATGTTTTAATCGTTAATTAATAACCTTTTAGGTGATTTTCTTCAAGAAGGTAGAATATATTATAAATGTATTAATTTACAAAAATTAAAATTGGAATTAAACTCTGTATTTTATCATTTTCTCATTATTTATTAATTACACAACATTTTTATATATTGGTAATAAATAACCATCTAAAAATTAATTGAGGAAAATATATGAAAAAAGGTAATATGTTGATTTCAGCAATTTTTTTCTTAGTATTTATATTAACCGCTACAAATTTTGTAATAGCAGCGGATGAGAATATAATTATTTCTGACCCTAAAGGTGATGTTTTAGTTTATGATCTACTTGATGTAGATTATAATTTTACAACTACAGATGAAGTACCAAATATAGACATAAAAGAATTAACATATATCCATAATGAAGGAACGAAAAGGGTAACACTTATTCTTCAAGTGTATGGGAAAATTGAAGATCGAGGTAGTTTAGATGAAAGTAATATGGGTGAAATATTTGATACCGTTGCGTATGCTGTGTCATTGACAACTACAAAAAATAGCTACCTGATAAACTATGTTAATAAAACATGTGCTTTAACAGAATCTGAGTTCAATACTAAAAACATAACCGATTGGTCCGTAAACAATGATAAATTAACAATAAACATTGACCTTGAAAGTGCGGATGAGACTTATATTGATTTAAGCGCAGAGACAACAGATATTGATATTGATTTCTCTTTTGAAAGCGGAGGATTCTATTTTGATACAATACCTAATTTATTGATTGTTGAAATTGAAGAAGAAAAAAATGTTGAAGAAGTTGGAAATAGCATTCAATTTAATGCAGATGCACGTGACCAATATGGAGCCTCGGGTGACTTTACTTATATTTGGGATTTTGGCGATGATAGCTTAACTTCAAATCTAAAAAATCCTTCGCATACTTATAGTTCAGTAGGAAATTATACCGTTACTTTAACTGTTGAAGACGATTTAGGGAATATTGGAAATGATACAACTTTAATTACAATAACTGAAAAAGATAGTAATGGGGGCGGTAATGGTGGAGATAACAATCAAAATGGATCAAATTCGGGATTGAATCTTTTCATAACAATAATAGCAGTAATAATAATAATTGGAATATTAGTTTTAATTTTTATTATTAGAAGATAATAATATATTAATCTAATATTTTTTCAATTTTTTTTTATTTCATTTTTATAGTTATCTTTTTATTATCTTATGATATAGCGTAATTTGAGGCATATATATGGCAAAAAAAATCGATAAATTTAGTTACAATAAAAAGTCTGCATGGAATATTTTTAATAAAACTCAAACCGAACAAATATTTATTTTTGCTGATGAGTATAAATCTTTTTTAAATAATTCAAAAACTGAGAGAGAAGCAATAAAAGAAATTTTGAAATGTGCTAATAAAAAAAATAAAAAAATATTTTTAAATAAAAACTCATGTGCCGCTATCATTGTTAAAGGCGAAAAGCCAATATCTGAAGGATTACGTATTGTGATATCTCATGTTGATTCTCCTAGATTAGATTTAAAACAAGTACCTTTGTTTGAAGATAAGGACAGTAATCTTGCACTTTTTGAAACTCATTATTATGGTGGAATTAAAAAATTTCAATGGCTTACAATCCCACTTGCTCTTCATGGAATCATAATAAAAAAAGATGGCTCAAAAATACATTTTTCTATAGGTGAAGATGAAAATGACCCCGTTTTTCAAGTCCCAGATATATTGCCTCATCTATCTCATGATATTCAAGATACAAAAAAAATGAATGATGCTATTAAAGGTGAAAATTTAGATATTGCTATTGGAAGTATACCTATTAAAGATGATGATAAAGATAATATTAAAAAAGCAATACTAAAAAAATTAAATGATGACTATGGGATAATAGAAGAGGATTTTATTTCAGCAGAACTGGAAGCAGTTCCTGCTTTCAAAGCAAGAGATATAGGTTTTGATAAATCATTAATAGGATCATATGGCCAGGATGATAGGGCTTGTGTATTTTGCTCATTAAAATCTATCCTAAATATAAAAAATTCAAAATATACTGCGATTTCTCTATTTGTTGATAAAGAGGAAATTGGTAGTGAAGGTGCAACTTCTGCTCAGTCAGCATCTTTTTTAAGATCAATAATAAAAAACCTTGATCCAAAAATAGATATAGATAGTGTATTGTTGAAATCTAAGGTTATTTCTGCAGATGTTGATGCAGCTGTAACTCCAAATTATACTGAAGTTTTTGAGTTAAAAAATTCAGCCTCACTGGGAAATGGAGTGGCAATGTCTAAATTTACAGGACATGGAGGTAAGTATTCTGCTAATGATGCTTCTGCAGAATATGTTTCAGAGATAAGAACGCTATTAAACAAAATGAAAATACCATGGCAAACAGGTGAATTAGGAAAAGTCGATAAAGGTGGAGGAGGAACAGTTGCAAAATATTATTCAAGATTAGGCATGGAGGTGATTGATCTCGGCACACCTGTATTATCAATGCATTCACCTTTTGAAGTAACCAGTAAAGCAGATATTTATTCTACATATCTTGCATATAAAGCATTTCAAGAATATTAAAATGTAATATTAGAAATATAATATAAAATAAAAACATACAATATAATAGATTATATGAAAATTGACATTGTAGGAGGAGGAATAAGTGGATTTGCATCAGCTATTTCTTTAAAAGAGAATAATAAAAAAATTCATGTCAATATTTATGAAAAAAATAAAGAAATTGGATATAACTATGAAGGTAAAAAATGTGGTGAAGCACATAGCATTGAAAAAGAATGGAGTAAATGGATTCCGGAAAAAAAAAGTTATTATAATGTTATAAAAAATGCTATAGTTAGAACTGATAATAAACTATTTCAATTTCAAGATGAAATAACAAAAAATTCTTTTATTTTAAACAGACCAGAATTTATATGTCAATTATCTAAAAAAGCAGAACAATTAGGTGTAAACATTTTTTCAAATAACAAAATAAAAGAAAAAAATCAATTAAACGGAGATTATATTATAGATGCTTCAGGATGCCCAAGTATTTTTAAAATAAAATATCGACTAAATAGAGGAATAAAAGGTATAGGTTATCAACAAACAATATCAAATTCAAATAATTTTATTAATGATACAATAAAAATACAATATACAAATGAATTAGGATATTATTGGATTTTTCCAAGAGATCCAATTAAAAAAGAAATTAATGTAGGATATGGCCTTTACAATATAAATAAGATTAAAAGTGATAATATTAATTTAAAAAAAAAATTAGAGACCTTTAAATTAGAAAATTCAATAAATGGGACAATTCAATATGAAATTGGAGGCATGATTCCAATGGGATTACAATATCCTTTAAAATATAAAAATATATTATTTGTTGGAGATGCCGGTGTTGGTTGTTTTCCATTTCAAGGGCAAGGAATTTATCGTGCATTATTAAGCGGAGATCTTGCTGGAAAATGTATAGCAAAAAACAGATTTTATAAATATCCCTATTATGCAAAAAAAATGTTTATTAAATGGGATATAATTGGAAAATCATTTTTATTTTTATGTGATAAACTATGTAATTTAAATAAAAATTTAGTTAATACATCATGGAATTTAATGATTAATAGAATACCTAAATCATTGCATTGATTATGAGAGTGTATTAATTTTTGAAAATACAAATATATTAATATTATTGATAACAAACTTCACAAAATTAGGGCTTCACTCTTTAGTCAGACCCAAGTTATTCTCATAATCATTATAGGCTTTGCATAATAACTATATGTTTTCATTTTCTGCACAATAACTAATCCATTCAGGTGAGACATCACTGAAATCAACATGGATTCCAAGTTCGAAGATCTCATGAATAAGTACGATGATATTATGACACAGTGCCTTACATAGAATCTCGTTAACCTGTGCAATATCGTTTTTTGTTCGTAGACTTGTCCCTAGCTTCTTTTTAATCATGCTGAATGTTGTCTCAACATTTGAACGAAGATGATAATGATTATAGAAATCATTAGCCCCATATTTATAATAATTGAACATAGCGTTCCAAATAGCACATCCTTTAGCTTTTGCACGTGCATTTTTCTTGAATGGGATATATGGTATTGCCCCATGGTTAAAGATTATCTGAAGGTTCTTTCTAGAGCTATATGCCTTATCAGCGCTCACTTCCTCCATTATGAAGTTCTCTGCTGTCCGTTTCACAAGTTGCGGCATTATCTTTGAATCTGAACTGTATCCCTCATCTACATGTATAGCTGTTATTACATTTGTTTTTGCACCGATTTGAATATGCGCCTTCTTGAAACTTCGTATCTTCATAATATCGTGTTTAATGTCAAGCCATCTTTCAAAATTTATCGTACTAAAACCTGTTGAGTCAATAGAAAAATGTCTTTCAACTTCTTTAAGTGGTAATGCAGATCTCGTTATGAGTTTGTTTAATCGTGATTTCATTTTATAATCATTCAAGTAATTTAAGACTGAGTTGAAATGAGGCACACTGTTTAGGTATCCAGCTCGCTGTGCAAACCTTATATCAGATATACTTCTTCTTGATAAAAAATTCAGGTATCTTATTGCAGAACAAGCGTGCAAATCATATGATATAAAAAAACCACCTTTAAAACAATGTTTGTTAGATTCTTGGGACGAATATGAAAAGAGTAATAGTAGTAAAAAATTAAAAATAAAGGATTTATTGAGTGATAATTATCTAAGAAATGAATATAAAAAGAAGAAAGACGAATTTGAGTTTTCAGCTGTTGATATTATAAATAGGGGGGTAAAATCAAAAGAGGATATTACTTCTATTGTTACGCCAATAGAAAATGAATTTTTGAAGGCGAGAAAATCGGCCTCAAGAAATACAAAATATTATTTATCAATGGTTAATGATTTAGATGTTTATGTTGCAACAAGTATGGGAAATAAAAATGATTTCTTAAAAATGGCAGATTTTTGCAATAATGTTTTTTCTTTTAAGAAATTACAAGAGTTAAACATCAGATATTTCGATCCAACAATGAGTGCGGCAGAAGGTCACGAAGATAAAGGATTGATTGAATGCTTGATGGTAAAAACTGCAAAGGTATTGGTATATTGTGCAGGGGATGGAAGTAGTTATGGAAAAGATGCTGAAGCTGCAATGGCATTAAGTTTAGGAAAACCTGTTATTTTTTATTGCAATTCTGAAAAATTGACATTCTATAGAGATATACATCCATTGAGTCGACTTATTAATTTTGAAAATGGAGTTGCTGTTGGTGCAATTGTAACCGATAAAATTGATGATGTTAAAGAAATATTATACAGAATTTTGACAAATAATATGGAATATGAATTAGAACGAGTAAAAAATGGATTTTTTAGATTGAAAGAGTGCTTAACTGGCTCTATTGTTAGAATTCAAACAGACAACATTCTTTTACGAGAAACCTTTTGGAATTACTATTGTAAGAAACCAATCAAATAAATATAAATCATCTTCTTAAATTATACTTTGTAATTTACGCATATTTGACCGTTTTTGTTATTTAGCAAATCGGATTCTTCTTCAAATAATTCATAAATAGGTATTCTTTCTTCATGTGACAATAAATCTGAACCATGAAGTTCAACTAATTTTTTTATTTCTAAATAATAATAATCAGGAATTTTTTTTTCGTTTATCATACAAGATATTAAATCATCTTGTTCTTTTTTATCATAAAAATAATCCGAAACTCCACCAAATATTTCAGCATCGTGTCTAATTAATTTAATTAAATTTTTCAATAATCCCCTGTTTTTTAATTTTATATCAATCCCTCATCTATTATAACGAAGAGAGATAACGTTATCATGTTTAAAATGTTTATTATATAGGCTATTGGAACTATTGATTTTGAATAATATTATATAAAAAGATGGTTTTTTAAAGATAGAAATTATTAGTTTAATCTATTAGTTATTAATATAATTGTAATAATAAATACTCCTATTAGATATATAATAAGAAATGATTTTGAAATAAAATCTAAATCAGATATAATAAAAATAAAATATATTATAATACCTGAAAAAATTGATAAACAATTAGTATAAGTAAACATTTTTATTTCTTCACGAGAAAAATGAGTTTTATCTAATAATATTCCACTAAAAAATTGTTCAATATTAAATATTTTACCATCCTTATTTTTAAATGATTTTGGAAATTGTGGATATTCCTGTTTATCATAATTATTTTTATAAAAAAATCTTATTAACAATCTTATCATAGAAATTACAAAAATTGGAAAATATAAAGCATATAATATGAAAAAAACTGTTAACGAAAAAATAATCATAAAAATACCTGCCGTGGAGTTTAAATAATCTGTAATTATTATTAAAAGTACAGCAACTAAAAATGAAAAAACCAAGTATAAAAAATGAATAATAATTTTCTTTTTTGGTTTTTTTAATAAATTAATTTCACTAATTATATCTGTGAATTTATCAATAACTTGTTCATAATTTTTAATTTTATTATTCAATGATTCATATTCATCCTTACTAATAATCATATCACTAATACATATTACTATCAAATATTAATATATAATTATTCTTTTTTCCAAATCAAACTAGATTTCACAAACTAAGTTTCCCAAACTCACGTTACACAGAACCAAAAATAGTTAACTTTATATTATATGAAATGAAATAGTAGCCCATGGGCAAGGCCCATCTGTGGGTTAGACTCGTTAGTCAGAACCTAATTAGTCAAATATATAAATTTAATCCATTTTAATAAAACATAAGTGTTTAATTATTATTTTATCCAACCGTTATCGTTTCAGCTTTTTGAGATGATACATACGCCCCCTCTGACTGCCAAGGCGGTACATATTTTTTACTCTCTGCAATGCCAGTTAATTGAATAATTCTCTTTAATGCAGATGAATTGGGCACTTTTGGAAGATTATTTATTCCACAAAGTGTATCTTTCATAAATCTATGAAAATCTCGGTTATACCAAAACTTTTCTAAGTCTGGATTTTCTTTAAAATAATTATCATAACCTTCCTTTGGTGGATTATTAATTAATTTTTCAAAATTTGTCCAACCTAGTGAATCGTAAATTAAGAAATTATAAAAATCTGGAAAATTCATTTGAATGATTAATATTTTTGCTAAATAGTATAATTTATCATCATATGGGATATTTTCAAAATTTTCTTTTGGTTCATCATCAAATTCTTTAACAATTCGATTATTTAACACCTTTTGAATCATATAAAAACAATTTACAAATCTTTTTGCTTTTCTTGGATTTCCACCTAATCCATATTCTAATAAATACCAAATAGGTTCAGAATAATTAGCTGCCTTTGTTTTCTTACTTAAAAAATTTCTTAATTTGGTAAACTCTATTGGTGGAATAAAAAAAGGTAGTTGAATAATTTTATCTAAATATTCTCTACCAGATAAATTTATTACTCCACCATATTTGTGATTAATTCCAAACTCAATTATTGATCTATCCATTCCTAAAATAAATATACATCTAGAATTATCTAAATATAATTTTAAAGATTCTAGTACCGTTATTGCATTTTTAGGTATGCATCTATCTAAATCGTCAATAAATACAATTAATCTACCATTTTTACCTACATATTCATTTACAATTTCTGAGAAAATATTTTCAAATTTATTAAGAATGTTATATTCATCAATATTGAAATCTATTAAGGTATCTGATATTTTGTTAATATTTTCTTTCATTTTATCAATATCATCTGGTTTTATCATACCGCCTGTAATAGTATAAATCCCTTCTTTAATTGAAAACCAGGCAAGTTTTTTTAACAGGTCTTTTGAATTTTTTTTCAGTTTGGGTGATTTCCCATTAGTATTTATTTCAATTAGAATTGACTGAATAATTGCAGCCCATAATGCTTCTTTATTATCGTATTTCCATGGGTCAAACCACACGGTTTTAAAGTCATTATTTTCGCACAATTTTTTTAATAATAACATTAAACTTGTTTTTCCAGTTCCCCATTCCCCAAAAATCCCTATAGTAAAAGGGAGGGAATCAGTATCACTAATTGATTCTTCTAGAATATCAACATATTGGGAAAAACCAAATTTATCTTCTTTAGAATTGAGTATAGGATTATCTGATAATAATTTCATATTTACCTCCCAAATATAATATAATTTTATAGTATTTTAATTATAGCAATAATAACGACTAATAAACTTTTATTGATTAGTCAAATATATAAATTTAACTGATTTTTTATAACAGAATCGTTATTTTTAGAATTGTTTTTAAATAAAAAAATATTTCAAATTAATATTTCTGATAGACGGGAGAAAATATGGAGGATTTAGTAGC
>JAHWGJ010000020.1 GCA_020054475.1 Thermoplasmata archaeon | reverse complement strand
TAATAAAAAATTGAGACCCTCCTGTGTTTGGACCTGCATTCGCCATTGATAGGATGCCGATAGAATCATGTTTTAAACTTGGATTAAACTCATCTTTTATTGAATATCCTGGGCCACCTCTACCAGTTCCCTGGGGGCATCCACCTTGTATCATAAATTTTGGTATGACTCGGTGAAATATAAGATTGTCATAGAAACCTTCATTTACTAATTTTAAAAAATTTCCAACAGTTATTGGGGATTTATCTGAAAATAATGTTACTTTAAAGTTTCCTAGATTTGTTTCAAAATTTGCATATTCCATATTATTTTTCTCTCCATTTTTTTTTATTGATATTCAATAGTTATACTATTGATTATAATATCTTCAAGTGGTCTTCCTCCACCAGGGTTTGGCTCTAAACTTTGATCATGTGTATCATCAGCAATATCTCTTACAACATCCATTCCATTGATTGTTACACCAAATACTGCATATGAATCATCTAGAGCTGGTTGTGATCCATCACAAATAAAAAATTGACTTGTAGCACTATTCGGATCATTTGTCCGACCCATTGAAATAGCGCCGTCTAAATGTCTCACATCTGGATTTATTTCTAAATCAATAGTTCCATATGGACTTTGTTTTGTGGAACCATCAGGATACATAAATCCACCTTGAATCATAAAATTATCGGATATTCTGTGAAAAATCAAGCCATCATAAAAACCATCATTTGCAAGTTTTATAAAATTTTCACATGTATTTGGAACTATATCTTTGAATAATTCTACTTCTATTATTCCCTTGTTTGTATCAATAATTGCAATTGGATTTTGATCATTGTTATCGTTGTCGTTAGAATCAAAACTGATAAATATAAAATAGACAGAAATAATAATTATTGCAATTATTGCTATAATTCCGATTATTTTAAAATTTAAAAAAGAATTTTTCGGTTCGACAGGTCTAGATCTTTTCCTATTGACATTTTTCTTTTTTGCTGCCATAATAGAATGACATATAATATCTTATAAATAAGTATTTTGAAAATAGAATTAACTAATTTTAAGAATACTTTAAACTAACTAATAATGAATTATATAAAATAAAATTCAATATATTATACTGTTGAAAAATAAAAAACCATATCATACTCCACAACAAAAATTCTTCTTAAATCATAAAAGAAATTCTATTGGTTTATGTGGTTTATGCCGTGGTACTAAACTATTATGTGGCAAATCTCGTTGCCCAATAATAATTAAATATCATTCAAAAGAAAAGATTCATCCAATTATAAATAAATTAAATATAGGTGGTTCCTCACCACCAAGTATATTCATAGGTAGATATGGGTATCCAAAAATAACAATTGGTCCGATGATACCTCCAATAATGGGGGATACCTCAATTATCGATACTCCAGAATTATGGTTAGATAAAAGTATTGATGATATTGTAGATTTCCGTTCATTACTTATCAGAGGTAAATATAATGTAGATGTTTTCGATGTTGAAAATAAAAATAAAATTGTAGAATATACAAGAGAACTAGCTCTTTCAAAAAATAGTGTTTTTTCTGAAGCAATATTTGAAAAAAAACCACGAGGTAATATATTATTTTATGATGAAGTACAACCTCATGGACCTTCCGCACCAATAAAAAAACTTGATATTACAAATACTAAATATGATCAACAAATGGAAAAAGCATTCTATGATACAGATTTAAAATCTAGGAAAGCAGTTTTAAATTTATATAAAAATGGAGTAAAAATTTCAAAGATTCAACGTGCTTTTAGTGTAGGGGCATTCGGTATAAAAAAATATAGAAAATTTGTTCCAACAAGATGGAGTATTACTGCTGTAGATTCACTTATTGGAAAAGAAATGATAAAAAAAACAAAAAGTTACCCTTTTATTAATGAATTCAGAATATATCAATTAAATCAATTTGATAATAGATGGATAATTTTAATGCTACCAAATGAATGGGAATATGAACTAATTGAGGCGTGGTATCCAAATACTACTTGGAATCCCTACAGTAGAGGAATTACAATTTTTAATAGCTATGAATTTAATAATGGAAGAAATACTTATGCTGAAATAGGGGGATGTTATTATGCAGCAAGACTTGCAGTGAATGAATTGTTAAATAAAGAAAAACGTCAAGCAGGAATTGCTATTTTGAGAGAAGCACATCCCGGATATATTATGCCTATTGGTGTTTGGAATGTTAGAGAAAGCGTTAGAGAAGCATTAAGACAAAGATATCAAAAATTTGAAACCTTAAAAGAAGCTCTTTTTTCAGCATCAAAATTTCTTGATATTTCAATTAATCGCTGGATAAAGAATAGTGCAATAATAAAAAATAGATTATATCAGAAAAGAATTGAAGATTTCAGTTTAATAAAATGAATATAAAATATATCAAATGTAAAACAGCATTATCAGATTCAAAATTACCCGGGTTAGATTATTCTTTAAATCCATATGTAGGTTGTCAACATAATTGTTCATATTGTTATGCACCCAATGTTTTAAAAATTGATAGAAATAAATGGGGAAATAATATTGGTATAAAATTAAATATTCCAATAATCCTGTCTAAAGAGATAAAAAAGAAAAGAATTGGTACAATTGGAATTTCAACTGTGACAGATCCGTATCAACCTATTGAAAAAAAATATAAATTAACTAGATATTGTTTAGAGCAACTAAAAAAATATGATTTTCCAATACATATTCAAACAAAATCTTCGATTATAAATAGAGATTTTGATATTATATCAAAAATTTCAAAAGTTGATATAATGATCAGCATATCATCTCTAAATGATGATGAAAGAAAAATTTTCGAACCTTTCTCTTCATCCATTAAAGATAGATTGGAAATATTATCAAATTTTTCAGAAATTGGAATAAGAACAAGTGTTTTTCTTGGACCAATATTTCCTACTATTAAAGATGAAGAATTAATTAAAATTGTGGATATTTTTGTTGATAATAACGTAAAAGAAATAATGATAGATAACTTACATTTGAAAAATGGAATCTGGGGAAACATTCAATCAAAACTTGACATATTTCCAGATTTACAAAATAAAATATCAAAAGAAAAATTTATGGACAAATTCTTAATTTCTCATATTTGGGACTTATTAATTAAACATACTAAAGATAATAATATCAAAATAACAAAAGCATTTTAATTGCAACTTGTTTTATAAATAAAAAATATCAGCATAATTTTAAGTATATGGAGCGTGTTACCGAAAAAAATCATTAGAATAAAATAATATACATTCAAATGTGATTATTATGGCAAAAGCAAGATCAAGAACTGCAGCAAGAAAAATTAAAGATAAATGGAAATCTAAAATCTGGTATAATATATTAGCTCCAGCCTCATTTGATAATATTACAATTGCTGATACTTTATCTGATAACCCTAATAAACTTTTAAATAGAGTTACAGAAGTTTCCCTTCAAGATTTAACTAATGATTTTAGAAAATCACATATAAAATTATTCTTCAAAATTGATAAAATTGAAGATACCAATGCATTAACTCATTTCATAGGGCATGAATTAACTTCAGATTATCTAAGGAGAATGATCAGAAGAAAAAGATCAAAAATAGATGGAGTATATGATGTAAATACAAGAGATGGCGCAACTATACGAGTTAAACCTTTTGCAACAACTGATAAAAGAATACAAAATTCACAAAGAAAAGTTGTAAGAGATACAATGAAACAAACAATATATAATCAAGCTAAAAATAGTACTTTATCAGAGTTCATTCAATTTATTATTGATGGAAAACTCGGAAGTGAAGTATATAAAAAATGTAAAAAATTATATCCCGTAAAAAGAGTCGAAGTAAATAAAACACAAGTATTAAAATCACCGACAATTAAAATTGAAGAAAAGAAAATTCAAAAAGAAGAAATAAATGAAATAATCGAAAAAGAAGTTGAAGAAACCTCAGAGAAAACTGAAAAAAAGAAAACCATAGAAAAAAAGAAAACTGAAAAATCAGATAAAAAAACTAAAACAAAAAAAACACCTGAGAAGAAAGAAAATAAAATTAAGAAAAATAAAAAGGATAACGAAGAAAAATCTAGTCCTAAAAAATCTAAAAAAACAAAAACTAACAAAAAGTGATAGTATCTAATAATACACCTATTTTAATAATAAAAAACTATTAATCAAAATTATCATATATTTTTCTTATAAAGTAATTATTAGCATTAGAAAATTTTTTGAAATAATAGTTAATTTAGTATTCAATGAATGAACAAAGGAAAATCGTTGTAATTGGTTGTGGTGCAGGAGGAAGCACATCTGCACAATTTGCAAGAAAAACTGATAGAAAATCAATAATTACAATTTTTGATAAAGAAAAATATCCGCAATACTCAAAATGTGGTTTACCTTATGTAATATCAGGAGATATAAATCAATGTAATGACTTAATCGAGTTTACTGAAGACTGGTATAAAAAGGCAAATATTGAACTAAATTTAAATTCAGACGTAATTAACGTTGATTTTCAAAAAAAAATAGTATATGCAAAAAAAGATGATAATAAAATTGAAAAAAAATATGACAAATTAATAATTGCAACAGGTTCAAAACCAGTAATTCCCCAAATAAAAAATATATCTAGAGAAAACAAACTATATGATGGAATATTTATATTCCGTACAATTGATGATGCAAAAAAAATCGAAAAATATATTAAAAAAAATAAAAATGCAACAATTATTGGAGCTGGTTTGATCGGTCTTGAAATGGCTGATGCTTTATTTAAAAAGGGTATGAACGTAAATGTTATAGAATCATTACCAAAAATTCTTACAAAAACAGTTGATGAAGATATATCCAAACTTATATCAGATAGAATTACAAAATATATAAAATTATATACCGGATATTTAGCATATGAAATTGAAATTAAGGGAGGGGCAATATATAAAATATATATTGAAAATAGTTTAGATTCAAAGAAGATCGCCATAGAAACTGATTTACTTATTCTAGCTACTGGAACAAAACCATTTTTATCTATTTTTAATCAATCAGATTTAAAAATCGGAAAAACTGGGGGAATTATTGTTAATAAAAAATGTGAAACTTCAATTAAAAATGTATATGCTGTAGGTGATTGTACAGAATATTTGGATTTTATTACAAAAAAACCGATAAATGTAGGGCTTGGAAGTATTGTTGTTAGACAGGCAATAACGGCCGGGATCAATGCTTCAGGTGGAAATCAGGAATTACAAAATGGTTTTTTACAAACTTGTACCTCAGAATTTTTTGACTTAGAAGTAGCCGCAGTAGGACCTTCAATAGAAAATCTAAAAGAATTTTCAATATTATCTGCTAAATATAAAGGAAGCTCCCTCCCAGAATATTTTCCAGGTGGAAAACCTATAACAATAAAAATTACAGTTAATAAAAAAACTGGAAAAATTATTTCAGCTCAAGCAATTGGGGACAAAGCAGCTCAAAGAATAAATACTATCGCGTGTGCAATGTTAAATAAAATGAACATTGAAACATTTAGAAAACTTGAAACTGCATATTCACCACCAATAGCTCCAACTTTAGATGTTACAACACTTGTAAGTGATATCATAGTAAAGAAAATAAATCGCAATCAATGATATTATGAAAATTTTACATATATCTGATACTCATTTAGGTTATTCCGCTTATCGTAAAATAACAGATGATAATATAAATCAAAGGGAGAAGGATAATTATAATTCTTTTCAAAAAGTAATTGATAACGCTATAAAATTAAAACCAGATATTGTCCTACATTCAGGAGATTTATTTGACTCTGTTAGACCTAATAATAGAGCAATAACTGTTTCAATAAAACAAATTTTACGTTTATCGAAAAATAAAATACCATTTTTAATAATCTCAGGAAACCATGAACAACCAAAATTAAAAGAAACTGGACATATCTTTAATATTTTTGAACATATAGAAAATGTATATCCTGTTTATAATTTAAAATATGAAAAATATGATTTTAATATTAAAAACGAATCAATTACAATTCATGCCATACCTCAAACTTTATCCAAAGAGGATTTTATTAACAATCTAAATAAAATTAATATTGATAAATCTAAAGATTTTAATATTTTAATACTACATGGAAGCGTTAAAGGAATTAAAGAATTTAAAATGAATGAATTCAATGAATTAATAATTCCTGATGATTATCTTAAAAAAAAATTTGATTATATAGCATTAGGACATTATCATAAATATACAAAAATCTCAAGCAATTGTCAATATGCAGGATCAACTGAACACTTTTCTTTTTCAGAGTCAAAAAATGAGAAAGGTTTTATAGAACTCCATTTGGAAAAAAATAATATTAATTCAAAATTTATAAAAATAGAAAATAGAGTTATTTTAGATTTAGAGCCTATTATATGTTCAAATCTTAATTTAGATCAAATTATGAAATCTATTGAACTACAAATTAGGGAGATAGATCCAAAAAATAAAATATTTAGAATTAAACTTGAAAAAATACCAACAACAATATATCGCGGAATTGATTTTGAAAAAATTAAAAATTTATGTAAAGATGCAACTCATTATGAAATAAAAGCTAATATAGAAAGCAAAAATGATGAAAAAATAATTAAAAATTCAAAAATAGATGCTTTAGCTAAAGAATATACTTATTTTATGAATAATCAAAATTTGAAAGAAAAACAATTATTATTGGAACTTGGAATGAAATATATTGAAAGAATAGAATCAAAAAATGAGGATAAATGATACTAAAAACATTGGCTCTAATCAATTATAGAAAATTTTTGAAAGAAACAATTGAATTTCCAGATGGAATTACAGGAGTAGTTGGATTAAATGGAGTGGGAAAATCAACAATATTTGAAGCTGTAGCTTGGGCTCTTTATGGATCAGTAGCAGCAAGAACCAGTGCAGATCAAATAAAAAGGGATACAGCAAAAACCTCAGATCCATGTAAAGTAATACTAGATTTTCAATATGAAGACGATGCATACAGAATAATAAGAGAAATGTCTGGAAAAAATTTTACCATCAATGCAACTTTAAGAAAAAATTCAGAGCTTATTGCAACAGGCGCGGGTATAGTAAATAAATACATACAAAAAAAACTAGGCATGGATTTTAAATCATTTTATACATCCATATTTGCCAAACAAAAGGAATTAAATGCTCTATCAACAATGAATGCAAGTGAGAGAAG
This sequence comes from Thermoplasmata archaeon, assembly GCA_020054475.1. Lineage (GTDB taxonomy): Archaea > Thermoplasmatota > E2 > DHVEG-1 > DHVEG-1 > JAJISJ01. The sequence continues at coordinate 26,542 of JAHWGJ010000020.1, read as the reverse complement.
ACCATTAATATTAAAAATGTTAGGAATTAACTCATTAGATGAAATAATAAGAGAGATTAATACAGATAAAAAAACAAAACAAACAATTGTCAACAAATTATCACAAGATTTAATTGATGAAAATGGAAAAAATAAAATAGATATATTAAAAAAAGATTTGAAAGATTTAAAAAATAACAAAAATAATATTTTAGATTTATTGGATAAAACAAAGGCTGAAATAAATGGATATTCAAAAGAAATTCAAGAAATAACAAAACAATATAATATTTATAAAGAGAAATATGAAAAATTAAATAATAAAATTGAAATTTTAAATGAAAAAAAAATAATTTCTGAAAAGAAGAAAAAATTAAATGAAGATATTTTTTCTATTAAAAATAAAATACAAAATAGATATAAAAAAATTGAAATAAACAACAATAATCTTAAAGATTTAACTGGATTACCCAAAAAAATTGATTTAGTAAATATAAAAATTAAAAATGTTGAATTATCCAAATTGCAATTATTAAAGTTAATTGAAGAAAAAAAAACTATAAAAAATAGGATAAAAGAAGATAAACAAAAAATAATTAAAAAAAAAGAAGAAATCAAAAAAATTGGAAATAAAGCAAAATGCCCAACATGTGAAAGAATTTTGGGGGAGCAATATAACATTTTAATAAGCAAATATGGTGAAGAAATATTCTGTAATGATAAGAAAATTAGAGACATATTAAATGAGATAACAAATGAAAAACAAAATCTAGAAAAATTTTCACGAGAAAAAACTGCTTTAGAGAGAAAAAAAGATTATATCTTTAATCAGATGAGATTATATGATCAAATTAATGATAAAATAAAAAATAATCAAGAAGAAATACATATCGACGAACTTGAAATAAATAAAATTCAAAAAGAACTTGACAGTGTTAAAGATATAAAATTTGATTATAATGAATATAAAAGTATAAAACAGAGCATAAAAGAATATTATTCTATTTATCAAGATTTATTAAAAAATCTTGAAAATAAAAAAGATGATTTAACCGAGACTAAATTAATTTTTCAAAGAAAAAAAGGCGAATATAATCTTATTAAAAATGATATTAGTAATATTATTGCGAAAATCAATGAATTAACAAATGCCAAAAAAAGAATTTTTAATGAAAATATAAAAATTAGAAATTTAAAAATGCTTTATGAAAACATGAGTTCGTTTCGATCACATTTAATAATGCGAATTAGACCTATATTATCATCATATGCAGCAGATTTTTTTTCAAAATTGACTGATGGTAAATATCAAGATATCGAATTAGATGAGCTTTATAATATTATAATATATGATAATGGAGTTCCATACAATATAAAAAGATTTTCAGGTGGTGAAGAAGATTTAGCAAATCTCTGTCTTAGATTATCAATTTCTGAGGTTATTACTGAGAGAGCAGGGGGTTTATTCAATTTTATTATATTAGATGAAATTTTTGGTTCACAAGACAATATTCATCAGCAAAATATTATAAAAGCGTTAAATGTTTTATCTTCAAAATTTAAACAAATAATATTAATTACCCATGTTGAAGAAATAAAAAACCATGTGGAAAATATTATATTAATTAAAGAATCTGAAAATGGTATTAGTTCAATAAAAATAGAATAAAGAATTAAGAAAATTTAATTATTTTCTTAATATTAATTTTCTCTTCTTATTTTTTGTCTTAGTTGATTTATTTTCTGAAATATTACTTGTTTCTTCTTTGTTATTGTCATTTTTTAGTACAGTTTTATTATTTTGTTTAATTTCTGAAGAATTTGAAACTGGTGGCGTAGTGGAAAATAATTTGTTAAATATCTCTTTGTTGGAATCGAACCAATTTTGCCAACCTTTATTTTCTTCTTTTAGATTTTTACATTCTGATTCCGTTTCTTCATATAGGTTATATAATTTTGTTAATCTCTCTTTTTCTTTTTCATATTGGATCGTAAGTTCATCGAACTTATTTTTATATTCTGAAAATTTTTCATATTCCTTATATTTATTAACTTGTTCTTGTAATGATTCAATTGCACTTTCCTTTGTTTTAACTGTATTTTTTAAATTTTGATTTTCATATTCAAATTGTTCATGCGTTTTATTATATTCTTCAATTTTATTTTTATATTCGTCAAATTTAACTATTTTCTCTTCATTTTCATTTATTTTTTTATTTAAAGTTTCTATTCTTGTTGTATAATCTCCTTCAAGTTGTTTTTTTGATTGGTTCAATTCAAAATTTTGTTCTTCAAGGTCTTGAATTTTTTTTTCAGTTTTAGTTAGCTCCTCTTCTTGATTTTTATATGCATCCCATAATTTGATAAGTCTTTCCTTTTCCTTTTCAAGTTCTTCACTGTATTTTTTTGCACCCTTAAAAGCTTCTTCCTTTCTTTTTTCAGCTTCAATTACTTGTCCTTCAAATCTTTCAATAATTCCATTAATTTCATCCAATTTTTCTACATCTAATAGAGTTTTAATCTTATTAAGATCCTCTGTATTTTTAACAAATGAACTTTTAATATTATCTATTTCATTTGCAGCATGACGTAATTTATCTCCAAGATCAATTAGATGATCCGTATTTGTTGTTGTAATATTTTCCTCACTCATAAATCATCATACCTCCCAGCAGATATTATAGCTCTCAGAATGAATTTGTTGATATATAAGGATTTTCATATTTTTATCAAAATTTATTATTTTATAACAAATACCACTAAACTAATAAACTATTATTAATATACCTTCTTTATAATTACCTAATTACTAGGAGGAATTATTGGATGGGATTATTTGGAAAGACTAGTTTTGCTTCAATAATACATAGAATTTTTGGAAAAAAACATGCAAAAATTGGGATTTATGGGCCACCAAATGTAGGTAAAACTACACTTGCAAATAGAATATTACGCGATTGGACCGGGGAGATTATGGGAAGTGTATCAGAAATTCCTCATGAAACTAGAACTGCAAAATGGAAGAAAGATGTTAAAATAGAAAATGGTAGATCCTCTTTATTTATGGATATTGTTGATACACCGGGGATTTCAACAAAAGTAGATTACAAGGAATTTATGAATACATATGGCTTGGATAAGGATGAATCAAAACAAAGAGCAAAAGAAGCCACAGAAGGAGTAATTGAATCTATAAGATGGCTTGAAGGAATTGATGGCGTTTTACTTGTAATGGACTCCACACAAGATCCTTTTACACAGGTTAATATAACAATACTTGGAAATCTTGAAGCAAGAAATCTTCCAGTATTAATTGCAGCAAATAAAATTGATATGGAAAAATCAAGTCCAGCAACCTTAAAATCAGCTTTCCCTCAGCACCCGGTTATACCAATAAGTGCGTTAACAGGCTATAATTCGGAAAACCTATATTCTACAATGGTCAATCAATTCAGTAGAAAAAGAAAGAAAAGAGGGAGATAATAGTATGTCAAAAAATATTGATGGAATATCTGTTAATCTCGTCTCTAGAGATAAATTAGGTGAATTTTCTTCTGCTGAAAAACTGAATTTTATAATAAAAGAAGTAAAAAAAGGAAAAGTATTGGTATTGGAACAAGGACTTACACCATTCGAACAGACAGAATTAATTGAACATACAATGAAGGAAATTAAACAAGATACTTTTATTGGAATTGAAATTGAAGGTTATTCTGAAGATAAACAAACATTTATGCAGAGAATATTTAGAATAATAAAAAAACCTCGGATGACCGTAATTGGGCCCGCTGATTTACTAAAAACTATCAGAAAAGATAGTAATATGATACAGACGCAAATAATCCTGGGCACTGGAGCTAAATAAAATGCCGCATCAATGTCTAAAATGTGGAAAAATATTTAATGAAGGGTCCTCAACTGTATTAAAAGGATGTCCAAGCTGTAATGGAAATCGTTTTTTCTTTACAAAAAAACCCTTAGAGGATAAGGAAAGAGAAGCGATATATACTAAAACTTCAAAAGATATTAATTCAAAAATATTAGATATTTTAGGCATTGATAAAAACGACATCATTGATAACAAAGGAAAATGGAAAACAATGAAACCAAATGATGTCCGAAAAGTGTTAAAACAACACTTAAACGAAGATTCAAATAATAAGAAAGATGAAAATATTAGCAATTTTGAAAATAAAAAAGAGATACTAAAAGAAAGAATCGAATCTAAAAATAATAACCCCGAAACGATTAATATCGAAAAACCTGGTAAATATTTTATTGATATTAAAGGTCTCTTAGAGGAAGAACCTATAATAATTCAAAAAGATGGTACGTATACTATTCACCTACCATCAATTTTTAAAATGTTAGAGAAGGAAGGCCAAAATTAATTTTTGATTATTTATAATCTTAATCTTCTATGTAATTTTACAACGGCCTCAACCGCTCCTTTAGCACGTTCAATTCTAGCTTGGGCTTGTAAACGAGACATACCTGGGCCAGATATACCAAGTCCTACAGGTTTACCATAATCAATTGCTAAATCCGCGATCTTTCGTGAGGCTTGTTGAATAACAATGTCATCGTGTTCTGTTTCTCCTTCAATAACAGCACCAATTGCTACAACTGCATCGATTTCTTTTTTTTCTAACAATTTTTTTATGGCTAAACCAACATCAAAAACACCTGGCACTTTGACAATTTTAATTATTTCTGCGCCTAAAAATTGTGCATGTTCTTTTGCCCTTTCTAACATCATCATTGTTATGTCATAATTGAATTCCGAAACAACAGCTCCAATCATTATTTTTTCATTTTTTACCATTATATTTTCACATCCTAAATTATTCTAATAGAGATCCTGCATCTTTTAAGCCCTCTCTTAATCCTTTACCTGCTTTTTTTATAAGATTTTTAGGATTAAATAATAAATCTATAAGGTTTAAAACATGTTCTCTAGTTCTATTTTCAACTAACCATGCTAATTCCTTATTGTTATTAGCTTCATTTTCATGAACAAAAACTTCAATTATATGTTTGTTACATAAAAGTTGAGCGTTAATTAGCCCTAGACTTGCCTCATGGGCACATTGTTTATCAATAGGTTTTGGCCCCGGCATTCCTAGAGCTATTATAATGTCACATTCTTTTTCATCAAACAATTTTTTACATGCAACTGGTAAATCTTTTATTCCAGGTACAGTGTATCTGATAATTTTATAACCGGAAATATTAGATTCTAGCTCATTAATCGCGATTTTTGCCATATCGACTCTTGCAAATGTTGTATCAGCAATTCCAATTTTTTTCATTTTCTTTCAATTTTTTCAATATTTTTTTGAAATTCATATGCACTTATTATTTTGCTTATGATTTTTCTTGTTCCATTCAAATCTTCGATTTTTTTATATTTAGATAATCGGATTATTTTTGCTTTAATATTCCTTTTTTCTAGGTTTTGGCGAATTACTTTTTCATCATGTATCTGGTCATAACCAAGGGCGATTATATCCGGTTTTATTTCTTCTACAATCTTATATATATCATCTTTTTTCCCTAAATATGCCTCATCAACAATTTTTAGTTCCTTAATAAGCTGCAATCTCATCTTTTCTGATGTGACTGGTTCATGTTTCATTTTTCTAACGGTTGAATCACATGCAACAATCACAATTAAAGTATCACCTAATTTTTTTGCTTCTTTCAAATAATATATATGTCCCATATGAAGTATGTCAAATGTGCCTGTTGCCATTATTTTAACCATTTTTTCCAAGCCTTTATAATTTCTTTTCCTTCTAAATATATTAGATTCTTTTCCTTCGCATAGTCCATAGCTTCTTCTTTTGATAAGGCTTTTCCATTGTTTCCCATTATCTCACAACCAGAACCAACTGGAATCATATTTGCCATTATTAAAAGAGATACTGCTAACTCAGTATGACCAAATCTATCGGATAGTAAATTTTTAGATGATATACAAATTGGAACATGACCTGGAGATCTAAATTTTTCACCCATCATTTTCAATGCTTCATTTTTTTCAATATTTTTTGCCTTTTTAGATAGAATTGCGAATTCTTTTATTGTCAAACTTCGATCAATGTCAGTTATTCCAGTGAAGGTGTTTCTATGATTAATGTATAATGAGAAGGAAGATTTTGTATCGTAGGGTATATCATTCGCGATAAGTGATTTTAAAATAGGGTATTTGTGTTGATTTGTATTATATAGATCAGTTAAGAATGGCAGATCAAATTTTTTTGCTATATCGTGAGAAATCATAAGAAAAATTAATCCACCACCTTCTTGTCTCATTATTTTTATTGATTCAGGTGATATGAATTCTGATGATATTATAAAATCTGTTTCATCTTCTCTTTTATCAGAATCATGTATTAATACAAATTTCTCATTTTGAAGATCTTTGATCGCTTTCTCAATTTTGTTTATAAATTCACCCAAATATGCATTAACCTCCCTAAAATAAAATTTGGTTTATTACTCAAAAATGGGTTGTCTCGATTTTTTCTTATTTGATGCCAACTTTCTTGTTATATAGCCAGCTATACGATTTCTTAGCAAATTACTATCAACATTACATAATTCTGCTACCTTTTTTTTATTATGTTCGAAATTATTACTGATAAATTTATTTGGATATTTTTCTAAAATATCTCTTGCAACGGTTTTTATGAAAGTTGGTTTTATATTTCCCAGGTTATCACCATTTAAATTATAGGGGGTCAGGAATATCCTTTTCTTATATAAACACTTTGTATGTTGAAAAATATATTATACTTAACATTATTAAAGGTTTAAAACAATATAATTTTGAAGGGGGAAGAATTAAAATATCTTCAAAAAAATCATTTTTAAAAACAATTCAAGAGAAAAAAATTGATGACATAGAACATTATCTCGTTAAAAGTGATGTAGTAAAAAAACTAGCTTCAATGGTTTTCAAATCAAATATCTTTAATTTTTTTGTAGATAGAATAGATGAATTTAGAAATTTTAAATTAATAGAGCAAATTAAAAAAAATTCTATACCTAAACATGTTGCAATAATAATGGATGGTAATAGAAGATTTGCTAGAGAATTAGGTTTAAATTTTGATAAAGGTCATAAATATGGTAAAGAAAAAATTAAGGAATTACTTGAATGGTGTTTTGAACTTAAAATTAAAAATTTAACTTTATATGCATTTTCTATTGAAAATTTTGAAAGAGGTAAAAATGAAGTTTCAGTAATTATGAATTTATGTAAAGAGGAATTGAAGAAAGCATTAAAGGATTCAAGGATACATAACAATCAAATTAAAATAAATGTTATAGGAAATTTAGATTCATTACCTGAAAATATTAAAAAATCAGCGATATTTATTATGGAAAAAACAAAGCATTACAATAATTATTTATTAAATATCGCTCTAGCTTATGGTGGTAGGGAAGAAATAATTCATGCAATAAAAAATATTGCAAAGGATGTAAAGAATAATAAACTTAAAATAAATGAAATAACAAAATCCAAAGTTTCATCGTATTTATATACTACTGGAATACCTGATCCCGATTTAATTCTACGAACGTCCGGGGAAGAAAGGATATCAAATTTTTTATTATGGCAATTAGCATATTCTGAGCTTTATTTTTCGGATGTTTATTGGCCTGCTTTTAGAAAAAGAGATTTTTTAAAGGCCATAAGAACATTTCAACAAAGGAAAAGAAGATTTGGTAAATAATACTCATATTATTCTTTATACTCTTCGTTATGTTCTATTTCATCTGCAATTCTAGCTAATTTTAAAAATTGACGTTTAAAAAAATAAAGAATTAGGCCAAAGGCTATTAGTAAAATTGAAAAAGAGATCATTAATCCTGGAAAATTTGTCAAGGATAAATCATAAAAATATTTCAATAATTCAATACTAGCATTATTTATTGAGATTTGTGATATTATTTTAAAAAAAATAAATATTATCAGAAATATTAATCCGAGTGATATCAATATTTTATATAATATACCTGTTTTGAAATCATTATAGGCTGAAAAATATTTTTTTTTTATCATATTATAAATTCAATTATTTTTTTTTATTAAACCTCTACCTTATTTTTTAATTTTAATGCATTCTGCACCTTACTTTGCAATTCATTTAATTTCTCTCTGGTCCTTCCTTCCTGCTTGTTCAGGGTATCTTTTCTTAAATCCAATGATTCTTTTGTCGATTTAAGTTCATTAATTACTTCCTTTTTACCATTTGATCTAATTAGAACTGAACCTATGCTTTTATAAATTGGAGTTTTAGCATTTGTTTTATCTAATTCTTCTAAAGCTTCTTCCACTTCTTTCAACTTAATCTCTATTTGTTGATTTTGTTGCATAATCATTTGAAGCGAAGTTCTTAATTGTTGCAATCTATTTATTTGATCTTGGACTTGTTGAGACATATCTTCTTCATTCATGAAAAATACACCATTTTTGGATAATAAAGATGCTCTTATTAAAGGTATTGTAAGAAGATATTGTAATAAGGTTAAAAATTAAAATAATATTTTATGCAATTATTTTAAACATTAAAACCTATACTTTTAAATAAATTTATTTGTATAAATTTTTTAGATAATTATAAATAATCATGAAAAATATTATATAGATAAGTGTAATTATACTAAATAATAAATTTATATATTCTGGGGGATAGAATTGACATTTCAGAAAAATGATAAAATAATTGTTTTAATCGGTATAATAATTTTGATTACTGCTTCAATTGGGATTTTCTTATGGGCACCCCCTGAAGATATGTTTGCTAAAGCTGTAGAAGTAGAAGATATTATTACAATTTCTGGTGTTTTTTCAAATCTTCCAAATGCAATTGAAGTATCCGATGAATCACCTTTTTTTGCATTAATAGCTACTCCTATTGCAGTACATTATGATAATGAAAATCAAAATGTTATCCCTCTTTATGTAGTAAACTATGAAAAACCTTCAAGTGCAATAGAACGGGCTAAAGAAATGATAGGGATTCCAGTTGAAATGACAATAGGACGTTCATTTAGTGATTCAATTAAAAATATTTCACTTGAAATTGCAAATAAATTTTGGGAAAGTAGTGAAGCTGCATTGATAATTGAGGATAATCAAGAAGGTTATAATCTTGGTTTACCGGCAATACCAATTTCATCATATCTTAAAATTCCAGTAATAATAACTGATAAGATTGATGAAAAAGTTATAGAAACCTTTGAAAATCTTGGCGTTAAATATTCAATTATTTGTGGAGAAAATATAAATAATTATGGAAGGACATTGAGATTTACAAATATTGATGATATTCTTAACACGACTATTGATATTGTTAGAGAGAAATTTGGAAGTATTAATTATATAACATTAACTAATCCTTTAGATACGATTAAAGCTGAAATTCTTGATAAGATGGTGTATGATTTTGAAGGAACAGTGAGTTCATCAACTTTTACTGCTAGTCATATGGTTAATATGGCTTTAGGGGGCTTTAAAGGAGCTCCGTTAATGGGTCATCATGAATTTGAAATTCCAAATAATTACAAATATGCTCGTATAAAAATTTATGCAGAAAATCTTGTAGATGAAAACGTAGAAGATACTGGTAGTATGATACAACCAATGCTTTATGATCCAGAAGGCAATACTTTAGCTTTAGCTTTTACAACTGGTGGTTTACCTGAACGTGATTCAAGTGGCGCAATAACTTTGGATAGAGTTTTATGGAATACAATTGTGTATAATCAACCTGGAACTTATTCATTAAATGTAGCTGGAAAATATATCGCATCAAAAACAGGAGATTACAAAATTAAAATAACAATTGAACAACTAAATAGTTCAATTGTACCTAATATGCCTTGTTTATCTTCTATTGCTCCTTATTTAACTGCATATAGAAAAGGTATTATTTATGCTGATCAAAATTTTACATTTGTTGCTGATGAGAGTATTATTCCAAATCCTCCCTCTGGAGTTGTATTTCCAGCTTCAAACCCTGATTTAATAGACTATGTAAATGATCATACTTATGAGATACATAATTCATTAAATGAGATTTTGGCTAATCTTCAGCAAATCAATCTAGAAGAAGAAGATGGATTATTAAATCTTAAAAACTATTATGATGAAAATCCAATATATATTGCAATTGTAGGGGATGCACGGATGATACCATATTATTATTATTATGATACTGCGGATGCGAATTCTTTACAATTCGGTTGGGATGTAGCAACTGATCATATATATGGAAATATTGATCCTATTCCAAGAGATGATAAATTATCAATTTATCCAAAAGACCAATTTTTAACAAATTTTGATGAAAAATATCCTCATCAGGAAAATATAGTTGGAAGAATTACAGGTTGGGATGTTCAGGATGCTAATGCTTTAATAGTAAGGACAATTTTTTATGATAACATTATAAATGATATTGGAGATTGGAAAGAAACTGCTGTTGTACAAACAGGTAGTGGAACTGATTTTCAAAGGATTCCTGGTGTTGATTTATTTAGAAAAATTATTGGTGCTCATGATTTACCATTCAAATGGCCAACTGGAGAAGTTCATTTTGAAAATTTGATCATCCAAAATTCTCTTATAGAAGGAGACTTCGATGTAAGATCCACTGAAACAACTGAATCAATGAGAAAAGGACTCAGTGATGAGGTTTTAACTGAAATAAATAGACTTGGACCTTTGAATATACTTTTCTTCCCAAAAGTAAGAGCTAAACTTGTTTTAGGTGAAGAAATTGCAACAGGGGGAATAGATCAAAAAGAGAGTAATTTTATTTTTACATTTGCGCATGGTCAACCAATGGGATTTTCACATGGAGATGTTCAAACAAATTCAATAGGTTTTAGACCTGTTTTATTACATAATCTTATTAATAGATTTATGTTTGCAACATTTTTACCACCATTATCAACTGGTTTTGGAAATGTTGGTAGTTATAATGTTCGTGCTGTTAGCAATATGGAATTAGGACCATCTGTTATGTTTGTTGAAAGTTGTTATATTGGTAAAATTGATGGATTTCCAGCCAATTGTACGATATCTCAAGCTTATATTCATGCTGGTGTTAATACCTTTTTTGCATCATCCCGGGGGACACCTGGTCCTGGTTATCTTGATGCAAGAAAAAATGCAAAAGGTTTTGGAATCTCAGAATGGATAAAAACATATGTAAATCCAAGTCTTCAAGAACCACATTTTTCAGCTTTACATGCAGTAAATTTTTTCGATGATTTAATAGAGAGAAATGTTGATGTTGGAACAGCTTTCAGAAATGCAAAAAATAAATTTATGGAAGATGCAGATTCTACATTTTTTTGGACTCCACCCTTATTTATTGATATTCAAACAAATCAAGATTTAGATTTCTTTTTAAATAATATAAGACCAACTAGCGATAATGAGGATGCAAAATGTATGGAGAAAAAATATACATGCTTATTAGAATATAATTTATTTGGAGATCCAGCTTTTAATCCATATGAACCAACTAATAGAGGATAATATTAATTTGAAGTCTGATCATTGTTTTCCATAATTTTTGCTACAGATACTACTTTATCATCTTTATTTAATTTCATAATTGTAACTCCCATAGTATTTCTACCTTGAATTCTAATATCCTTAACAGGTACTCTTACTATCATTCCATTTTTTGTAGCAAGAATTATTTCATCATTATCTGAAGCTTCACGAACATACAAAACTTTTCCATTTCTCTCATTTGTTATAATTGTTTTAACACCTTTACTTCCACGATGGGTTTTTCTATAAGTTTTAATTGGAGATCTTTTTCCATATCCATTTTCAGTTATTGTTAGAAGATTTTCTTCTTCTTCTACAACTGCCATTGATACTACTTTATCATTTTTTCCAAGTTTTATCCCTTTAACTCCTCTTGTAACACGTCCAATAGGGCGAATTTCTTCTTCATAAAATCGACATGCTTGACCATTTGATGTTGCAATAATTATATTTTGTTTCCCGTCAGATAATTTTGTGCTAATGAGTTCGTCACCTTTATCTAGTTTTATAGCGAGTATACCATTAACTCTTATATTTGAATAAGCAGATAAAACAGTTTTTTTAATTATACCTTTTAATGTGGAAAATATTAAATAATGGTCATTATCAAATTCTTTAATTGGGATTGCAGTTTCTACATATTCTCCTTCCTCTAATCTCGGCAATAAATTAATTATTGCTTTACCTTTATGATGTCTTCCTCCTTCAGGGATTTTATAACCTTTTAACCAAAAAACTTTACCATGATTTGTAAAAAACATAATATAATCATGAGTTGATGTGATAAAGGAATCTACTACGATATCTTCTTCCTTTGTCCTCATTCCAATTAATCCTTTACCGCCACGATGTTGGGTTCGATAAGTTTCAGTAGGAATCCTTTTAATATATCCACTATCCGTAATTGTAATTACAACTTCTTGAATTGGGATGAGATCTTCTATTTCAATATCAATTTCTCCCTCAAGAATTTCAGTACGTCGTTCATCCCCAAATTTTTCCTTTATTTCTATAAGTTCTTCTTTTATTACATTCAATATATTTTGTTTATCACTTAGAAGTTCTTCTAATTTTTCAATTAATTCATTAATTTCTTTAAATTCTTCCTTAATCTTATCTATTTCCATACCAGTAAGTTTTTGAAGCCTCATATCAAGAATTGCTTTAACTTGTATAATCGAAAAAGAAAAACGATCTATTAATCTATTTTTTGCCTCATCAACTGTTTTACTCCCACGAATTATTTTAATAATTTCATCAATGTTATTTAGTGCTATGATAAAACCTTCAAGAATATGAATTTTTTCCTTTGCTTTTGTTAAATCAAAATTAGTTCGATGAATTATTATTTCATGCCTGTAATCTATATAATTTTGGATTAATTCTTTCAGGGTTAGAATTTTAGGTTCTCCCGCAACTATTGCAAGATTAAGAACACCAAATGTTGTTTGAAGATCAGTATGTCCAAATAGTTGATTTAGAACAATATCCTCGATCGCATCTCTTTTTAAATCTATGACAATTCGCATTCCTTTACGATCACTTTCATCCCTAAGATCAGATATACCCTCAATTTTCTTATTTTTAACTAGTTCAGCAATATTTTTTAAAAGTTTTGATTTATTTACTTGATAAGGTAATTCAGTAATTATAATTTTTTTCTTATCTTTACCTTCAACATGTGAACGAGCTCGAACTCTTAATAATCCTCTACCAGTAGAATAGGCATTTAAAATACCTGTTTTTCCATAAATAATACCTCTAGTGGGGAAATCAGGACCTTTAATCACTTCCATTAACTCCACTGTTGATATATCAGGATTATCAATCATTTTAATTGTTCCATCAACTACCTCTGAAAGATTATGTGGGGCCATGTTTGTAGCCATACCTACTGCTATACCCGATACTCCATTTATTAAAAGATTTGGAAGTACCGCTGGGAGCATTACAGGTTCTTTTAGGGAGCCATCGAAATTATCTACCCAATTAACAGTATCTTTTTCAATGTCCTTAAGCATGTATTTGGTAATCTTTGCCATTCTTGATTCAGTGTATCGCATAGCCGCAGCAGAATCACCATCCACTGAACCAAAGTTACCTTGTCCTTCAATCAATGGATAACGTAAAGAGAAATCTTGAGCCATTCTAACCATTGAATCATAAACTGCCTGATCACCATGTGGGTGGTATTTACCAAGAGTTTCTCCAACTACTCTAGCTGATTTCTTATATGGTTTTTCAGATACCATGCCCATATCATTCATTGCATATAGAATTCTTCTATGAACAGGTTTTAATCCATCTCTCACATCAGGTAAAGCACGGCTCATTATCACACTCATTGAATAGTCAATAAAAGCACGCTTCATCTCAGATTCAATAGCACGAACATAATTTTTTTTAATATCTTCATCAGTCATTAAGAATCACCTTATATGTCTAGATTAATAACATCTTTAGCATGATTTTCAATAAATTCTTTTCTAGGTTCCACCTTTTCACCCATCAGAATTGTAAATAATTCATCAGCTTCAACAGCATCATCAACTGTGACTTTTACAGTCATTCTGTTCTCTGGATCCATTGTAGTTTCCCAAAGTTGATTTGGATTCATTTCCCCTAATCCCTTGTATCTTTGTAGGTTAATGCCCTTGTCACCAATTTCTTTAATTTTATCAAGACGCTCTCGTTCTGAGAAAGCATATATTATTTGCTTACCTTTACTGATCTTAAAAAGAGGTGGCTGTGCGATATAAAGATATCCTTCTTCAATAAGAGATCTCATATAACGAAAGAAAAAAGTGAGTAAAAGAGTTCTAATATGTTCCCCATCAACATCAGCATCAGTCATTAGAATTATCTTATGATATCTTGCTTTCTCAATATCTAATTCCTCGCCAATTCCTGTACCTATGGCTGTAATTAATGCAAGAATCTCATTGTTTTTAAGAATTTTATCCATCCGAGCTTTTTCTACATTTAAAATCTTACCTCTTAATGGTAATATCGCTTGAAATTCTCTATCTCTTCCCTGTTTAGCTGAACCACCAGCTGAATCACCTTCGACGATATATAGTTCTGTTTTACTTGGATCTCGACCTGAACAATCAGCTAATTTACCAGGCAATGCAGATGATTCTAGGATTCCTTTTCTCCTAGTTAATTCCCTTGCTTTTCTTGCCGCATCACGAGCCCTACTTGCAGTTTTAGCTTTTTCTAATATTATTTTGGCTACAAATGGATTTTCTTCAAAATATTCGCCTAATTTTTCATTAGTTAAACTTTCAACAATGCCACGAACATTAGAATTCCCAAGTTTTGTTTTAGTTTGACCTTCAAATTGAGGTTCAAGTATTTTACATGAAATAACAGTTGTTATTCCTTCTCTGCAATCTTCTCCACTTAAACTAAAATCTTCACTGTCAAATAAGTTATTTTTTTTACCATAGTCATTTAGAACCCTAGTCAAAGCTCCTTTAAAACCTGATAGATGAGTACCGCCTTCATGTGTATTTATGTTATTTGCAAAAGTGAATATATTTTCAGTGTATCCATCTGTATATTGAATAGCAATTTCTACTTCTACATCTTTTTTCTCAGCATTAAGATATATAGGGTCTGGATGAATTGGTGTTTTATTTCTATTTATATATGATACAAATTCTTTAATGCCTCCATCAAATTTATAAATATCACTTTTTCCATTTTTTTTATTAATAATCTCAATTCTTAAACCGGCATTTAGGAAAGCTTGCTCCTTTAATCTAGCTGCAATGGGTTCATATTTTATTTCAATGGTTTCGAATATTTCAGGGTCTGGAAGAAAAGTTATTGTTGTTCCCGTTTTTTCTGACTCTCCAATCATTTTTAATGGTTCAACAGAAAAACCATGATCATATTTTTGATAATATTCCATTCCTTTTCTTCTTACTTTTACTTCGAGCCATTTACTAAGAGCGTTAACACAAGATACCCCAACTCCATGCAATCCTCCAGATACCTTATAAGCTAGATTATCAAATTTACCACCGGCATGAAGCGTAGTCATGACGATTTCTACGCCAGATTTTTTATATTTTTTATGTAATGATACGGGAATACCTCTACCATTATCAACTACTGTAACTGATCCGTTTTCATTTAAGGAAACTTGAATTTCTGTACAGTATCCTGCTAAAGCTTCATCAATAGCATTATCTACAACTTCATATACTAGATGATGTAGCCCTCTTTCATCAGTACTACCAATATACATAGCGGGATTTTGTTTAACCGCTTTCAATCCTTCTAACACCTTAATTGAACTAGTGTCATAATCTTCATTAGTTTCACTATTTTTTCCACTCATAATAATTCACATCAAATTGAAAATTTATCCTAACCAACTTTAAATCCAAGGAATTTGTTTATCCCATCTCATATTCTAAATTAATATAACTTAATATATGGAGTAAATACTAATAAATGTTACTATTAAAAAATAAATTTTTATTTTAAAATTATTGAATAATTTAAAAAATATTTAAAGTTAATATTGCATTAGTCTTATTGAAATTTTATTTATTGATAAATTTTAACATGATAATAAAATAAGGTTTATAATTGGGAAAATTATGATAATTAATGCAGATCTTCATATTCATTCACATTTTTCAAAATCTGCAAATGAAGATATGAATATTAAAAGAATCTCTTTAGAAGCACCAAAAAAAGGATTAAATTTAGTTGCTACAGGAGATTGTTTAAATTCTAGATGGATTCAAGAAATTAAGACTTGTAATTATATTGATGAAGGCACATTTGAACTAAATCATACCAGATTTATTTTAAGTACGGAAATTGAAGATAAAGATCATATTCATCATTTGGTATATTTTCATGATTTTTCAAAAATTGAGGAGTTTAAGGAAAAAATAAGAAGTAAAACTTGTAATATTGACAAAGACGGGAAACCAAAAATTGATATGCATGGCGATGAAATTGCATTAATTGCTAAAGATATTGATGCTTTAATAGGCCCTGCTCATATATTTACACCTTGGACTGGTGTTTATTCAATCAAAAATTCATTAGCTGAATGTTATAAGGATTTGACATATTATATTAGATTTGTTGAGTTGGGTCTAAGCGCTAATTCTGATTTAGCAGATAGAATTCAAGAATTACATAGAGTAACTTTTTTATCTAACTCTGATTCACATAATCCACATCCTGTAAGATTTGGCCGCGAATTTAATAGATTTAAGGTAAATGATTTAACTTTTAATGAAATTAAAAAAGCTATAATTAGAATTGATGGAAATAAACCAATTTTAAATGTTGGTTTACCTCCAGAAGAAGGAAAATATTTTGAATCAGCTTGTGTCTTCTGTTATAAACAGTATGATCTTAATGAAGCGAAGTTTTTTAATTGGAAATGCTCCTGCGGTAATAAAATAAAAAAAGGAGTAAAACATCAAATTGAAGAAAAAGCTTCTTTTTTAGAACCACAGCACCCTTATCATAGACCTCCTTACTTATATACAATACCACTATCGGAGATAATTACTAAAGCAACGGGACAACGGAACCCATTTACAGATATATCATATAAGAGATGGAATGAATTGATAACTGTTTTTGGAAATGAAATAAATGTATTGTTTGATGTAGAAATTAAAGATATAGCAAAAGTAACTGTACCCGCTATTACAGAAGCGATTCAGGCTTTTCGGCTTGGAGATTATATAATAAAATCAGGCGGAGGAGGAAAGTATGGATGTATTGATTTTCCTAAGGAAAAAGACGCATTAATCTTTTCATTAGAATAACAAATATATATTTATAGGAAGGATAAATAAAAATGAATAATTTATATAAAGATGCTGAACAAAAATTTTTAAACATTTTAAAATCAAAAAATTTATCAATTTTGCAGGATGTTGTTGATTTATTATATCTTTTATTTGATAAGTATAATTGGATTGGCATTTATATTGTTAAAGATAATAATTTAATACTTGGCCCATGGAAGGGTATACAAGCAACTGAACATATAAAAATTCCAATTGGGAAAGGTATTTGTGGTTCAGCAGTAAAAACAGGTAAAACCGAATTGATAAATAATGTAAATAATGATAATAGATATTTGGCCTGTTTTACTAGTACAAAATCTGAAATAGTAGTTCCAATTAGGAGAAATGATAATATAATTGGTGAAATAGATATTGATTCCGATAAAAAAGATTCCTTTGATCATAATGATAAAGAATTTTTAGAAGAAATTGCAACCAATTTAAAATTTATTGATGCTATATCTAATTATATATCTTACAAATAATTTTGCATTAAAATAAATTTCATGTTTAAAAATGAACAATTATTATACCAAATTTTTTTATTATAATATTCAGCACTCAAGATCATCATCATTGTCAAAATAGACTCAGAAAGGGTTCGATCATCACATAAATATGAAGTTAATACTTATTTATTATACTTTATGCTTATCCCATAATATCTGTAATAGATTTTTTCCATTTTTTTCTAATATCTTTAATATCTAGATTAATGATTATATTTTCATTGTTTTTAATAATCAGTTTTTTCCCTGTTGTTTTCCCGATCTTGATAAAAGGAATTTCTAAATCATGTAGTATATTTTCAAAATTATTACAATTTTTTATTTTAATTTCAACAATCCACCTTGTATTAGATTCAGAAAATAAAATAAAATCATCTCTCAGATCTTTATTAATTTCTGAAATATCTACTTTTACCCCGATATTTCCTCCAATCGCCATTTCCGATAAACAAACACCTAAACCACCTTCACTGATATCGTGGCAAGAGGATATATAACCTTTTTCAATAGAAATTAATAAACCCTTCATACATTTTTCTAAAATACTAATATCAACCTTTGGAACACATCCATTAACAATATTCATTAATTTATAATATTCAGAACCCCCAAGCTCTCTCTCTGTTTTTTTACCAATTAAATATAAATTATTATTTTCTTCCTTAAAATTTGATGAAATACTATTTCTTATATCTTTCACAATTCCAATTCCCACTATTTGAGGAGTGGGCGGTACTGATGTTTTCGGAGATTCATTATAAAAACTAACATTCCCCGAGACAAAAGGTAAATTCAACTTTTGAGCCATAAAACCAAGTCCTCTGCAAGTTTCATAAAATTCCCCCATCCGCTCTGGTTTTTCAGGATTTCCAAAATTTAGACAATCTAGAAGTGAATCAGGTTTTGATCCCACAGAAATTAAATTTCTACATACTTCATCAATTGCAGAACATGCCCCCCAAAAAGGATCTAATGTCATAAAACTAGGATTAACATCAGCAGTTATAGCAATACCTCTAAAAGAATTTTCTAATGGTTTAATAACTGTCGCATCACCATGTGTTTCAAAATTAATATTACCTTGTAGTGGCTTAATAACAGTATTACCACGAACTTCATGATCATATTGTCGAATAACCCATTCTTTAGAAGCAATATTATGTGAAATTAAAAGTTTATTTATTATATGATTTAAATCAGGCATATTAAATAACTTCTCTATTTTATTAGTCCTCCTTAAATTTGGTTTTATAAAAGGTCTAATACAACTATCATAAACAGGACCACCAGTTAAAAAATCAAGATCCATCTCTAAAATTTTCTCACCATTATAAAAAACACGGGTAATTTTTTCTTTTATTACTTTACCAATAGTTACAGCATTTACGTCCCATTGTCTGCATATATGAAGAACTTTATCAACATTTTCAGATTTCACTAAAAACATCATACGCTCTTGACTTTCAGAAACCCAAATTTCCCAAGGATCTAAATTTTCTTCTTTTAAAGGGATATTGTCAAGATGAATCTCTGCTCCAAATCCTGCAGAATATGCTAGTTCTCCACATACACATGAGAGACCCCCACCACCAAAATCTTTTAAGCCCTCTAAAAGACCCTTTCTATTACATTCAAGAGTGGCATGTATTACAGGTTCTTTTGTAATTGGATCTCCAACTTGAACCGCTGATCTACTTAAATCTTCACTTTTATCTGTTAATTCAGCAGAAGCAAATGTTACACCATGAATACCATCCCTTCCGGTTTTACCACCTACATAAACATAAATATTACCCGGAGATTTTGCTTTGCTATGGATCATTTCTTTTTTTTCCATGATGCCAATACAACCAACATTTACAAGACAATTGCCTGTGTATCCTTCATGAAAATAAACCTGCCCGGCTAAAGTTGGGATTCCGATACGGTTTCCATAATCTCTGATACCCTCTACAACTCCTTTAAACAGATATTTTGGATGTTTAATTCCAATAGGTAAATTTTTAAAATCAATGTCTAAAGGTCCAAAAAATAAAGGGTCAATATATGCTATTGGTTGAGCACCCATACATACAATATCTCTGACTATACCACCTACACCAGTAGCAGCTCCCCCATAGGGTTCTATTGCTGAAGGATGATTATGGGATTCTAAAGCTGCACAATAATAATGATCATTGTCAAATTCAATAACTCCGGCATCTTCACGCGCTATAATTCTATCCTCTTTAATTCCAAAAACAAATTGCTTAAGAGTTAATTTAGAGGATTTATAACAACAATGTTCAGACCATGCTTGGCCCAATGCTTCTAATTCAATGTCTGTTGGATTCCTATTTTTTCTAATAAAATACTCTTTAATTTTTTTCATTTCATCTTTTGACAATGCCAATCCCATTTTGTTACTTATATCATGTAATTGCTTGTCATTAGATGAAATAATATCTACTTCAAAAAGATTAAAAGGGACTTTTTTTCTTATAAATAAATTTTTAATATTTAAATGAACTCCCTGCATATAATTCTAATCTCCAATAATTTCAATTTCATAATCATGAATGACAGGGTTTGTAAGTAATCTCTGACACATTTTTTCAACATCATCTCGGACATTGTTTTTATCTTTACTATCAATTTTTAAATCAAATATTCTAATTGTTTTTGCTTCAATTACTTTATCAAAACCGAGTAAATGTAAAGCTTTTAGTGTATTGAATCCTTCAGGATCAGAAATTCCTTTTTTTAACTTTATTGTAACTTTAACTTCAAACATTATTACCTCAGATGAAAAATGGATAATTAATTGATTAACTTATCGTTTTTCATAAATCATTAATTATATCAGTTATTTTAATACTTAAATCTTCTAAACTTTCATTATTTGATACAATGATATCAGCTAATTTTATAATTTCTTTAATTCCCCATTCGATTTCTCTTTTATCACGTTCTTTAATTTTTTTTAAATTTTTACTATCATCTTTTCTATGTCTTGTTAAGGCTCTTTTATGTCTTAAATCATCTGAACAAGTAATTGCAATTAAAATAAAATCGGCGTCTATATTTTTTTTAAAAATATCTACTTCCTCACAATTCCTTACACCATCTATACCAATTAATGGAGTTTTATATTTTAATTTTATTTTTTCAATTGTTTTAATTGCCCATATATTTTTTCCAAATTCTTCACGCATTTGATTAGCAACAAAACCAACATTTTTATCGTTTAATTTTAAACCTCTTTTTTTCACTTCTTCCCAAACAATATCCCCCATTCTTATGATATCTATATTCATTTTTCGAGCAATTTTTACTGCTTCTGTTTTTCCTGAAAAGGGCATCCCTGTAAATGCAATTATTTTCATTTTGATTCATCTATTAAAATTATAATTTTATAAGTGCAGGAGGAGCGATTCGAACGCTCGAAGACCTACGTCACAGGGTCCTAAGCCCTGCCCCTTTGACCACTCGGGTACCCCTGCATCTAATTTTTTAATATAAAACGCAATAAAAACATATGTTAAATTATTTTTTATAAATTCTCTTTTAATGATATCCTAATAGTTTTTTTTCACCAAATTTTGAGTAACAGTTAAAACAAAATCTTCTAGAAATTAATGAATGCAAATGATCTTTTATACCAACTTCAAAAAAATATATTTCTCCTTTTAAAATTTTATTATTACAATTTGTACAAATATTGGTGAATTGATTTTTTTTTTTCATCAAAGTGGTGTCAATTTTATTTTCTTCCATTACAATAATATTAAATCTTTTGATATTTAATATATTTTATTTATATTATTTATATAAGGAACGATAAAATTAAATATTATAAATGACAAAATATTTAATGATAGTTTAATGGATTGGGAGGTTAATAAAAAAATATTCAATACTGATCAAATTTGATATTAATTGAAAATTAAATAATAAAATAATAACATCCTAATCAAATGTAACCTTTATATATGAGGATCATATACCTTCTAAATCCCAATTATTGCCCAGACCTTTCCGGTCGACCTATGAGGGTGAAGTGTTGTTCACATCAATGATTCGGTCATTTCAAATCTGGGTTAAATTATGTATGTGGAGGTTCAAGAAAAACAAAATTCCCCTAAGGGGTATTTTACGCACTCTTGAATCTGACGATCGACGTGTGTTGGTGAAATTTAATTCATCCACCAATTCCAAAATATTATAATAGTAATAGTGTGCCAGATTCCGGTTGATCCTGCCGGAGGTCACTGCTATTGGGATTCGACTAAGCCATGCGAGTCGAGAGGGTTCGGCCCTCGGCAGACGGCTCAGTAACACGTGGATAATCTGCCCTTAGGTGGAGAATAACCTCGGGAAACTGAGAATAATACTCCATAGATCTAGGATGCTGGAATGCACTTAGATTGAAAGTTCCGACGCCTAAGGATGAGTCTGCGGACTATCAGGTAGTAGTCAGGGTAAAGGCCTGACTAGCCTACGACGGATACGGGTTGTGAGAGCAATAACCCGGAGACGATATCTGAGACACGATATCGGGCCCTACGGGGCGCAGCAGGCGCGAAACCTTCACAATGTGCGAAAGCACGATGAGGGGATCCCAAGTGCTTGCTCGTAAGAGTAAGCTGTTTTTATGTCTAAAAAGCATAGAGAGTAAGGGCTGGGTAAGACGGGTGCCAGCCGCCGCGGTAATACCTGCAGCTCAAGTGGTGACCACTATTATTGGGCCTAAAACGTTCGTAGCCGGTTTGGTAAATGCCTGGGTAAATCGTGTAGCTTAACTATACGAATTCCGGGTAGACTGCCAAACTTGAGACCGGGAGAAGCTAGAGGTACTCCTGGGGTAGAGGTGAAATTCTGTAATCCTGGGGGGACCACCAGTGGCGAAGGCGTCTAGCTAGAACGGGTCTGACGGTGAGGAACGAAGCCCTGGGGCGCAAACCGGATTAGATACCCGGGTAGTCCAGGGTGTAAACGCTGCTTGCTTGATGTTAGTTGGGCTCCGAGCCCAATTAGTGTCGGAGAGAAGTTGTTAAGCAAGCTGCCTGGGAAGTACGATCGCAAGATTGAAACTTAAAGGAATTGGCGGGGGAGCACAGCAACGGGTGGAGCGTGCGGTTTAATTGGATTCAACGCCGGAAAACTCACCGGAGGCGACGGTTACATGAAGGCCAGGCTGATGACCTTGCTTGATTTTCCGAGAGGTGGTGCATGGCCGCCGTCAGTTCGTACCGTAAGGCGTTCTGTTAAGTCAGATAACGAACGAGACCCTCATCTTTAATTGCTACTATTAAGTCCGCTTAATAGGCACATTAGAGAAACCGCTGGCGATAAGTCAGAGGAAGGCGAGGGCAACGGTAGGTCAGTATGCCCTGAATCCTCCGGGCTACACGCGCGCTACAAAGGCTAGGACAATGAGCTTCGACACCGAGAGGTGAAGGTAATCTCGAAACCTAGTCATAGTTCGGATTGAGGGTTGAAACTCACCCTCATGAAGCTGGAATCCGTAGTAATCGCAGATCAAAATCCTGCGGTGAATATGCCCCTGCTCCTTGCACACACCGCCCGTCAAACCATGCGAGTTGGGCCTGAGTGAGGATGTAGTTTTTGCTGCGTTCAAACTTAGACTTAGTAAGCGGGGTTAAGTCGTAACAAGGTATCCGTAGGGGAACCTGCGGATGGATCACCTCCTAAGAATCAAATTGGCGGGTGAATTAAACACCAAAAACATACGTTGATCAAAATATAAATGATTAAAAGGCTCTCCCTTGAAAATGTAGATAAGGGTTGGGCCGGTAGATCAGTGGAAGATCGCCTGCTTTGCAAGCAGGAGGCCATGGGTTCAAATCCCATCCGGTCCATTTGATTTTCCATGAAAATCGCCAACTAGTTTAAAAGATTAGTTGGTAAGGACGTAGACAATAAAATGTTAATTATCGTCTCCATTGAATATTCAATGGAATGCATACGCAACCTGGACGTGAATTGAGTCAGTATACTACGCCATTTGGTGGATTGCTCGGCTCGAGTGCTGAAGAAGGTCGTGCCAAGCCGCGATATTACTCCGTGTAGGCGCAAGGAGCCTTTGATACGGAGATTACCTAATGGGACATCCTATCGCTTCGGCGATATTCACATTAGTGAAAAGGAACCTGCCGAATTGAAGCATCTTAGTAGGCAGAGGAAAAGAAATCAATTGAGATTGGGTTAGTAAAGGCGATCGAAAACCCAATAGGGCAAACCGAATCCTTATGCGAAGAGTATAAGGAGATGTGGAGTTTGGACTTATTTACTTCCTATCTAGCAAACTTGAAGTCCTCTGGAATGAGGCACCATAGAGGGTGATAGTCCTGTAAAGGTAAACTAGAGGAAGATTTTTAAGTATCCAGAGTAGCATGCGCTGGATATCGCGTGTGAAATTGGGAGGCATAAACTTCCAACCCTAAATACAACTCGAGACCGATAGCGTAATAGTAGCGTGAGTGAAAGTTGCAAAGTACCCCTTGCGGGAGGTGCAAAGAGCATGAAATCAAATGGTTACAGACTGATAAGGCATGAAAGCGAAGAAACTATCTTAGATAGTTGAGCGATGTCTTATCGTCCGTTTCGAAAAATGGGCCAGGGAGTTCCGGGTAATGGCAAGGTTAAAAACGAAAGTTTGTAGCCATAGCGAAAGCAAGTGTCCGCAGGAAACAAGGGGCAGGGTGTGCTCGCCTGTAGTCATTACCTCGATACCCGAAACCAGTCGATCTATGCGTGGCTAGGTTGAAGCCCTGTGAAAATGGGGTGGAGGACCGAACAGGTTCTGATGTGCAAATCGCTCTGATGAGCTGCGTATAGGGGCAAAAGACCAATCTAGACTGGCTATAGCTGGTTCCCCCCGAGACTACTCGTAGGTAGATCTCTGATGAGGTGGATTGTGAGGTAGAGCACCAATTGGATGTTTAGGGGAAGAAATTCCTCGGCATCTTGTTGAACTCCAAATGTGCAATCATCGTAGATTCAGGGTAGTGAGGGCATCTGGGGTAATCTTGATGTCCAAAAGGGAAACAACCCAGCCTTGTGTTAAGGTCCCAAAGTATCAGCTAAGTGTGATAGATAAAGAGTGTTTATTACCAAAAACAACCAGGAGGTTGGCTTAGAAGCAGCCATCCTTTAAAGAAAGCGTAACAGCTCACTGGTCGAGGTTGTATGCCTCGAAAATGGACGGGACTAAGCTGATCACCGATACATAAGCACTCCTAAAAGGAGATTGAGTAGGGGGGCGTCGTGCGTGGGTAGAAGTTTGGCTGTGAAGTCAAGTGGACCGCGTTCGAACGAGAATCCTGGCAAAAGTAGCAGCTAAAGTAGAGTGAGAATCTCTACCACCGAAAGGACTAGGTTTCCTCGACGATGTTCATCAGTCGAGGGTTAGTCGGTCCTAAGGCAACTCTTAATCGAAGTTGTCGAAAGGGAAACAGGTTAATATTCCTGTACTTTTTAAGCATTTGTTCAAATTTTGACGCATTCGGGTAGATTTAGCAGATTTGTCTGTCTGTTCAAGCGTATTAAATTGGGGGAGTACCGTAATGGTGAGAACCTAATCAAATCGTGATGAATCTACCATTTGAGGTGGATTAAATTTATCCCAAGTGCCCGTGAAAAGAAATTTGAGATGTAACTTTTAAATCCGTACCGAGAACTGACACAGGTGTTCCTAGCTGAGAAGGCTAAGGTGTGTCGGCTTAATTTAGGCAAGGGAACTCGGCAAATTAGCCCCGTACCTTTGGTATAAGGGGTGCCTGCTTTGTGAAAAGCAGGTCTCAGTGACTAGGGCGCTCCGACTGTTTAATAAAAACACAGGTGACCGCAAGTCCGAAAGGATGTGTATGGTCGCCGAATCCTGCCCAGTGACGGTATCTGAAGACCCTGTTCAAAGGGAAGAAGGACCGTTAAACGGCGGGGGTAACCATGACCCTCTTAAGGTAGCGTAATACCTTGCCGCTTAATTGGCGGCTTGCATGAGTGGCTTAACGAGAGCGCTACTGTCCCTGCCTTAAAGCCGGTGAAATTGACTTACTGGCGCACAGTCCAGTACCTTCTAGAAGGAAGCGAAGACCCCGTGGAGCTTTACTACAGCCTGTTGTTGTGATACGGTAATTGATGTGAAGTGTAGGTGGGAGCCGTCGAAACCTAGACGCTAGTTTAGGTGGAGGCACCAATGGGACACCACCCTTCTTTTGCCGTCTCACTAACTAGAAATAGAACACCAATAGGTGGGTAGTTTGGGTGGGGCGCCACACGCTCGAAAAGATATCAAGCGTGCCCAATGGTCACCTCAAGGAGTTCAGAACTCTCCTGTAGAATGCAAGGGTAAAAGGTGGCTTTACTCGGATTGAAACAATAACAATCCGTGTTGCGAAAGCAGGGCCTAGCGAACCAATCAACCTCGTTTATGGGGGTGATTGATAACAGAAAAGTTACCCCGGGGATAACTGAGTTGTCTTCAGTAAGAGCCCGTATCGACCTGAAGGCTTGCTACTTCGATGTCGTCTCTCCGCATCCTGGTGGTGCAGCAGCTGCCAAGGGTGAGGTTGTTCGCCTATTAAAGCGGATCGTGAGATGGGTTTAGACCGTCGTGAGACAGGTTTGTT
>JAHWGJ010000040.1 GCA_020054475.1 Thermoplasmata archaeon | reverse complement strand
TCCTTTCGTTTCGGGTGATTTAGTTAATGTTTCTTATGTTTGGAGTGATCGTGGTGTTTTTGATGTTAGGGTGAAGGCTCGTGATGTTTATGGTTTGGAGAGTGTTTGGTCTGATCCTTTAAGTATTTCAATGCCAAAAAATAATGATTTTAATATTGGTTTATATCTACGATTTTTTTTCCAAAAAATATTTTCGTTATTTTAAAATGTCAACTAAAGCAACTTTTTCAATTACTAGTTTTTCATAATTATTTTTTGAAATAGTTTTAGTTTCATTTTCACCTATTCCAAATTTTTTTAAATATTTTTCATTACAATTTAGAACAAGGTCACATCTTTTTAAAGATAAAAATTTCAATAATTCTTCTATTAAATTATTTGCTATTTTCATTTTATTATTAATTATTATAAATGCAATTTTTTTTGTATAATTTTTTATACCCATTTTGGGGATAGCAAGTTTTATTTGTCTTTCGCCTGACGTATATAGCATAATTTCCATTGCAATTGAATTTGTTGTATTTTTCTTTTGTTCTATTGATCTTAAAGCATGATTTATTGAGGTTATGATATGTTTTTTCCCAAAGATTAAATCTGAATCAAAAACCTGAATAATAACATCATTTTTTTTTGAGAAAACTGTAATTTTATTAAGGAAGCTACTTGTATTTTTGATTGATCCTTTTGCACCAAATATTTCATACATATTTTTCTCTGCCAGATGTGTGTATTAAATAAATTTTGATATATCTGTGTCTTTTACTTTATCTTTTTCCCCTATTTGATTTTTAATGTTTTTTGCAATACCATCACCAATCGTTTTAATTTTTGATAATCTTTCTAATGGAATTCGTCGTAAATCATTTATTGTTTTGAAATTTTCTTTATACAAAGCTCTTGCTCTAATTCTTCCAATACCTTTTAAAGAAACTAGATTTAAAAGTTCTTTTTTACATCCGTAGTGAACACGTGTAATTAAATCATTTAATATAGTTAGATATTCATAATTATACATTCTTGCAAATTCTCTTGATGCATGAAGGAGCCATTCAACCATTTCAACTATATTATGAATATCTCCCGGCCCAACATTATATTTTCCAATTATTCCATCCTCTGGAATTTCATCGATCCAGTCAATGACTAATAATGTGGTTTTTAGGTCGCTGAGAAACCAATCGTATTCTTCACTTGTTAATTCTGGTTTATCAATTAAAAATTCATTTTTAAATATTTCAACTTGTTCTTCAACCCAAAAATCCCCCTTTCTAAGATATAATGAGCGAACATCTGGTGTTGAGCAAACAGCATTAATAAATGATAAGGGGGTGGGATTTTTACATTTTGATTTTTCAATAGCATTTTTTAATAATAAGGCGGATAAAGGATCTATATAAAGGGAGGACGTTCTTCTTCCAAATAATGTTGATTGATATTTATCATTTATTAACTCTATAAACCCATTTTCAATTAAAAAATTAAGCGTTTCATCAACATCATATTTTAATGAATGAGTATCTGATTGACAAGCATAAAAAGTACTATCAATAAATTTGTAAATATTTTCAATATTATTAATAAAATTTGTAGCAATTGATGAAAGTAAATGCATTCTTAATGCTGATTTGCTACCAAGTTTAGAGAAAATTGGTTCAGGCTCACCAAGTATATAATTGTTAAAAATCTGTTCTTTTTGATCTTCGTTTTTTGCAATTGAAATAGCTTCTCCAGTTTTATCATATCTTGGTCTCCCTGCTCGTCCGGCTTGTTGTTTATATTCTAAAATTGGAATTGGTCTCATTCCATAATTTAAATCATATCTCCAAAGATCCCTAATAATAACTAATTGTGCAGGTATATTAACTCCTGCAGCTAAAGTTGGGGTGGCTACAATACACTTGATTTTTCGACTCTTAAACTCATTTTCAACCATTTTTCTTTGATTACTTGAAAGACCTGCGTTATGAAATGCAACTCCTCTCTTGAAACAGCTGAATAATTTTTTATCTATACTATTAATTTCTGAAATATTATTTTTGATGGATTCAAGAATTTTATTTAATTCAATTTTTTCATCTTTATTAATCAATTTTTCTATTATTAATGAAAGATTATTAGCTACGGATATTGTCGATCGTCTTGTATTTACAAAAACAAGAACCTGGCCTTTGTTTTTAATTGAATTTTTTACTAAAATATCTAATGATTTTTTTTCATTTTCATTAACAGTTATTGTTTTTCCATTATCATATGTAATTTTATTTTTGAGGCAGACTCCTTCTTTCAATGGAACAGGTCTCCAATCTGATTTTATTAATTTTGCATTTAACCATAATGAAAGTTCATCAGCATTTTTTATTGTAGCTGAAAGCGCAATAATTTGAGTTTTTTTATTTAATGCTTTAAATTTAGATATTATAACCTCTAAAGTTGGCCCGCGATCTGGATCATTTATAAGGTGTATTTCATCTATTACTAATACTCTTACTTTATCAACCCAGTTGATACCATGTCTTAACAATGAATCAGCTTTTTCAGAAGTACAAACTATTATATCATATCTAAATAATCTGGGATCAGAATCATCAAGATCTCCAGTAGAAATCCCAATTTTTAATCCCAATATTTCAAATAATTTAAGTTCTTCATATTTTTCCTTTGCTAGTGCTTTCAATGGCACAATATAAAGGGCTTTTCCCCCCTCTGAAAGTAATTTATTAACAATTCCAATATATGCTATTAGACTTTTTCCACTTGCTGTGGGTATGGAAAGTACCATGTTTTCACCGTTGATGACAAATGGTAATGCTTCTTTTTGTGGTGGATATAGTTCATAAATTTCGTGATTTCTTAGAATATTAATTATTTGATCATTTAATGGAACTTCATCTAATTTCATAATTTATAAAAAAACAGAATATGTTATTAGTCAAAAACTTTATTCATAAGTATTGGTATTATTGGATTGATATAATGGGTCGAAGACAGACGATGCAGGAGAAATTTAAACAGCAGATGAAAGCGTATAGAAAAAAAAGGATGAAAGTTGATAATACCCCTTTCATGCCATCTGATGGAATAGTATATGTTATGAATACTTTAAATCCAACTGAAAAAATTAAAGCGGAGATAATAAATAAAAGTGTTAAACAACATAGAGAAATTATTACCCATCTTGCTTGCCCTGAATGTGGAAATTCGATGGATTGGGATGGTAATTGGGAAGCTTTTATTTGTCTTAAACATGGTAAAAAAGCAATATATGAAATTGCTAATAAGGATTGAAGGTGACAATTTTTAAGTAGAACTTATAATATTATAAATTGGTGATTTATAATGGTTGAGGAAAAGATTGGCGTTGTTGAGCATTTTTTTACAAATGTGGATGTTGCAGCAGTTAGAATTAAAAGCGGTGAGTTAAAAGTAGGAGATATTGTTCATTTTGTTGGAGCAACAACAGATTTTAAACAAAAGATTGATAGCATGCAAATTGATAGAAAATCAGTTATAAAGGTTAAATCTGGCGATGACGTTGGAATTAAGATAAAAGAGAGAGTTAGAGAGCATGATATTGTATATAAAATAACTGAGGAATGATGAATGAAGGAATTATCTGAAATAAGAAATTTAAAAGTAAATAGATATATTATTATTGACGATGAACCATGTAAAATAGTAAGTATTTCAACTTCAAAACCTGGAAAACATGGCGAAGCAAAAGCACGTATTGAAGCTATTGGAATTTTTGATGGACAAAAAAGAAGTATAGTAAAACCAGTTAAACATAAAGTACATGTTCCGATTATTGATAAAAGAAGTGCCCAAATTCTTGCTTTAATGGGTGATAATGTTCAACTTATGGATCTTGAGACATACGAAACTTTTGAAATGCCTATTCCTGATGAATATAAGGGTCAACTAGAATCCGGAAAAGAAATACAATATCTCAATGCTTTAGGTAGGAAAAAGATAACTAGAGTGTAGATAACATTCATTAGTAAAATATGAATTATCCAAATTATTTTGCCGATGCTGATTCAAATTTTAACGATTCAGATTATGTAATATTTGGAATACCATATGATAAAACATCATCCTTTCGTTTTGGAGCAAATTTAGCACCAGAAAAAATAAGAGAAAGTAGTTGGAATTTTGAAACATATAATCTAAGAAATAAAGTGGATTTTAAAGATATAAATGTTCATGATTTTGGAGATCTATCTATAAAAAAGGATTCTCCTGATGAGGTTATTAATAAAGTAAATTTTTTTACTTTATCATTGCTAAAAAATAACAAATTTCCAGTTGCTCTTGGCGGTGATCACTCAATTACAGCTGGTTTAATTAATGCATTTGAAGATGAAATTGCTGTATTATCTCTAGACGCTCATCTTGATTATAGATATGAATATGAAAATGAAAAAAATAATCATGCTTGTGTTATTAGAAGAATCTCTGAAAAAATTGATATAAACGATATTGCAATTTTAGGTGTTAGATCAGCTGAAAAAAGGGAATTTCAAGAAGCAAAAAAGGATGGTCTTTTTTGGATGGATTCATATTATATAAATAAAAATGGAATAAAAAAATCATTAAATAGAATCAAAAATAAATTTAGAAATAAGAAGATATATATAACATTGGATATTGATGTTTTAGATCCATCTTTTGCATCTGGAACTAGTAATCCTGAACCGTTTGGCATTTCACCATTTGATATTTTAGAATGTATTGAATTTTTTTCAAAGGATATTATAGGATTTGATGTTATGGAAGTCTGTCCACCTTATGATCATGGTGAAACAGCAATTTTGGCTGCAAAATTTGTAAAAACAGTTATTGAAGAAAATTGGTTAAAAGATCGTATTGATTAGAAATATATAATATATGGTTTTTTTTAAAATTTAATATTTAACTTTTTATTTAAATGAAAAATTAATTTTTTATGATATTCTAATGATTTTTTCCGTATACTATCAAATAATATTGAAAGATAGATCAAAATCAATTTTTAATTATGATATATTTATATAAATATGATAAATCTCTTGAAAACATTATTGAATCAAAATGTATTGATGGTAAGTAATTAAGGATTTCAATGGAATTCATTTCAATTTTTTCACTAAGTGTTATTATATATTGATTTTGAGCAGTATTATTTTGATAATTTTCAATTTCAATAATTATTTGGTCAAAATTATCTATAAGTGAATTGATTGTATTGTTAACTATTCCTAATCGATTATTTATATCATTTTTAAATAGATTTATTTTATTTGCTATAGAAATATTTTCAAATAATAATGAATAATAAATTGCATAAATATTTTTTAAATTATCTATTATATCTTCATCATTGAGTGAATTACTTAGACTATCTATCGAATCTTGAGTAAACTCATCAAATTTCCATAATCCACCTCTCATCATTTGATAATAAAAGGTTAGATCGATGTTTTTATATTCTGTTAAATTTTCAACTAAATCTGAAAAAATATCATATTGATTTTCAACAATGGAAAACATTTTGAAAATATTTAATATTTTATCAAATTCATTAATAAAAACATCTGTCTCATATTCATCTATTTTTGTTTTTCTACTTTTATTTACGTTATTTTCAACGTAGGTAGTTGGATAGTAAACATGAAAATTATTATTTTCAATTAATTCAGATGTTACATATAAAACTGAATTATGTACAGCCCTTTGTAATTTAATATTTCCGTGTTCTGGATGGTCTCCAAATGAAACAATTTTTCCTTTATTATATTCTGAGGATATCCATATTGTTTTTCCAATAGTAAAATTTGCCCATTTTCTTAATATTTTTCCTGGTAATGAACTATTTAATGAATCAATCCAACGAATCCAAGATGTGTTGATATCTTCAATTGTAGCTAAGGATTCTGAGTTTGTACCAACCCATGTGAAAACTGGCCCCCCTCTAAGGGATGATCCTGTTAATGTTCCATTAAGACCAAAAACAACGGGGCTATTAGATGATTCAATTGAGACATTTATTGTGGATGGCATTCCAAGTGTTAATAATGTATCTGATAAGGAAAAAAAACCAAATGTGGGGATTCTTGGAAAATAATATTGAAGTAAAAAAAATGGAGTAAGACTAATTCCGCTGCTAGCCATAAATGCGCCATAGCATGAACCAACATATCCACCTCCATTAGATATAAAATTTTTAATGGAATATTGTCTGTTTAAAATTGAAAAAAAACTTAAATTCTTTTTCAAACCGTCAAACATGTTTCCTCCGGGCCAAATTAAAATATTATAATTATCATTATTTAATTTGTTAATGATATTGACGTCATCAAGAATTTCGGAATTTAGGAAACTAGTGTTTTTTAAGGAGTCCATATACCAATTAATACATTCTCTAGTTATTCCTTGATCAAAATAATATGCAATATTTGGTTTATGAAGTTTATAAAACTTAATATTTTGAATTGGCTCATTTATCATTAATAGATTATTATTATCTAATTGTGATGAGTTATTAAAAAAATATTTTGAAATAATAATAATAGACATTATATCCATTGATTGTTGTTCTATGAAGGGAATAAAAAATGAACCACGGTTAATTATTCTCTTTTCGGGTAACTCATTTGTTAAAAGGTTATTAGTTAAAAGTTCAATATCATCAGAACTCCAAAATATTGATATGTTATTTCTAAGTATATCATTAATCAGATTAAGTGTTTCATATTGTAATTCTGGATTATTTGAAATTTCTATGCTTGATGGATTTAAAATTATAAACCCAAACACTTCAATATCTTTTTTATTAATTACTTCAGAGTTTTGATAATTATCAATAATTTGGTTTTCTTTGGTGGCTAATGGGGAAAAAGGTTGAATCAATGAGAATATAGTTAAAAATATTATAATCTTTTTAATGATGTTAACAAACATGTTTTTTATCCCCTAATTTTTTAATTGATATTATAATAAAATTATTTTTTTATAATTCAACTAATTAACAATTGTGAATCTAATTAATTGATATAAATGTTATTACCTTACTTTATTTAAAATAATATAATTGAGAAAATATTCGGGAGGTTAGAACGGGAACAAAAAAAAAGAGATATAATACAATATAATTGTCCCCTTTCTACTTATTTTCGGCATCTATATGTTATTTATATAAATTTCTATAAATTATTATATTTAATATGCAATTTCTAAATTTTATAACCTCAAGGAAATATACTTCGTAATTTAAAAGCACAAGCTATCTTTTTTAATAGTTAGTCTATATGCAGCTTCTCGCAAGGTTATTCTTTCCTTTTTTGAATTATACCACAATTCAGAAAAACTATTAAACATAATTTTTTTTTTTAGATTTTAATTTACTTCATTTATATCCCAAAAAAAGGATTGTACTGCTTGTACCCATTCAAAATAAGAAACAACCACTACTCCGCTGTTTGCAAGTATATTTAGAATAATTTGTATTTCTTTTTCTGCAAGTATTTTATCTATCTTTTTTAAAATAGGCCCATTTTCCCTCTCAACAATTATTTTTGCTTTGATAAAATAAAAATAAGTATTTCATTCGAGGATTACTTTAATATATAAGCTAGTATCTGAATGAAATAATTATTTATTTTTTAAATAACCATTCAACACAAAAAACTTTGTTTTGAAGCCTCCTGATAGATAAAATAAATTGACAATTATTTTTTAACTTTAGATGATAATGTTAAATCATTTAAGGTACTGTCCATTCATCATATGTTTTAATAGCTAATGCTCTTCCTTTTAGTATAAATGGATCTCTCTGGTAATTATATATTCCAAAAAATCCAAACATATGAAATTCCTGCAAATCACTCTGCTCATGTAAAAGTTTACCACCTTTAATACGATAAATTGATATTGTCGCGTTCCCCTCAAATCTATGGTTCCAAAAGAGACATAACGTATAATTTGTTCCAAGAAAATGTGGAAGAAATAAATTTCTATGCGCAGCATAAGTAACTCCTTCAATTTCTACATAACAACGATGATACCATCGGCTATCATCTTGTTTTACTTTATCATATTCATCATTAGTATCAATATTATTAAATGAAGTTGCAATTGGTATGGCTGCAATTAGAAGCATTAAAACAATTAATAATCCAATTTTTTTATACATATATCATATCTCCTTCTTATTTATTTTAAACCATAGGTTACAAAACAATAATCATCCGCATATATATTATGAGGAATCCATGACAAACCTCCATTAATTGATTTATAAGCCTGACCATTAGGATATGGATCTTCATCAGAGTTTGAATAACCTGGATAGTCAGGATCTCCATAGAACCAATATCCCATTGTTTCCTCATTTTCAACCTCTTGAGTGCATACGATATAATATGTTTCACTAGGAATTACATCAATATCAGGGAAATCAAAGGATGTCCAACCCGCGCCAGTAT
>JAHWGJ010000045.1 GCA_020054475.1 Thermoplasmata archaeon | reverse complement strand
ATCTACATTTATTGTTATATCCGTGTTTCCTAAACCTAAGAGGAATTTTGATTGAATAGTAACGGATTCTCCTGGAGATAGAGCATCTATTGTACCACTGTTGTCACCACCAAAGAAAGCACCGCCATCAAATGAAATACTCCAATCTATATTGTTTGCATCTGCTGTACCTATATTTTTTATTTCAGCGGTTACTCCAAATCCACCTGTTACACTTTCAATTTCAATAATAGGTGCAGAAACCTCTCCAGCCTTACCAAAATAAACAACATTATTTCCACTTCTATCATCCGTCCAAACTAAATCTGTACCAAATAGATCTAAACCTGAATCTTGTGAAATAACACTTCCATTTTCTTCGTTAATCTGAATTATTTCATCCCAACTTTCTCCTCCATTTTCAGAGGTTGTTGTATAAAGATTATTTTCTCTAATATACGAACAAATTATAGTTTCTCCAACAAGGGAAACAGAAGGTAATACTCCATTGGTTGTTACAATACTTGAATTAAAACTTTCTCCATTATCATGAGAATAATAACATACGATATCATTTTCAACCTCACAAATTACATAACAGTGTCCATTTTCAGCAACTAGATCAGGATTTTCAGCACCTTCAAAGATATAGGCAGGCCAATCATTTTCCCACCAATCCATATTTCCTGGTTCGACCCAGCAATATTCAAAGAAAACTCCATCTTCAATACCTATTTCTCCATCATCTCTTAATTCAAAAGCTTCAAAATATGTTTCAGTGGATAAATCAATATCGACTGATATTGTATCCCCTAACTCACCATCAAAATCAAGATAACAAGCACCAATACCCATGTCCTCAGTTTCATAATAATTCTCGATTGTCTCCCCATAGTCACTATATCCGATTAAAGTTATTATACCATGAAAATCTGGTGCTGGTGCATTATTTCCATGAGGATATCCAACAATATCAATTGCATAAAAATCATCAAAATTTGATAGAGTTGTAGACCAAACAGTCCATCCATTTGATTCTTTAAAGGATGCTTCTGGATCAGTCATACTTGGAAAATGATATAAATTAAGTGTTCCTGTAATCATATCTGGAAGGCTAGTACCATATGCTTGAAATTCATTGTTGTGGCAAAAATCAATAACAGGTTTTTCTTCGAACGCATCTTCAGATGACCATCCAAAAAGATCACTCCAACTATTTCCATTATCTGAGGAATAGGTCATAATTACATCTGAATTTAGAAGATTCACTGATTCTTCAGCAATAACTAAAATATTATTACCATTAGTAGTTATTGAAGGATTTTGACAATCGAAATCTGTGGATATAATAGGTTTATTTCCATATATATTTTGGGCATCTGAATTTAAATTCAAAGTTTTACTATGAGTCTCCAACTCATATGAATTCCTTTCAATTCTCTTTGTATGTTTATCAAATAATCTTATTATATTACTACTTATTGATTTTTCATCTGTTGAGAAAGCACTTACATTTATTGCTGTTAAACAAAAACATACTGCTATTCCAAGAATCACCAGCTTTTTTGGTAAATTATTTCCTTTTTTCATATTTTTTCACACCTATTTTTTAAATTGAACTAAGGAAAAATGGAGGAAAGTAGAAAAACTATATTCTTATGGTGGAGGAGGTAAGAAGGATAATATTGAATTTATCAAGGTTTATCCTAATATTAAATTCTACTTTCCAATTTCCTAATTCTATTTTAAAAAATCATATAAAATTATATAAAAATAGTTATTAATAATCTGCACAATGATAAATTATTTATAATAATTATTTAGACAACGTGCAATTTAATAATTTTCTTGAATGGCAGTAGAATTGGCAAAAACTATTTAATTTAATAAATTTAAAAAATATTTAATATAAAAAAAAGAAAAAAGATGGATTTTTTTATAATCCAAGGATAAAGAATAATATTACTGTACCACTTTTTGTTTCTGTAATTTCATCTACATTTATTGTTATATCCGTGTTTCCTAAACCTAAGAGGAATTTTGATTGAATAGTAACGGATTCTCCTGGAGATAGAGCATCTATTGTACCACTGTTGTCACCACCAAAGAAAGCACCGCCATCAAATGAAATAC
>JAHWGJ010000044.1 GCA_020054475.1 Thermoplasmata archaeon | reverse complement strand
GGTACCCCACAATTATCTATTCCTAAATATATTTCTTCTTTAGGATATTTTGTCATCTTAGCAACAACATTTAAAATCATTTGTTGTACGGGATGTTCTAATTTATAGTAATCATTAATTGTCCATCCATAATATTGACATAAAGTTAATTGAGCAACATGTTTTCCTGAGCAAGGATTATAAATCGATTTAGTATGAATTTTATTCTGGGCAAGAGGTTCAGCAGTAGGCTTATGAAAAACAGTGTAAGCTCCACACAATAAATTTCCTTCGCCCAAACTAATTTTATCAAGAATACTATAAATTAATTCTAAATGCTTTTCTTCACCATTATGAGATGATGCCATAATTGCTATCTCTTTATCTGTTAATTTATATTTATCTGCTGCTCCTGAATAAATAACCGGTAATGCTTGAATTGGTTTAGCAGCCGAACGCCAATATGTAATTTTTTTATTATCTCCAACTGAAAAAATAGGATTTCCTTTTTTGTCAACTATGGAAATATCTCCTCTATAAGTATTCTCAATTAAATTTCCCCGATATATTTTTATTAAAATATCTGACATAATTCTCAATTACCTTTTGTTTGTAAAATATACTTTCTTATCTTGATTTAAATTAGTACAATATATACTAATTTCGAGTAGTGTTTACAATTAACTTAATAAAAATAAAACTTTTTGTATTAATTGCGTTAATTTTCTTGTTTTTTTACTTCATATAAAGGTTTTCCCTCGCTTAGCATTTTATAAACATTTTCTGCAGTTTTAATTTGAAGTTCATATACTGCATCTTCCGAATACCAGCTAGTGTGAGGGGTTATAATGACATTATCTAATTTCGTTAAAGGTGATTTTGGGTAATCAATTTCATCATTGTATTCCAATACATCTAGCCCTGCTCCTGCAATTTTAGCTGATTTTAATCCATCAAAAAGTGCTATTTCATCAATTAAGCCTCCTCTGGAAGTATTAATAACAAACACACCGTCTTTCATTTTTTTAATTGAATCTTTGTTTATTAAATGATAGGTTTCTTTATTTAGGGGCGTATGTATCGAAATTACATCAGAATTATTTAATAATTCGTTTAATGTAACGAACCTTACCCAATTATATTTTTCTTTATTGCTAAAATAAGGATCATAGGTAATAATATTTAAATTAAAACCGCGTAATTTTTCTGCCACTCTTCTAGCGATATTTCCAAATGATAATAACCCGATATTTAATTTGGACAATCTTCGTATAGGTTTTATTTTTTCATAGCTCCATTGGCTATTACTTTTTAGTATATGATTTAATTGAAATATTTTTCTCTGACATCCCAATATAAAGGCTATTGCATTATCTGACACTTCTTCCATACAATAATCAGGAACATTGGAAATAACTATTCCTGCATCGCAAGCTGCCTTCGAGTCTATATTGTCTACCCCCACACCATACCTTGCAATTATTTTACAATTCTTTAACTGAGAAATAATTTTTTTTCCAATAATTGCATGGTTAACAATCAATGCATTAGCATTTATGGCTTTTGTTCTTTTTAGATAATTTAATATTTTTTCTTCATTTCCAATCTCTTCAGAAACAAAATCATTGCAATCAATGATTTCAACATTTCCTAATTTATTTAAGATTTTAATTTCTTTATTAATGTCCTGAAAATAATAATCTGTAAAAACTATTTTGTATTTTTTATAAGTATCATTATTTTTCATAAAACAATTTTTGCTCCATTCTTTTGTTTAATATCTTAAAAATTCTCCTTCAAACACGAGCAAAAAAGAGCGGGTTCTCTTAAAACCTATTAATAATCAAAATCATTATGAATCTTTTCTAAATTCCTAAAATTTTACCTTTTCGACGCTATATTCAAAAGAATTCAAAATTATTCTTATCATTTTTTTCATATTATCAGGATTACCGCTAGTGTAGTAATTTTCCTTTCTATTTTTATCAATTTTTAAAAGGTGCTTTTCTTCTAGTATTTTCTTCAAATCTAATACTGTATTATAAGCAGGATTTACTAGCCTTACTTTGGGACCCATAATATCTGAGATTACTTTTTGTAAAAATGGATAATGCGTACAACCTAAAATCAATGTATCTACTTGAGCATCTTTAATAGGTTTTAAATATTCTTTTGCTGCTTGATATGTTTCAGTTGCTTCAAATTGACCT
>JAHWGJ010000019.1 GCA_020054475.1 Thermoplasmata archaeon | reverse complement strand
CTATGGATTGGACCTTATTTTTCGGATATTCAATATAACTTCACACACACTTTCGATGAAAAAGGTGATTACTCCATCAGAGTAAAAGCAAAGGATATATACGATCTTGAGAGTGGCTGGGCAACATTGGAAGTTAGCATGCCTAAACAAAAAACATTTAATCAAATCCCTCAAATCATTCTTTGGTTGTTTGAACGATTTCCATTCCTACAATCATATTTTTCAATTTTATAATGATCTTTAATAGGATTTGAAAAAATAAATGAAGATTATTAATTATAAGTTGATTCGCAGGGTCATATATGTTGGCATAATACTGGTTTTATTCTATATATTCATTGTTAAATATGGGTTAATATAATTTTTAGTTATGTTTATAAGTATTCAAATATTTATATTATTGTATCAAGGGAGGACATAATTATTACATTAAAAGCAAAAGAGCAGCTTTTTATTGATCATGTAATACAATCTGCAAAAGATTTTGGCTTAAATGTATATCCAAATGTAGTTTTCTGTGATGGTTTAATACCAAATCAAGGGTCAAATGTCAGAGCATGTATTGACGTTGATAATTGGATAATTTATGTTTCTCGACATCACCTTAGAATAATGATCTTAGAAGAAATAAGAGAAGTTGCGATACATGAAGTTTCACATTTATATGAACCATCGCATAGTGGAAGATTCCACAAAATAAATCTTGACCATAGAACAGGTACTTGGAGACCCCCAAATGGATTAGGAATTTCGGTTGTAAATAATAATATAAAAAACCAAAATATTAATAAAAAAAATAAGAAAAAAGTGAAGCCAAAATTCAAAATCAATGAAGATGGAATGGCAATTGGCTCTTGTGGTTATTGTTTTCCAAGAGGTAATACAAAAAGTAAAAATCTCACAAAATGTGATTATTGTGAAGATTGGTTTTGTGAAATGCATAAAAATCCAAGAAGAAGAATGTCAGCTCCATTTAATTCATCAGATATAAATAAACAGATTGAATGGAATAAAGTTGGAGGCCATCCTTGCAGCGAATATTCTGAATTAAATCCTTTAAAAACTAAAACTAA
Source organism: Thermoplasmata archaeon (assembly GCA_020054475.1). Taxonomy (GTDB): domain Archaea; phylum Thermoplasmatota; class E2; order DHVEG-1; family DHVEG-1; genus JAJISJ01. The sequence goes on along the minus strand of JAHWGJ010000019.1, from coordinate 35,094 downwards.
ATATATTAAAATTTATTCATCTAAACCAAAATTTAAACAAAGAGAATATGAATTTTTTGAAGATAAGAAAAAAGGAAAATATATATGGATATTAATTATTATTTTCATAATAATTATCTTATATTATTTAGCGGTAATTTTTTTTTAATTTAATATAATTATTACAGTAATAATTTTATTTTAATTTTTAGATGAAATTGAACAGTTGTTACCCAATTTACTAATAGTATGAAAGAATAATTTAGTTATGTTTTAATAGTTTTATTTGATTTTAAATTGTGGTTGGTGAGAAAAAATGGTGATTAGTGAGGATAATAAATTAAATGTTGTAAAAGATTTATATGTTCATTGGTGTAAGAATTATTGGAATTCTGTATATATTTTTCTTGTAATACAAGGATTATTGATTGTAGCATTAACAGAGGTTTTAAAAGCAACAGGAGATGTTTCAAATGAGACTAAGATTTTGAGTTTGCTGATATTATCAGGAATTATTTTCTCAATATTGTGGTGCTTTGTTTTAAACAGAAAATTTAGCTATATATATCATTCCAAGGAGAAATTGAAGAGTATACTTGGAAGTGAGATATGGGATGATGTTAAATCCTGTGAAGATTTCAAGAAAAATTTTTGGTATTTTTCATTTATTGAATCTAATATTATTATTAATAAGATTTTGACTACAGGATTAATCTTATTTTGGTTGATAATGGGTTATGTTCTTAATACTAATTTTATATTGATAATTGGTTCAATAGTAATATTATTTATTTTAATATGGTTGTTTAGTATTTTTTATATGAAATATCATAAAAAATTGAAAAAGTGAATTATTGATATAAATAAGTCAAAAAAATATCTACATAGATTCTAACAAAAGGGTATAATTTAAGTATATTATCAGAAGATTTATTAGATAAGTTTTAGTTACAAAATATGGGAGATACGAAAAGGGAGATAATTTATGAACTTAACAGAATTAGTTGAATCGGGAGTTTCCATATAAGTAAGTTTATAGAGGGGTTTAATCCATCCCTTCGGTTTAATTCCCTTATAGGTATAAGTAAGTAATTTTAGAGGTTGAATTCAACAATAATTAATCTAAAGCCGTAATTATATACTTATCACCTAAACCTAACAATATAGCACAATCCTTACAAATCCTCATAACCTTAACAGATTTTAAATCATCTCTCTTCTTTTTAGTAACGCGTAAAGATGTAGATTTAGCTAATTTCTTACCACATTCATCACATCGAAATTTAGTCATTAATAAATAATATGTCTTTCCCTCTTTTCTATCTTTACTTCAATTAATCTTTTAAAGAGAGTGGAGAGAAGAGAGGAATAAGGTAATATACAATATTAGTCTCAAGATTAGGATGGGATAGGCTAAAAGAAATATCCATTTTATTACTCCCTACTCACTTAATATATTTGTAGCCAATACTATTAATAGTTAACGATTGTTATTTCTTTAATATATACATTGATTTAACATCTATTAAAAGAAAGGGAGATAAGAGAGGGATTCATATACTCAAAAAACGGAGGTAAAAAGAGTTTTTGGTAATATACAAAAAGGAATCCATCTCTCGTTAATAATCTATTTAGTTCTAATACTTTAAATAGTTAACGATTGTTAATTCGTCAATACACGATATTAATTCATTTTTAGACATTGATATGTATTATCAGAAGATTTATTAGATATGATTTAGTTACAAAATTTGGGAGAATACGCTAAATGAATAAAGATTATTTTGAAAATATAGCCGGAATTGAATTTCAAGTTATTTATTCATACTAAGTTTGTTATTATAATTTAAATAAAATTGTTAAGAAATTGTAGATTTGAAAGGGGGAGAATAATGGAGGAGAGATATTTCATTCCAGTTGGTTATGTTATTATTCCATCCTTTATTTTTGGTCTCTCAATTATAACTTTATTTTCTTATGGATTAGAAGTTTTCTTACTTATATTGTTTTTATTTTCTTTTGAGTTGGTTTCTTTTTTTATTTTGCAAAAGTATTATTTAAAAGGAGAAATCAATAATTTATATAGGATGATTTTATCAATAATTCCAAGTATAATATTTTTATTGGTAATTTATTATTTTGGGGGAGTTTTACCATTAATTACATTATTATCTTTTTTTGCTTTAATAGTTTTTATTGCAATTAATATAGAAAAACCTAAAGTATTTGAAGAAACAAAAAAGAGATTATCCACTGAAGATGAGAAAAAAATTATTGAAAAAATTCAAAATAGTGTTAAAAAAATAAATATAAAGATAAAACAAATAGAGAAGAACGATATTTTTACCTTACCTGAGAAAACTATTTTACTTAATGAATGTAAAACTACTTTGAATTTAATCAATGAAATAAAATCATATAAGGAGAGTTTATCATCAGATTGTAAAACATTTATTGAAAAGATTGAAACTGAAATTGGTATTCTAAATAAAAAAATTGTAGCATTATATCAAAATATTTATGAAAGAAAATTATCAAGAAAGATTGAGGATAGAATTACAATAATAAATGAATGTTGTAATAAAATTGAAAATATGTATACTTATCTTATTTATTCAGATAAGATTAATTTAATTAAAATTTGTAAACATCATTTAAAGAGCATAAAAGACCTTGAAAATAATAATGATAATTTTTCAAAAGAACTTCTATCCATTATTTCAGATTCAATAAATGAAATTAATATTAAAATCAAAAAAATCGAAAACTACAATAAAGAATTCATTAAAAATAGGAAAATAAAATATAAATACCTATTGAAAACCGAAAAATATCCTTTAGATGATAAACAACAAACAGCGGTGATTAAAGATGATACGTATAATCTTGTTTTGGCAGGTGCAGGTTCTGGAAAAACTGAAGTTTTGACAAATAGAATCGCTTATCTAATAGAGAGAAAACCTGATACAATTCAATCTGATAAAATACTTGCTTTAGCATTTCAAAGGGATGCCAGAGAAGAAATGGAAAAAAGACTGGAGGATAGATGGAAATTTAATTTAAAAATAAAAACCTTTCATGCTTTTGGAAAAGAGTTAATAGAGAAATATACTGGTTTTGAAGCTAAACTTCTTTCAAAAAATAAAAAAAATTATGAATTTTTAAGAAAAAAGTTAATTAAAGAACTATACGAAGAGGAGTTAAAAAAATCACAATTTCAAGAGTATGTAATTGATTATATGAAATACATAGGATCTGAAGATACTTTATTAGAAATACCAGATTTTAAAACAAAGGAGGAAAATTATAATTATCGAATAAATCAAAAAATCAAAACTTTAAATGGATGGGAAGTTAGAAGCCCAGCTGAAAGAGATATTATGAACTTTTTTTTAAGTCATAAACTTGATGGAGAAGATATTGAGATTAAATATGAAATACCACCTGAAGGAATGTACTATGAAAATGAAGATGGAATATTAAAAAATTTATATCCAGATTTTTTATTCCCGAAATATAATATTTATCTGGAACATTGGGCAGTTAATAAGGATAATAAATCGCGTTATCCAAATTATGAAAAAGGGATGAATCAAAAAATTAAAATGTTTTCTGAGCAAGATAAATATATTCTTTTTGAAACAAGTGCTTATGAATATGAAGAAAATCCTGATAGATTTAAAAAATTATTAGAAAAAAGATTTATTGATGCAATAAAAAAGAAAGAACCTGGTAAAAAATGTGAATTATCAACTATTAAATATGTAGAATTGGTGAATAAAGTATGGTATGACAGTAGAGATGTTGAAAAAATACCGAATGATATATCAAAATTCATTGAAATTGCAAAAGTACATGATTTCTACCCTAAAGATTTAAAACAAAGATTGCAAAACAAATCTTGGTTACCAATTCAAAAAACTTTTGCAAAATTTGCTATCATTATTTATGAAAAATATAGGAATAAAATGAAGGAAATTGATAAAATTGACTTTGAAGATATGATTAATAACTCAATTGATATTTTAAAAGAAAATAAGGATTTTTATAGAAATTCATTTGACCATATCTTGATAGATGAATATCAGGATATAAGTGAACAAAGATACAAGTTAATTTATGAATTATTGAAAAAGAATCCGAAGTGTAAATTATTCTGTGTGGGTGATGATTGGCAATCTATAGCAGGTTTTTCTGGTTCTAATCTAAATTATATTATTAATTTTGATAAATTTTTTAGGAACAATGCAAGTACGAAGTTACCAATTAATTACAGGAGCAATAAATCTATTGTAGAAACTGGTGTTGAGATAATAAATCATAATTCAAATAAATTAGATAAAGAAACAAAATCAAATAATGAAAAAATAGGAAAAATACAGATATATATTGCACCAAAAACTGATAAGAAAGATTTTATACAGTATTACCAAGAAATTACTGAGAGTTGTCTTAATATTGTCCAAGAACTTCTTGATAATAAGGATGAAAAACATAATCCAAATGATATAATGATTCTTTTAAGAATATTTAAAAATTCATATCTTAAGAAAATATTATTAGAACGAGCTAAAGAAAAAAATATACCTGTTTATTGCCCAAAAGATGAAGATAAATTGGATGTAAGTAAAATACCATTGATGACTGTTCATGAGAGTAAAGGATTAGAAGCAAAAACTGTTTTTATTTTAGATGTCATAAAGGGAAAATTTGGTTTTCCTTGTGAACTTGAATCACCTGTGATTTTTGATATTGTAAAAAAAGAAACAATAGAGGATAAGGAATCTGAAGAAAGAAGACTTTTTTATGTTGCAGTTACAAGAGCAAAGAACGATGTATTTATTTATACTCAAGAATCAGAAGAAAGTAAATTTCTAAATGAAATCAACAAACATGTTGATAGATCTCCTATTGATTTTAGTACCTCCAAAACTGAACCTGTTGAAGAAAAAATAATAAAAAAATATGATAAAACAAAAAAGTCAATTTATGGGGGAGTTCGAAGAGTTGATTATAAATCAAGAAGATGTGAAAACTGTAATAGAATTATTCCAAAAGATTCCGAAAATTGTCCAGAATGTGGTTATAAACAGTTACCAATTATTAATTAAATTTAATAAGTATAATATAGTGATTAGAAAAAAGATATTGAATACTAAATATAAGGATAAGGTGAAATAATTGGAATTTACTGCATGTCCGAAATGTGGAAGCAAACATATTTATCAAGCAACACTTGGGAGTGGGTTACCTTCAGGGTACACATCAAAGTATGTTTGCAAAGAATGTGGTTATAAGGGTATGCCTTTCATTTTTGATAATGAAGAAGATTATAAGAATTTTTTAACTGCACATCATAATAAGAAAAAGGGGAAATAAAAAAAATCTAGAAACGAAATAATATTTTGGATTCATAGGGAATATATAAAGAATTACTTATACATGGGGGGGGAGGGGCATAATTCCATATTTAAGGCGTTCGGAGTATTAAAATAGGTATCTATCTAAGATATTGTAATTATTAATGAGAAATAGGGTAGGGATGACAGAAAGATAATAACAATCGCTGAAAGGGGGGGATCCCCTAATTCATATCCTTCTGCCATTGGAAGATTCCCTCTAAATATATATTTATTGACTATTGTATTAACCTGTTTAATCTAAAGTATTAAATTGTATTCATTTGTATTCATATTGAAAGAAAGCAATACAAATACTAAAAGATAAATATAATACTGTTTTTCCCTCCTGTTGGAAATAGTGTTATAATGCCTTAAAACACCTTTTTTCTCCTGTTACTCCCTATGTTACAGGGTAGAAATATTACTTCTAAGCATTTTATTATAAGGAGAAATAGTTAATATTATTAATTTTTAATAATAACAATTTAAGTCCATCTGAAAAAGTATTAAATAATGTCAATAGCATCTCTGAAATATGCGAAGAAATGCTTATCCATACGGAAGATATATATTAGAAAATGAAACTATCGATGTCTTAGGTTCAAATTTGAAAGATTTCATTGAGAAACTTAATTTTTCAATTATTAAATATAATAATAAGAATGAAGGTATTGGTACTCTTATTATAGGTGTTAATAAAAAAATATTAGAACTTATGAAACAAAAGAAACCTTCTGGGCATCTTCAAGAGTTTATTTTAGAATTAACCAGTTTATTTTCTATGGATATAATTTCTTTCCGCGATGTAGATGAAGAATCACAAAGAATAGGATTAGAAATATACCTATGGCCCACAAAAAAAGGAGTTTTAATGGAAATGTTTATTTTACCATATATGGAACATTTTAACAGGACGGAAATATTCAGTTTAAAAGAGACCAATGAAGAGGAGATTACAGATTGGTATTTATGTGAACATATATGGGAACATATCGAACCATTAATCATTAATAATTTTAAAGCAAAAGCCGTACATAGAAGAGCATAATTTTTTCTATTTTAATAATACTTTCATTTGTCTTTATTATTACTTATAGGATTACTTTTAACATTAACATTTATTATGATGGAAGAAACAAGACGATGTATTTATTGTGATCATAAATTCCTGGTTGATGAACTTGATCCTGAGTATAAATGCAGATCTTGTCGAAAGAATAATGTAACAAGTTATATCAATACAAAATGGTGAAAAAACTCAATAATCTAGTATATAGTTATATTTTTAAAGATTAAATTATTAATTTATTTTAATATGGGATTTAGATTAAGGTTAATAGTTGATTTCTTTAAACCAAAATTTAGTTGGGAGTCAAGAAAAAAGATAGAAAATGATCTTACATTATTAAGAGAAAAAATTAGACTACAAAACAAATTTGAGAACCTTTAATCGTAAAGCATATAAAAGATGAAAAATACTGTTAAATTAAAAATTAACTTATTTTCTCAATTTTACTAATAATATCTTGATTATAATTATTTTTTGAACCTTGCATTGATTCCCAAAAAGATGGTAATTCCTTTTGTAATTCAGATTTCCATACCAGAAATGTAGAATTATCAATATCCCCTATATTACTATCTTCTAAATTATCATTACAACTAATTTCTTGCATCCCATATTTTTTCATTATTTACCCATCTCCAAATATTTTAAGAAAGAACACAATTAAAACCTACTTTATTTAACTTTTTTTCACCTAAATATGTAGGCGAATATGTATTAGCATTTATTCCAATATAAAAATTAATACTTTCAGTTTTCCTTTGTATTTATCTTAATATTATTTATAATATAAACAATGGTTAGGTATGGAAGAAACCAGGCGGTGTATTTATTGTGATTATAGATTCATGGTTGATGAACTTGATTCAATTATAAAAAATTAGGATTTATTCTAGTGATAATATAATTGAAAATTGTGAGATAAACAGTTTTTTAGAAATATATGAGATTTACTCTGATACATGTAGGAACAATCAAATAATAAATAATAATTTAAAAAGTGGTGTTTATCCATCATCTTCATCAGATAATATTTTTAAATTCAATAAAATAAAAAGGACTACTATAAAATTTAGTAATAATAATATTTTTGAATCAAATGAATTTTATAGTATAAGTAGAGGTGAATTAACAATAGATAGATCTAAATCTACTAAATTTCAATACAACAACATAAAAATTGAAAATATTTTTTCCATAAGAGATATTCAGGATACAAGTGGTGATATTACAATTTGGGACAATAATTATTGGTATGATTGGAACTCAAATTTTCCAAGACCACTTTTTTATCAAGTTTTTTTTATCCCTAGATTAAATTTTGATAGAAATCCCACAGAAGAACCATATGATATAACAATTTAATTTGTTGTCTCTCAGGAAGATTCAAAATATGTTGCATTACTATATCATAAGATAATAAAATTTATATGATTCCTTATTATTATATTATTTATTCCGGTTATCTTATTGAGAGGGAATAATAATTCGGAAGACAAAAGCAATTATTATGTTATATATTGTATGTATAGTTAATACAAATAAATATAATTGATACACATATCTTATTATATGCTATATTTATTATATTTATTTGTTAAAAAACCTTTAGGGAGATATATGAAGGGAGATTATCTAGAACAGATCCCTCTTTTTATACTTAATAAAATAATATTAGGGAGAGTAAAAAAATGAAGAAAAAATTATTATGTATATTAATAATGACGCAGATGATTATAGCATCTCTTTTTATTTTTAATACCAGTTCTGCAGATTCTTTAGATGCTCCTGGTGAAACAATTCCGTTGATTACTTTAGATGATTCAAAAATTAAGGATGTGACATTTGAAACCTCTGGTCAAAGTATGTGGAAAGACGGTATCCCGCCAGGCAGTATAACTTATGATATGACACCGGAAATAACTATATCTGGTTTTAAAAATTCAGCTACAAGTCAATTGTTTTCAGCTATTGATGCGCTTGGTATCCCTGGTTGGGCAGTGGGACTTATAGATGTTTTAGTTGATGCCCTTACTAAAACCTTTACTGGGAGTTTGCTTATAGATACAGATTTGGGTGTACAGTTTAAGGGGAAAATTAAGGATTATGATGGAGGAACAATTAATGTTACATATCCTGAAAATATTAAGATTGAATTTCCTTTGGCTAATACTTTTTGGTCAAATGATTTGATAAGATTATCTCCAACAACTATTGACCTCACAGGTAAAAATTTAAAAACTTATCCTCCAGATATTAACTTCACTTTGTTGACTGATTTTTCATTAAAAGAAACATTCGAGGGTTCTTTTGCGGGGTTGACTATTGTATCTAAGGAGATTATTGATATAAGTGAGGATGATGTAGAATTATTTTCTGTTGATGAATCCCATGGCCCATATGACTTTTCCATTATTGATGATAGTACAGGTTATGTCCCTGAAGGTTACATTGAAATGCCGTCAGTTGATATATCTAGTGGAACTTTTGAAGTTACAGGTAAGCACCAATTTAGTGATTTATTTGTTGATATGGATCAGTATTATGGCATAAAAATAAGTGATAAAAAGGGGACACCAAAACTACCTTTACATTGGAAAAGTGAAAACATTGGTGGATTTAGTTTTGAATATACAATACTAGAAGCAGATTTAAATCATGGTACATGGATGAATCAAGAATTAAAGTTTACTCCTACAACTTATATACGTTATATTTTCAGCGATCCTGTAGAATATAAGGGTTCAATGGTAACTGAAATTATTACAGAATCAGATTTGGAAAATGAAGTAAAATTACCTACAGATAGGATAGATCCCATTACCGTAACTCCAAGTGTTTTTATAGAAAATGAATTTTGTAACAAATATTATGTTAATGGTACGAATATAATTGATGGGGAGGCTGGTAAGTTGAAGGCTACTGCACCGGGTATACCACTTCTTCCAGTTAAATTAGGGCCATTTTACGATCCCTTAGATTGGACAGAATGTTGTGAGACGATATTAGGGGTGAAAATATGTTTGCCATGTCCAGAAGCGCATTACTTTGGTCCATATACTACCCCTAGTTTTAATATGGTTGTTGGTCCTGCAATCACAGCATTTGAATCACATGATAATACCACAACCTTGTATGATAAAACCTTTGAAATCGGTGGATTCCAGGAAATCCTGCTTCCAACTTTTGAGTTAGACCCTCAGGTTGAACCATACCCGATACCAATACCCTCAGGAACTCTACCCTATGAAGTAGATGAAGGCTCTATAATTATGCTTGATGGAAGTGAATCATATGATCTCGATGATGATCCTATAAGGTTATATTGGGATTTAGATAATGGGACAGAGTTTGAGGATGCAAGCGAACATGAATTTGAGGAAGAAGGAATGTTCCCACCTTATTTAGGAATCGAGGGGCCTAATATCTATACAATAAGACTTATGGCAAATGATCCATATGGTTATCGTATAAATCAAACAAATATCCTAGTCAATAATGTTGCACCAACTCCTAAAATCGATGAATATATACAACCCAACCCATATTTTATACTACCCGATGTACATGAACTGGATTTTCATGGTAGCTTAATGGATCCTGGATGGCATGATACCCATACAGGAACATGGGATTTTGGAGATGGTACAATCATTGAAGCTATTATTGATGAAGAAAACGACTACCCACAATCTACAGGCACAACAGAAACCAAACATATTTATCATGCCCCTGGTGTTTATAATGTCACTCTAACTATAACAGATGATGATGGAGCATCTTCATCAATCAAAACCACGATAACTGTTATTACTGCAAATGAAGCCTTAGATGAATTAAAAAACTACATTAATGAGCTCCCCGATGAATGTATCATATACAATCCAATTAAAATAAAATATCTACTATCTACGGAGATTAATAAGGTTCAAACAATGATAGATGAATCCAAGTATTTTTCTGCAATCGAGTATCTTTTATATAAATTTAGACCGCATTTTGATGGTCTTATCAATGGTCTACCCTTAGCTGATGGGGATATGGTAATTTGTGTATATGCTCAAGAAAATATAATGCAAATGATTGATGATATAGTAGCTTATCTAGCTGGAATATCGGATTGGGAAAATCGTGAGTTGTATAATTGATTTTTAACAATGATTTCCCTTTAAATTAGAGTTCACTTCCCGATCGCATTTGAACTGTGTCATAATGCCTAAGAGATGTAATTGAGATGACACGATATTTTGTCTCTCAGGAGGCTTCAAAACAAAGTTTTTTGTGTTGAATGATATAAGACTACAATAAATTTAAGAAAAAACCTCGAAATTAATTGTATATATACTTTATGGGTTTATTTTAAATACTATGAAAATACAAAAACGATGAACAGATGAAAATTATGGTAATTCTCCTTATATGAGTTAAAATATCAATTGTTGCATACAATTGCCAAAAAAGAATTCGGAAAAATTAAGAATAAATAGTATAAAATACAAATTTTCAATATATTAAAGATATCTTAATATAATGAATTTGATAATAAATTAGAAATGATAACAATTCCAAAATCTGATATTCTAATTATATTTTCTTTATTGTTATCAATAATTGGATTATATTTAATAATTTACAGTTTCATCTATAATAAATATTTCAATATTTTTTCGCTTATTCTTTTTTTAATTGGAATAATAATATTAATTTTATTAATACTTTTTAGAAAACACTTAAAAGGTTTTTTATAACAAATATTATACTAAATTTATTTTTTTACTTTATCCCAATCAGACAGAAAATTCTTAATTCCAATGTCTGTCAAAGAATGTTTTACCATCTTTTTAATAACATCTGGCGGTATAGTTGCAATATCCGCTCCAATTCTAGCTGCTTCAATAACATGAATTGGATGTCTTATACTAGCAACAATGACTTCTGTTTCAATATCATAATTATAAAAAATATTAACAATATCCTCAATTATTTGCATACCTTCATGACCTATATCATCAAGTCTTCCAATGAATGGACTAACATAAGTAGCTCCAGCTTTTGCAGCTAATAATGCTTGATTTGCAGAAAATATGAGCGTAACATTTGTCTTAATTTTCTCCTTTGTCAATAATTTAACAGCCTTTAAGCCTTCAGGATTTATAGGTATTTTTATTGCAATGTTTTTTCTAAATTTCTGAGAAATTTTATTAACAAGTTTTTTCGCTTCTTTTACCATATCATCTGCTTTTTCACTTACCACCTCTAAACTTATTGGCCCATCAACAATTTCAAATATCTCATCAATTATTTCATTAAATGATCTCCCACTTTTAGCAACTAAAGTTGGATTAGTTGTTACACCATCAACAATTCCCCATGATGCAAGTTCTTTAATTTCATCTAAATTTGCGGTATCGATAAATATTTTCATAAAGAATCAACTCAAATTTGGAGTATTAAGTTTCCATTCATAACTTTTTGGATAATATAAAATTAAAATCGCCGATTAATGATTCTTTATATAAATATGTATGTATATATTTGATAAAAACGAAACATATATATATTTAGGTATACATTAAAGGTATTGTTGTGATGGGAAATGCCTCTAACAAGAAAAGCCCGAGTAGTGGGAAGTAGCCTTGTTCTTACTATCCCAAGTCAATTAGCAAAAGCTCATGATATAAATGATGGAGATGACATAGAAATTATACCTTTAGGGGTAGGGGAATTCAAAATAAGAAAATTAAAGGATTAATTTTTATTTTAGATAATCCTATAATTCTGAAACGAGATCACGAATCACTTTTTCTTTATCATTAGATTTGATAATTCCGCTAGCTAATAAAACTCCGGCAGATCCAAGTTCAATAGCTTTTGCAACATCTACTCCATTTTTCACTCCAGCGCCACAAAGTAGCTTAACCTTGTCATCAACCTTTTTAACAGCTTTAACACTACCAGAAACAATTTCAGGATTAGCTGAAGTAACTGAAATATCACCACCAATCAGTTCTGGAGGTTCAACTGCTAAAAAATTTGGCGATAAAGCAGCAATAGCTTTTGCTGTCAAAATATTATTCGAACACACTATTTGATCTAAATTTAATTCTTTAGCACGTGAAATACAATAATCAATATCAGCTAACTTTAATCTATGTTCACTATGATTAATTAATGAACCTACGGCTCCAGCAGATTTTACTGCTTCAGGTAAAACCCATCCTGTATGACTTCCGGGTTTTATAGGATCAATATGCTCAGCAAAAACAGGAATTGAAATTTTTTCAGAACATTCTTTGATATCTACAGATTGAACTGATACCGCCATATTAATTCCTGTTTCAATAGAAACTTTATCCATAATTTTTGCGATATCTAAAGCATTTTTACCTGTGGATTCTGAATAAGTTTTCATATTAAGTACAATAACCGGAGTTTTTAACATGTATAATCCTCACATTTTCAACAAATTAGTAAATAAATATTGTTTAATAAAATTTATCAAGCTAATATTTTATTTAATCTATCAAAAGCTTGCTTAATATTTTTAGATTTAAGAATATATGATCCCGATACAAACATATTTGCTCCAGCTTCATCGACAATATCAATAGTTTTATCTGTTATTCCACCATCAACTTCAATATCAAGTTTTGGGGCAATCTCCCTTAATTCAGATATTTTATTTACAATTTCTGGAAGAAAGAGGCTTCCATAAAAACCTGGATTAACGGTCATAATTAAAATTTGATCAAGCTGATCCAAATAATCAAATAATTCATCTACCGAAGTTTCAGGGTTTAATACAAATCCAATTTTTTTACCTTCATTTCGTACAAAATCAATAACCTTCTGAGGATTACTTAGAGCTTCATAATGTGTGAGAATCATATCAACTTTCGAAAAATTTTTAACAATCCAATCTAATGGATTTTTTAACATAAGATGTGCTTCAAAAAAACAATCTATTTTTGGAATTTTAAAATCAAAATCAATTGAATGATTTGGTACAAAAACTCCATCCATAAAATCTAATTGAATAATTTTGGAAAAATTTTGAACTTTTTTAATTCCAAGATCTAATTCTTCTTGATTTTTTGCAATAATTGCAGGTATTACAAATTTCTTCATAAACTCCAACTCAAAATAATCAACAGATAGTATAAAATAATTCCTATTATTAACAATAATTTAATTTATCCATTTCATTTTTATTGAATTAATATTCCAAATTTATAAATAAAAAAATCAATAATAAATAATTAATATTAAGATATATTAGTTTTATTAAGTTTTTTAAAGCATATTTAATATATAATAGTATATTATCGGATTTAATGTCAATATTACCTCAAGCAAGCTTGTTTTTAGGAATAATACCTGCTCTATTCCTACTTTTTTTAGGATTAAAAGGTTTTGATGGATATTATAAAGATAAGATTGTTTTTTTATCATTTATCATTGGAATAATATTAGGAGTTATCTCCGCTGCAATGGAAATATTATCTCTATCTCTGGGAATTCTTATAATTGTTTTATTTCCAATACTTGAACAAATATTAAAATTAATAATATTAAATATTAGTAGACTTCAAAAACAAAAATCGACTGTAATATATGGATTATCATTAGGTCTTGGATTTGGATCAGTTTTTACCCCTATATCAATAATACTAGCAAATTTTGAAACAGATTCAATAATCATAATTGCATCGGTTATAATTGGATCCTTTGGAATAATATTATTACAAGCAGGAACTGGTATAATACTTGGATATGGAGTTTTTACTGGGAAAATATTAAAATATTTTCTTTTAACAATAATAATTCATATACCATTTACAGCTTGGTTTTTTTTAACAGGATTATATCAAATAGAACAAACTCAAATCTTATTAATTTTTTATGGATTAGTTGTTTATTGGTATTCTTCAAATAAAATAATGAAAAATATTCTTGATAGAACTAAAGAAAAATTAAAATAATTTTTTCTTCAAAGGTGAATGATAATGGGTGATATAAGTAATAATCATATAGAATCTTATAATGAACATTCAAAAAGGAAATCAAAACCTTTTATCGCTGGAATTTTATTTATTACTGCAGGATCAATTTCAATTCTAATGTGGATTGGTTTAGCATCGATAAACTTAGCATTTATCGAATCAACAATATTAATAGAATTACAGTCAATATCTGCAGAATATACTTTTGATAATTTATCTCCCGAATCAATAAAAGAATTATTAATAATATGTGGATCAATAGGATTTTTCTTTTCAATTTTCACGATTCTTGGAGGAATAATGTCGTTTAAAAAACAATTCTGGAAAATGACATTATTAGGGGGGATATTAGGTTTATTTTCAATAGGGCCATTATTCATATCAAGTATATTATCAGCAATAGGTCTATTATTAGTATTTATTTCAAGAAAAGAATTCAATTAATAAATATAATATGGAAGAATTTTTCAAAAAAATTGAATTATTTCTTCCAATATTTTTTAAATAATTACCCTTCAAATTTATTATTACAGTATGGGCAGTATTTTGCATCCTCTGGGATAATCCGGCCACATTTTGGACATCTACGTTGTGAATTATCTATTTTTTCTTCAATTTTTGTTTTTGATAATGAATCGGGGAGGGAAAAGAAAGATGCGATTTCCAGAATTCTGGCGATAAATAAAATTATGAATCCTATTAGAAAAATTGTAGTAACTGCCCCGATTAGATTTACAAATCCTGTTGTTTTAAATAAATCAACTTTTGTACGTTCAGCGATACCATCATAACTTTTTCTTAAAAATAGAGCTCCTAGAATTATTAAGATATATGCAATTAGGATTGCTACACCACAACCAATTATTCCGCCTAATGCGGGAGCAAAATTTTCGGTTATAAAACTTTGGAAATAAGTAGTATTGGTAAATTGTTGAGGATTGAAATTTGAAAAAGTAAATCCTAATCCAACAAATATAAATATTATCACTGATATGAAAGCAATAATAGCTATTATATTGAAAATAAAACTGTATAAATAATTTTTGAAAATATCTTTATCCTTTGTTTCATCAGAAATATATTTCACTGCAATAAACATTAAAACTATTCCAATAATAGAAACAAAAGGTATAAAACTCAATAATAATAAAATGGCACCTATTCCACCTAAAATTTTCGCATCTCTTAATTTACCCATTCTCCATTTCCCCTTAATTATAATTTTATTTTTTTAGGATTTGCTAATCTTTCAAAACCACATTATAATAATTAATTTTAGTTCTTAATTACTTTTTGATTTATAAAATTATACATATTTAGAATCTTAATAAAAACATATTTTATCTTCCAATAAGAATTAAAATCATTTTAAATTTTTTAATAGCTTGTAATGCATGAGGTTTATCTGCGGGCATTATTATAATTTCCCCTTTTTTTAAAATATGAATATTTTCCTCAATAGTTATTTTTGCCTCACCATCTAAAAGGTAGACTAATGCATCATAGGGTGCACTATGTTCACTTAAACCTTGCCCTTCATCAAAAGCAAAAAAGGTTACTGTACCACATTTAGTATTAATCATAGTTTGACTAACAATTGAATTATCATGATAATTAGATAAATCAACTAACCTTAAAACCTTATTTTTATCAATGTTCATTAGAATTATTCCTCCAATTTATTATTTAATTATCAAATACAATTTATATACTTATCTAATAATTATATATATTATCTAAATTTAAAATTATATACTTTAGATGGATTAATTTAAAAAAAAATTTACAACTATATAATATTATATGAATCCTACAGAATTTCAAATTCAAATTTAACATAATTAATTTTATTAAATTCTTTAAAAGAATAATGATCTTCTACTATTATTTTAAAATTTTTTTCAGATAAATAAGATAAATTTGATACATAATCTGTTCTAGAAATTAAATCATTATTTTCAATATCATAAAAGACACCTGTAATCTTTAATTTTTTAATTTGGATATCATTTTTATTTAAAACTGTTCCATTTATTACATAGGATTGGACATCTGGACTATAATTAAATCCAATATCAATTGTTATATTTTTATAACAACACCCCTCTTTAACATGTTTTTGGGCTGTTATAGTATAATCAATAATCTCAATATCTGAAATTTTTATTTTTGAATTAAATTCAAAACATCCATTGAATATTACTAATAACATTATTATTAATATCATAATTACTTTAGATAATTTTTTCATTGACTCTCCAATAATAATTTACTTACAAACCCACTAATAAATATAGGTTTTAACGTAATAAATTTTTTCAAAAACACATTATTTATTTTTATTTATTATTTTTTAAAATGTATTATTTCATCAATTATTACGCCAATAGCTAGACCACAAACTATACCTGTTGTTAAACCTGTTATTATCCTTATTAAATTTGTACTCTCCCAAAAACCTAAGAGCTGACCAAAACCATCAATTCCTAAAGGTAAAATACCAAGAATAATAACGAATAAAAATTTATTATTCAAAGTTAAAGTAAAAAAAACCATGAACCCTAAACCTATTACTATTCCAAGCCAAATAGAAGTGCATCTAGCACAAAAAGGCATCTGATTTTCATTAACATATAACGTTCTATCAGATCTTTGATGGCAACAAATATCGCCAATTGAATATACTGTATTTAATGGAAAAGGTATCTTTTTAACAATTTCCTTATTATCATAAACACCAGTTAAACCAGATAAATCATCAATACTGCCAGATGGAAGTATAATTGGAAAAATAAATTGTATTATAATCCATATAAAAAAAGATATAAAGAAAATTAATGTGATTGTCTTAGAAAATCTTCCCTCTTTTCTCATCTGTAAACTCTTCTCTTGAATAATAAATAATAATTAATGCAATTATAGATAGAAATGATCCAATAAAATAAAATCCCATTGAAAATAAACTAATAAAAACACAAATTATCGCGACATTTAAATGATTTCGTTTATATGAATAAATTGATCCAGCAAAAGCAAAAATCGAAAAAATAATAATAATTAATGAAAAAATAATTGAAAGATCATTAATATTTAGTTTAATATATGTTATAAATATAATTGTACTATCAAAAAATATTTCTGGTTTTATTTGAATTGATATTGCTGAAATAATATCTATAATAAATACAATAGAAAGAAGTAAGGAAGCTATCATTGGCTTATCAGTTCTTGGTTTTATTGCTGATAATATTGTTTTTCTAGGTTCCCCATGTTCCTCCCATATACATTCATCTTCTAAATCTGTACATTCAATTGATTTTTTTATTGTGAATTTATTATTACAATTTGGGCAGACTGTTAAATATTTTTCTTCATCCTTCGGAATATCCAAAATATAATCATGATTACATTTAGGACATTTTGTCCTACCCTTCATAATATTTTCACCAGCGATTGGATACAAAAACATAGTTAATAATATTTCGATAATTCCTTAATTATATAATGAAAATTGATAATTTTATGGGTAATTAGTTATACAATATCATTAAATTTATATAGAAAATTTACTTAAATTTTGTTAAATATTGGATTAGCACATGTTGAAAGTTATTGTAAAAAATGATTTTCTAATATTTTTAATAAACCACATCTTTTCAACCTCTTTTGTCATATATTAGCATGATATACTCAAATTGCTATATTATGTAAATCTTAAGTGTTAACCTTACAAAAAGGAATTATTAATTAATAACTACAATTTTAAAGCTTAAACTTAAATAATACATCCATATTCCGATAAACAAAGAGGCGGTCAATAAATGGCTAGATTTCCCGAAGCTGAAGAACGATTATTAAACAAAAAAATATGTATGAAATGTGGAGCATCAAATGCTAAAAAAGCACTAAGATGCAGAAGATGCAGATCAAAAGAATTAAGAATAAAAGCTAAGGAAGGAAGAGGCGTATAAAAAAGATATTATAAACCATCATCTTTAATAGCGTATTTTCATTTTTGTTTTTGCAGGTTGATACTGTATGCCCGAAACAAAAAATAAAAAGGATCAAGATTTTAACGAATGGTATAATGAAATAGTTGAACTATCTGATTTATGTGATAAGAGATATCCAATAAAAGGAATGAATGTATGGCGTCCTTATGGTTGGAAATTAATGAATCATGTTGATCAATTAATCCGAGAAGAAATGTTAAATACCTTTCATGATGAGGTAAATTTTCCACTACTAATCCCCGAATCATCTTTTAAAAAAGAAGAAGAACACATAGAAGGATTTGGAAGTGAAGTTTATTGGATAACACATGCAGGATTAAATCAACTTGAAGAAAAATGGTTACTTAGACCAACCTCAGAAACTGCAATGTATCCGATGTTTTCCCTATGGATTAGATCACATGCTGACTTACCACTTAAAACATTCCAAATAGTAAATACATTTAGATATGAAACAAAACAAACAAGGGCTTTTATTCGAGTACGAGAAATTCATTTTTTTGAAGCACATACATGTCATAAAAATTTTGATGAAGCAGAAAAACAAATACAAGAAGACAAGAAAATTGCAAATAATCTTTTTAAGAAATTATGTCTACCATTTATATTTTGTAAAAGACCAGAATGGGACAAATTTGCTGGAGCATTTTATACTATAAGTATTGATGTTCTAATGCCATCTGGAAAAACACTTCAGCTGGGATCAATACATCAATATAAAGACAATTTTTCAAAACCATATGATATTACCTATGAATCAGAAGACGGAAAACATAATAACTGCCATCAAACTACTTACGGGATGAGTGAAAGAATACTTGGCGCATTAGTAGGAATACATGGAGATAACAAAGGATTAATCATACCACCAAAAGTAGCACCAGTACAAGTAATAATAATACCAATAATATTTAAAGATAAAGATAAAGAAATTATAGACAATTGCGAATCTCTATTAAAACAGCTTATTGATAATAATATCCGAGCAAAAATAGATAAAAGAGATATTACCCCAGGTAATAAATATTATCATTGGGAATTAAAGGGAGTGCCAATAAGAATTGAAATTGGACCAAAAGATCTTGAAAAAAAACAAATTGTCGTAGTTAGACGAGATACTGGAGAAAAAACCTCTATATTGTATACTTCTTCGATAGGATACATAATTAAAGAATTGGATAAAATTTCAGAAAAATTATATGATGATGCAAAAATTTTTTTACAAAAAAATATCTATAGAATGAAAGATATTGAATCAGCATCAAATAAAAAAGGAATAATTGAATTACCTTGGTGTGGAGAAGAAAACTGTGCCCAAGAAATTGAAAATATATTAGATGGAAATACATTAGGAGAACCTATTGAAAATAATTTATGTGAGCATCCATGCCCCATATGTAATAAAAAAGCAACAACATGGATGAGATATGCAAAATCTTACTGAAAAGAGGGATAATATGAAAGGAAAAATAACAGGATTTTTAAGAGAAAATATATTAATTTTTAGCATAATAGCTATAATAGTTGGAACGATAATTTTAATAATTGGACTATTAGGAATTTTTTTTCAAGATGAAATGATTGATATAATACCATTTATGAATGATTTGATACCTTGGTGTCCTTATATATTGATAATTGGTCTAATAATATTTGGAACAGGTTTATATTATCTATATATGTTTATTTCGAAAAAAAATTTTATTATAAAAGAAATTGAGACAAATAAAAGATCAGAATTTATAAAAAAACATGTTGAGTTAAAAAACTCAGTTAGATATTTACCATCAAAATATAAAGCAATGTTAAAACAAAAAGAGAAAGAATTAAAAATAAAATAATACAAATCATTATTCGGATGGTGAAATAAAATACCAGAATTTTATATAATTTTAGTTGAGCCTAAATATAGTGGAAATGTTGGTGCTGTTGCAAGGGTAATGATGAATTTTAATTTTGAAAATTTATATCTAATAAATCCAACAGATATTGATGATGAATGTTATATTAGAGCAGTTCATGCTGAAAAAATATTAGATAATGCAAAAATATTTTCATCATTTGAAGATTCCATTAAAGAAATTGACTTTCTTATTGCTACATCATCTATCGAATCAAAAAAAGATAAAAAACATCTAAGAAACTCAATTGTTCTTGAAGAATTTTGTAAAACGATTAATGAAATAAATGGGAAAATTGGATTAGTATTTGGAAGAGAAGATTATGGTTTATTTAATGAAGAAATTGCATTATGTGATATAATGATAAAAATACCAACTAGTGAAAATTATCAAACCTTAAATCTTTCACATTCAGTTGGAATAGTACTCTATTCACTTTTTATAAAAACCTTTTCAACAAAACAAAAAAGAAGCATAGGTCGAATTGAAAAAGAAAAAATGTTCGAAAAATTTAATTTATTACTTAATAAAATTAATTATCCTCTACATAAAAAAGAAAATACAAAAATTATGGTGAGGCGATTATTAGGCAGAGCTATTCCATCTAAATGGGAATATCATACTTTAATGGGCATTTTAAGTAAAACATTAGAAAAATTAAAAAAATAATTTTTTTATATTGTTTCAATATCAAAAAAAACTTTACTATTTTTCAGAGCTGAATGAACTTTATCTGCAAACCATACTAACTCATCAACCTCTTTAGATTCTGTACCCCATTCATAAACAAAATCATAATTTCCTTTTGTTGCTTTAAAACCCATATTTAATAGTAAATCTTTAATTTCTGATGGAGAATCCCCTTCACTGTTAAACAATATTTTAAGATAGGTTTTCATTTCAACCACTATAACACTAAAACAATATGTGAGTATTAAATTGTTTTGATAAATCAAGAACACAAACAATTAAATTATTCGAAATGGAAATGGAATAAAACATAATATCAAAATACCTAAAGCAATAAAAAATAATATTTTTCTTTTAAGATCCAACTCAGTGTTATCATTTAAAGGTGGGGGGTGCATCATACCCATTAATAAAATGATGATTAATGCAAAAAAAGTCCAGCCAGTAAATATCATAATGATAACAGCAATCCATCCTGCATACTTCTGTTTATCCCCAAGAACTGCACGAAAAATATGGCCTCCATCAAGCTGACCAGCTGGAAGAAGATTTATGGAGGTTATTAAAAGACCAATCCAACCAGCAAAAGCAGTAAGACTTAAATCAATTGAAGTATCATAGGGTATATTTAAAATCCAACCTGATAGCAATGAGAAAAGAATTGAAGGACCTAATATAAATTCACTTGGAATAGCATCTGTAGAAACTGTAGGTACAGAAAACATCAATCCAATTATTGTAACTGGTATAGCCACAAAAAAACCTGCTAATGGGCCTGAAATACCTACATCAAATAATGCTTTTTTATTAGGCATAGGATCATGACTTGAAATTAATGCTCCAAAAGTTCCAATATTAAAATTTGGCAAAACTGGAGGAACTGGAATAAAAAAAGGTAAAGAAGTCTTTATTCCATGTTTTTTTGAAATAAAATAATGGCCCATTTCATGTATAAATAAAATACTAATTAAAGGTAAAGCAAATAATAATCCCCCATAAAATAGATTATTTATGTTAAAAATTATCAAATAATCTGATATACTCCATATATCATTATGACCAATATATAATATTGAACCAGTAATTATCGTTGTAATTATTGTTGAAATTATCAAAAGAATATTTATCCATATTGACTTTTCTTTTCGATATGGCTTCTTAATAACATAAATTACGTCTTCCCCTTTTTCATATCTTAAAATTGGAACATAATTTTGTTTATTCAAAGATTCACGTAACAAATTAAATTTTTCTTCTAAAGAACCCTTGTCTATCCTACAAAAAAAAATTGCAGTATTGTTATTATGTTTAAAATCATAAAATGGAAATTGTTTACCCACCTCTTTCTTTAATAAATCTACATCTAAAAAATTATTATTTTCTTGTTTATATAATCTCCATTTTCCAACCATAACTCTGTGAATAATGTATCTGTTTTAAAAATTTTTTCCTACAAATTTATATAACTTTTTTTCTATTAGATTTGAAATAGGTGAAAGTAATTGGAAATGAAAATAGGCTTTCCGGGTGGAAAAAAAGTAGATATAAATTATAAAAATTTCGTTATAAAAACGGATCAGCTAATAAAATATGGTGGTGAGAATTCTAATCCCGAACCTTTTTCATTATTTATATCATCAATAGGTGCCTGTGTGGGTTATTACATTCTATCTTTTTGTCAAGAGAGGGATATTAATACAAAAGAATTAAAATTAATATTAAAAACCATAAAAAATAATCAAACGAATATGATTGATCAAATTGATATAAGAATATTAGCTCAAAAAAATTTTCCTGATAAATACTTAAAATCAATTATAAAAGCAGCTAATTTATGTGTTGTGAAAAAACATTTAGAAAATCCTCCAAAAATTGAAATTTTAATAAATAAAGTTGAATAACATTATATTTATGTATAACTTATTCGATGCCATTTCAAGTTGATATAAATGACAGTAAACTTAGTTATAGGTACTCAATGGGGGGATGAAGGTAAAGGGAAGGTAGTAGATTTTTTTTCTGGTGATGCAGAATATGTTGTTAGATTTCAAGGAGGAAATAATGCAGGTCATACAATAAAAGTGGAAAATGAAATATATAAACTACATATTATTCCATCTGGTGTTATTCAAGGTAAAATTGGTGTTATTGGAAATGGATGTGTATTAGATCCTCTTGTGTTATTAAAAGAGATAACTGAATTGAAAAAACGTAATATAAATCCTCAACTTTTAATTAGTGATAGAGTAAATATTATAATGCCTTATCATAAAATCCTTGATGGTGCTGATGAAAAAATTTTAGGAGATAAAAAAATTGGTACTACTAATAGAGGTATTGGGCCTTGTTATAGTGATAAAATTGCCCGAAAAGGCATTAGGGTTATTGATTTAATAAATGAGGAATCATTAAAATCTAAACTTGAAATGATTATTCCAATAAAACAAAAAATTTTTAAGGTTTATGGTATAAATAAAATTTTAGATTTAAACAAAATATGTGAGACATATTTAGATTTTGGTAAAAAATTGAAAAAATTCATTAGACCAACACATATATATCTATCAAATTCTATAAAAGATGGAAAAAATATTTTATTAGAAGGTGCTCAAGGCTCATTATTAGATGTTGATTTTGGTACATACCCTTATACGACATCTTCACATGTTATTGCGGCGGGATCATCAATTGGAACAGGTATTGGAATGAAAAATATTAATGAAATAATTGGAATAATGAAGGCATATACAACTCGAGTTGGGGAAGGACCTATGCCAACTGAATTATTTGATGAAGAAGGAGTCTATCTCCAAAAAAAAGGTAATGAATTTGGTACTACAACTAGTAGACCAAGAAGATGTGGATGGCTTGATTTAGTTATTGTAAAACATTCATGTATTATATCTAGTATAACAAAACTTGCTGTAACAAAACTCGATGTTCTAAACAGATTAAAAAAGGTTAAAATTTGCACAGATTATATATTAGATGGAAAAAAAATCAATTTTTTACCTGCGGATATTAATGAGGTAAATAAATGTAAACCAGTCTATAAAGAATTTGAAGGTTGGAGTGAAATCAATAAGAATTGTAAAAATTTTTCAGATCTACCTAAAAATGCAAAAAAATATTTAAGATTTATAGAAGAAAAATTAGATACACCAATTAATATTGTTTCAATAGGGCCTGGAAGAAAAGAAACAATAATAAACTAAATTGAATTTTTTACTTTATTGGCCGTGTTTATCCATCTTAAATATGAATTACAGGCTGCTCTTAAAGAGCTTAAATTTTTTGAGCAAATATCTAAAAATATTTTTTCATCAGAGAAAGTTATATTTATCTTAGAATTAGGAATTTTTTTTTTTATCTCAGGTGAAATTGATTCTCCTATAATTCTTGCATCTAAAGCAGAATTCATATTGATTACTATTTTTGCCTCGATCATAATTTTCCCACTTAATTAATATATTAATGATTAATAAGAATAATTAACTTATCGATTTTTTACCAATCATAATATAAATATTATAGAATGAGAGAATGGGGAATGATGAGGTGGTGAGGAAAGATGGATATAAAAAACAACATCCCCATTCTTCAATATATTAGTTATTTAAAAAGTATTTAAATATTATTATAAAAATTAAAATGTAATTTTAAAATTACACAATAATAAATTTTTGTATCATAATAATTTCTTAGATATTTTATTAATCAAATATCAAATATTTAAAGGAAATATTGTTACAAAATAATGAATTTTTAGGAATATTTAAATATTGTAATTATATAAATAAATCTAGGAGAGATTGAGGAATGCAAACAAATTTAAATAATTTGGATGGGGGAGAAAATATAGACTTTAGTAAAAATTTTGTCGAATCTTTATCAAAAATATTTTTTAAAGATTAAATTTAAAACTAATAATTTAAAAAATTGGTTTTTTTTTTATTTTGATGTTATATGCTTTGCTACTGTAGGTCGTTCCTTATAAAAAATTTTACTACCGCAATATGGACATTGAAGACCAATATTTTTTACATCAAATTTAACTCCTTTTTTACAAATACCACATCTATATCCGCTCATTTTTTATCGCCTTGACCTTTATCATCAATTTTTTCAATCGCTTCAATTTCCTTTCTTATGATTTTATCAACATTTACTCCTGATTCGGTAGATGGAATATATGCGCCACCTGCAAATTTTATCCCACATTTTTTACATTGCCAAATGCTAGTACCTTTTCTTTTTACCTTATTTTGTCCACAACTAGGACATTTATGTTTTAAAAATTGCTGGTTTTCGACATTTCTAATCCGGGTTCTAGATTTAACGCCATATCTAGCTTGAAATCTTCCAGCGGAGCCAACTTTTTTAGTTCTATTTGCCATATTTACTTACCTACACTTTCATATAATTTCTTTCGAATTTCAACCCCGTTATCTAAGGAGACTTTAATAATCTTTTTTATTTCGTCTGTAGTATAGCTACCTTTTAACCCCTTTTGCATTGCTCGAATATGTCCATTTTGATCTGTGGCTACAGTAATTCTTGCTTCAGCGATTTCTTCTTCATCTAAGGAGGGATCCATAATCATAACATCATTAAATTTAACTGATGTACATGAAATTGGAGGTTCTTTAACTGGTAATGGATAATCTTCGCCAAGTTCAAAGCGTTTTGCTGGTACTTTTGCGGTTAAAATTGCTGCAAGAGCGGCAAGTGATGCAGCATCAAATAAATTTCCATCATAATCGATTATATGAATATCAATAAATACTATCCATATTTTTTCATTTGGTTCAATGCAAAGTTTATCTAATTCAATAAATTCAGATTCTCTAATACCTCTATCAACAACTCGTGCAAGTTCTATTGCATCTTCTCTTGGAGGCCCAGATTCAAAATCTGGGGAAGCTAGAGGATTTAGTTCAGCAGCTGTTGTTATTACACCTGAATTAGGGGAATCTGGATAGGGTTCCCCTATATCTATTTTAATACCAGCTACAACCTGTGTATTACCAATTTTAACTCTAGCTGAACCTTCAGCTTTTGAAATTAGATTAGTTTCTATAGAAATATTTCTGAACTTGAATAGATCCCTTCCGTCCTGACGTTTTCCTTTTTTTGCTAAATTATATAAATAATCCCGTTTAATAGAAGAAGTTATTGTCATTTCAATTCACCTCTAAGTCTATTTGATATTTATCTAATAATGCTTTTTTTTGAATCTCAGATATAATTTTACAGCCCTTTATTGCTAAATCCAGAGCTTGATCAAATTCTTCCAGAGTTAAATGACCATCCATTTGAAGAAGAATTATTTCTCCAGTTCTTGGAGAAATTCCTATTGGTAGATCAGCATCTCCAAAATTATCTTCCTTTTTTCCAAGATCTAAAACAACATAGCCCCCTTTTTTATTTCCATTTTCATCATGACTACCAATTTTGCCAGCTGCACAAGCAACGGGGATATCTTTCATCGGTATTCCTGCATCAGCTAAAGCTACTCCCGCTGCTGTAAGACCTGCACATCTAGTCCCTGCTTCAGCCTCTAAAACTTCAATATTTACATCAATTGCTGCTCTTGGGAATTTATCTGTAATAACAATTTTTTCTAAAGCTTCAGATGTAACCTTTGATATCTCCCTGCTTCTTCTATCGGGGCCAGGCCTTTTTCTGTCATCAACACTAAAAGCAGCCATATTATATCTTGCTCTAACAACTGCTTTTAATGGATCTTGAGTATGTTTTGGAATTGCCTCTCTTGGCCCATATACGGCTGCTACAACCTTATTTCCACCCCATTCAAGATAACAAGAACCTTCAGCTCTATGTAAAACACCTGCTTCAATTTTTATTTCTCTTAGTTCATCAATTTTTCTACCATCTAAACGTTTTCCAGCTTCATCAATTAATTTAATATCGGATTCCATTTATTGCACAACCTGGGAATTTTTTTTTAATAATTTTTCAATTTTATCAGTTAATCCAAAAGATATAGATTCATTTTCTATTGTGTCTATTGCTTGAATAACTTTAGCAATATTTTCCTCTTTACCATCAATCCAAATCCTACCATTTTTACCTATAAACATTCTGCAATTAGAATATTTTTTTAATAAGGAAATCATAGAGCCCTTTTTCCCAATTAACCTAGGAACTTTTGAGGGCTCGATATAGGTAATATATCCTCCTTTAATTTTATAGAGGTTACGATCCTTTAAAGTAATTTGTAATTTTTTTTCAATGTTAACATCTAATATCTTTGCCATTATTGAATCTCCTTGATTTAAATATTTTTCTGTTTCACCAAATTCGACATCCCAAGGAACCTCATTTATATGTAAAAGGGCGGGGTAAGGTGCATTAATGTCAACTAGCCAACTTGATGATAAAGGTTCTTCAATAATACCAATGATAAAATCTCCTTCAATAGGATCATATTTTCCTTTTAAGGGAATTATATTAACATAATTTGAATTTTTACTCAATATTCCTAATTTTTCTGAATAAATTTTTCCATCCTCAATAAAAGTTCCTCTACCCGCTTTTATCTTATCTGCTTCACCAAGAAATTCACTAGGTATAACAATATTCCTTTTATCTTCAGTCATTTTTTGCTTACCTCATTAGAATTATTTAAGAATTTTAGTTGAAACGTTGCCTTTCGTCATATCATTTAATCTATCATAAAAATCATTTTGCATACCTGCAGGAATTTTTACAATACCAAGCCAAGATCCATCAGATTGCCAATCCTCTCGCTCTAAAACACCATAGTTTCTTGCTATCCCATAAGCTTTACCAACATATTCTGGAGGTATTTTTACAGATATTCTAATTTTATCAAATGATAATGGAATCAAAGGTTTTAATAAATCTATAATTGTTTTTACTTGATCTCTAACGGGTTTAAATGGATCTATATTTACTTTAGCTTCCTCCATTGCAAGTTCAATTCTTTGACGAGGGTGAGGAGCTTTTGTTTTAGGATCCATGGCATTTTTAACTATTTTTTCAATAATCCTATTTTTTTTGTTTTCTTTCATTTTATGACGCTGTTCGGTAGTGAGCTGTATTTCTCCCTTTAAAATTATAAGTTTAGCTATCTCTTCAATATTTTCAGTATTAAAATTCTTTTTTAAGGATTCTTCCGATGCATGAGTTCCCTTTTTCGAATCTTTAAAAACAGAATCAATAGCGAGACATTTCATTATATCTATCTCATTTCCATCAATTAATTCTGCTGCGGAATAGGGATCAACTAAAATTTCAAAGTGTTCTTCACCCTTTTTTAATCGAGCAATAACAGCGTCATCAAGACTAACCAAATCTAATTTCCTCCAATTGCCTTCTTTACAAACTCTTTTGTTTCATTTTCTGGAAGGATATAAAAATCAACATCTTTTCCTACAATTCCAATTTCTGTAGCAGTTGGATTTAATTTTCCTTCAGTGCCCTTATGAAGAGCTTTAATTCCCATATCCACTGCTTCTTCCATTGAGATGCCAAGCTTATACTTTTCTTCAAAATAACTCATTGCCCCATTTCTTCCAGCTCCTTCACTACTAGCTTTATATTCCATTAAAGCTCCAGATGGATCTGTTGCAAATAAACGAGCTCCAGTGTTATCATGACCCGCAACTAATAATGCAGTTCCAAAAGGTCTAACACCGCCATACTGAGTATAAGTTTGTTTAAAATCACATATATTTTTTACAAGTGTTTTTACTTGAATTCGTTCATTATATGTGATTTCATTTATTTGTGCATCAACTCGAGCTCTATCAATTAATGCTCTTGCATCTGCTACAAGTCCAGAAGTTGCACAACCAATATGTTTATCAATTGCGAATATTTTTTCAATTGATCCAGGTTCAATAAGATGTGATGTAATTCGTTTATCAACGATTAATACAACTCCATCTTTATATTTCAAACCTACAGTTGTGGTTCCACGTTTTACTGCTTCTCGAGCATACTCAACCTGAAATAATCTCCCATCTGGAGAAAAAACAGTAATAGCTCTATCATATGCCATATTTGCTGGTTGCATAACTTTTTCACCTCTATTTCTTTTATAATAAATATTATATTATGTGTATTTTTCGAACTCACAATACAATTTACCTCTAAATAGTTTGTGTTGATAAAAAATGGTTTTAATAATTTTAAAAATATTATAATCCTATCCTATCCATCCATAATATTTTTTGGATTTGCAATCCTAATTTTACATTTAAATTATCCTTTAAAATCCAATTTGCTAGTTTCTTTGGATCTATTCCTGAAACGGGTTGGAAATAAGTTGAACAATTAATTATATTTTTTTTAATAATTTTTTTTGCAAATATATAATCTTTCTTATCTTTAATAATAAACTTTAATTGATCCTTATTTTTTAGATATAAAAGATTTTGATGTAGCATTTTCTTATTCATATTTGATGAAGGACATTTAATATCAAGAGAGATCATAACTGATTTTTTCCCTGCGAAAGATTTAATCTCTAAACTTCCATTTGTTTCAATAGAAATTTTATAATCATATTTTGTTAAAATACTAACTAATTCTTTTATATCCTTTTGTAATAAAGGTTCACCTCCAGTAATACAGATTTTATTACAATTATATTTTTTTACTATCTCTAATATTTTTAATATTTTGATTTCTTTGAATTTGTAATAAGCATATTTAGTGTCACAATATGAACATCGAAGATTACATCCAGTTGTTCGTATGAAAATATTTGGAAATCCTGTCCAATTTCCTTCACCTTGAATGGAATAAAAAATTTCATTAATTTTCATATTAGAATCCAATCAAAAAAGAATTATTAATAAAATTTTCTATTAGATAATATTTTTCATATCAATTTAGCATTAATTATATAATTTTTCCCTTTTTTTTATGTTTTAGTGTTCTACTAAATTAATTTACTATTATTATTTTTATTTTAAATTAACATACAAAATTGATAAATAATTTTTTATATTATCATAAAATATATATAGTAACATCAAATAATATGATTATAACCATTGTTGCAAATAAATATTTATTCAGATAACGTAAAATGGGGGCAATTAAAATGAAAAATAAATTATTTATAAATTTTATAATAATCTTTATGATAATTATAACGAATTATTCAATAATTAACAATGTATTTGCTGAATCTGATAATTTGATTGAAAATGATACAACCTTTTATCCAAGAAAATTATTAAGTTCATATAAAAACAATGAAGATATAGATCCATTGATAAATCTTGAAGTAACAGTTGAGATAAATGAAATTAGGGCTTTTGACATAATTGATAAAAAAACTGATCCAGATTTTTATGCAAGAATATTCATTAATGGAGAAGAATTTAGGAGCCCAATATGGAAAAATCAAAAATATTTATCAAATTTAAATTGGTCATGCACTCTCGATGTACCCGATGATCAAGAATTCGTTGAAATTATAATTCAATTATGGGATTGGAATATAGGTAGAGATACTCTTTGTGATATTGCATTGAATGATAATGAAAATCCTGATAGAAAGGATTTGAGTATCATTTATAGTATAAAAACTGGTCATTGGTTTGGAGATGATATGATTTATTTACCGCACTCTTGGTCTATTGACCTGAGCGGTTATGGCAGAGGTAATGGATGTGATGATAATAGTATTTATGAGGATGATAATGACTGTGAAATCTATTTCGATATAAAGCAAAATGATTATGATGGTGATGAAATACCTTATTGGACTGAAACTGAAATGTTTAACACAGATCCAACTGTTGATGATAGAGGAAGAGATGATGATAATGATAATATTCCTATTGAATGGGAAAATAAATGGGGGCATCAATTTGATTGGGAGTATGATGAATTAATTGATCAATATGTTATATATCATACCTGGTTTTATGATCCATTTAAATGGGATGATCATCAAGATATTGATACAGATAATGATGCTTTAAATAATCTTGAAGAATATCTCACTTCTCAATGGGGATCAGATCCATTTAGAAGAGACATATTCGTTGAGATTGATCAGATGAATGCTGGATCAATTTTTGAGAAAGAAAGTGTTTTACCAGATGGATCAAAACATTTAATTAGAAATGCCTTTAATAGGCAAAATATTATTTTTCATCTAGATGATGGATCTTGGGCTGGAGAAACCGGTTCGGAGAGTGTTCCATTTGATGATGTTGGTGAAAAATCTACATGGGAAGAAGTTGATTTATTATATAGAACATATTTTTTACATGATAATGAAAATAATTGGAGAAGAGGCGTATTTCATTATGGAGTTGTGATATACAATGCAGAGGGGGCTTCTGGTTATTGTTTTAGAAGTGATGCATTTCAAATTTCAAGAGTAGGCTTGGAAAAAAAAGTCCTAAGTCCGGTTTGTGGAAATAGAGACGTTGTATATGCATCAGCTTATATGCATGAACTTGGCCATAGTCTTGGTTTAGTATTTTTAGGTGGGCATTCAAGAGATGCATATTTTCCTTGGCAGCCTCTTTGGTGGAAATTTAGACCATACAAGAGCATTATGAATTATGGTTATATGTATGGATTTTTACATGATTTAGTTGATTATTCTGATGGATCTAGGGGTAAAAACGATTTTAATGATTGGGAAAATATTGATTTTTATAACTTCCAATCTTATTTCTAAATTGAGTAATTATTTTAAAATGGGCCTGCTGGGATTTGAACTCAAGTCTATAGCTCCCGAAGCAAGAATTGATAGATGTTCTACTCCTGTTAAACATGATATTCTCCAAGAATTTATTGAGTTCAGAAAGATAGAAGGATTATGTGATAGATGGATAGTTACTATTAGACAATATCTAACTGATTATATGGACTATGTCAATTGGAGAATTGATAAGAAAAAGACATTACAATATTTGAATAAAATAAGAGATAAACAAACAACTACATCTTTTAGAAAGATTACATATCAAAAAAGGAAGTTTCTTACTTACCTAAACATTGAATGGGCAAAAGATATCAAGCCACCATCTGAACCTATCTACCTACCAAAAAGAGTAACACTTGAGAATATAAAGAATACTCAATCCTATTTCAAAGATAATCCATATCATCTACAGATTAAATCTCTCATATTATTAGGAATCTCATCTGGTATTAGAGCAGAAGAACTATACCAATTAACCACAGAGGATATAGACATAAACAATAGTGTATTACATATCAATCATAATCCAAAGAATGGACAATCTACAAAGACTAAGATGAGTAGAATATCATTCTTTAATAAACAGACACAACAAGCAATATTTGAATACTATACTTACTTCAATAGTGATAAGAATCTAAAGAGTCTATTCTCACAGAGCCATATTACAAGATTGTTTAGAGATGCACCTATTCAAGTTAAAGATTTAAGAAAGTTCTTCTCTCAAGAATGGGATAGAAGAGGAGGTCCAACATCCATCAAAAAGATACTCATGGGCCATAGCATGAAAGGAGATGTGGATTTAATGCATTATAATGCTCAATCTGAAGAGGATTTGAAGAGAATATATGATAAAATAATGAATTGATAAATTGTTGTTATTGTTTATTTTTGTAAATTTATATTTTTATTATATTCTTATTATTTTATTAAAATTTTAAAAAAAAATAGATATAAATACGATGTTGATAAATGAGTTAAGATATAAGAAACTCCCCCCAGTAATAAAATGGGGAGGAAAATATACAATTGTTAAATGATTAAATTATCATAAAGATAGTTTATCAAAATAAATTTAAATAATAACAACGGACAATTGTAATAATATAGAAGATGGAAGAAAATTATGAAAAAGAAAATATTTGCGTTAGCAATAGTCGCAGTACTATTGTTAGTAGGGTTTATATCTGTAGAAGCAGGTAAACCAGACAAAGGAGATGTTCCACCAAGTGGACCACATTATAATCTAAACATAATTGCAAGAAAAAATATTGGTAATGGTGGATATGATAATCCAGATAGACATACAATATTTGTTCCTTTTGATGATGAATCAATAGATACAGATGATGTGAAGATAACTTACACTCAAGGTGACGAATTTGCTGTTTTAGATGGAAACGGATTTGATGGAGAATGTACATTACAAGTTCCATCTGGCGAAACAAAATCATTTAGAGTATATCTGGTATCACTTGGTAAACCGGGTAACGGTGCAGACCTAAGTTTTGTAGATGGCTGGGTGGAAGACGAATCTGGTAATTGGGTGTATTATCTTGATGATATCAAAATCACGGGTAAAAGTAAAGCACCAAATTGGCAAGAAATTACAGATATCTTTTTGATAGAATTTGATTTCTATGACCTAGCAGATGTAGCTTATTATCTTTGGAATGTTCCACCTGACTTGTTTGATGAGACTGGATATTTCTGGTTAATAAACGGAATGGATAAGCATATACAACTAAGATTTTATCCACAGTAATTACTCTTGAAGAATAAATAATATTCTTCTCCTTTTCTATTTTTTATATAAAAAAACTGATTTTACATATTTTATTAAAAGACAAAAAGAAGATATATGATAAAGTTATGGGTACTTCTATTTTCTAGATTGATTAAACTGTACTTATCAATATATCAATAGGTTCTTCATTAAAATATAGCCATACACATATTGTTTCATATGGCCATGGATCTATTGTTATGTTTTCTGTTATGCTATCGTCTATAGTAAAATAGAATGTATATGGTCCATCAACCCATGTGAATAAATTACTTGGAATTGGTGGTATAAAGTTTACTTCTCTTTCCAATTCTAAATTCTCATTTGGTTCTAAATTATCCATATCTTGATAGATTGGATTTCTGTTTTCATCAAAAACAACTACATTAATGAAATGAACTTCATCATCAAAGTTCTTAATATCATAGACTGATGATGGAGGACCTATAATATATAATGGAAATGTTAAATATAAGAAATATCCGCATACTAGAATAATACCAATGATTAATACTATTAGTTTCCTAGACATATTCTTAGATTCATATATAATAAATAGATGATATAATATAAGTGTATATTTTTATATAGGATGCCATATAATAATGCCTGAGGATCACCTATAATGCCTCTAGAAGGCATTATCTTTTTCAACAGGACATTATACCATTAGGCATATATATAGTATTCTTAAAAGGCGTTAAATTAGATATATATTTGTATATTTTAGATGCATATGAAAATGAACGGTTTCTAAGGAGAAAATTTCCTGAAAAATGAACATATGAATATCTTCTCGAGGGAGATATCTTTTTTTGTATTATGTACATTATAATTCTAGATTAAGTTATTAAGTGAGTGGAGAGGGTGGGATGCAAAAAACATCAATTAAGGTAGTGAAGAGACACCTCCCCACTCTGAGATGGGATATATATGAATATATTTAGATATTTTGGTAATTATAATTAAACATCAATCATTAAACAGATTTGTTCTCCTTTCTCTTATAAACAAAAGTTATAAGGGTTGGATTAGATTACAATATATGGAGAATAGTAAAGCAAGATTAGTAATAAGTATTCTATTTCCAATAATCATTACTCTTTTTATAATGTTATTTTATATGGTTATATTAGTAATTCTCAATGATAAGAAAATTGATTTAGGATTATTTTCAATAATATTAATTGTAATTACAGGTTTAATTCGTGTTGTTTGGATTTTTATACCTTTAGAATTTAAAGATGATACTGTTTCTAAAAGAATATTTGGTGGATATGTTAATGGTGTAAGTTATCTCAATTCCGTAGTAAATTCAATATTTTTTTTATTAGTTTTTATAGGGTTAATAATCGGTTTTATTAACTATATTCTTTAAGTTATAATAAGAAGATTTATTAGATATACTTGTATTGCAAAATTTGGGAGAGGTTATACTTGTCTGATGTCTATACAAGACACGTAGAAAAAAGAATAAGTGAATTGCGTAAGAGAATGAGAGATTCTAAATTACATTCTACAAGAAAAT
>JAHWGJ010000018.1 GCA_020054475.1 Thermoplasmata archaeon | reverse complement strand
TCCTTTCGTTTCGGGTGATTTAGTTAATGTTTCTTATGTTTGGAGTGATCGTGGTGTTTTTGATGTTAGGGTGAAGGCTCGTGATGTTTATGGTTTGGAGAGTGTTTGGTCTGATCCTTTAAGTATTTCAATGCCAAAAAATAAATCATTTTTAATAAAATCGACTAAGAATCATTCACATTTATTTTATATATTAAATGACATATTTAATTTGAAATAAAAACTAATTAAATTCTTAGACTTCTCTTTATCTTAAATCTTAAATTATAGCCTATAGCAATAATAAAAACGATTATATATAAAAATAATTCCCAATTTTCTAATAATCTATATAAAAGAATAATTCCAAATATCCAACCTAATGAGTACCAAATTGACCAATATTTCATCTTCTTAAAGATAAAATAAATACCTATGAATGATAGTACATAAAATAATATAATAAAATTTGCTAAATCATAATAATTTAAAATATATTTTATGATGGGGGCAAGAATAAAACCGATTATAATACTAGTAAACGCTCTTTTCAATCAATGATAAGTCTTTGACATAAGATATAATTATTAAAATATGAAATTATATAAGTTTATTCCGTCCGGTACTATAAATTGGAGGGTGATTTTTGCTTAATTTTTTGGCAGTAACAAATCGGGGGATTATTTTTTTAGGAATACTTATAAGTTTTCTTTTAATTTTTAGAATGATGGAGAAAATAAAATGGGGAGATATAAACAAGGAGTATCTAAAAAAGTTAATAATTTGTTCATTAATAATTTCAATATGTGTTTCATTTTTATTATTTGTAATTGAAGGTGTTTTTTTTGGTTTTCATTTAGATTGTTGGTTTATCCAAGTAATAAATTGGTTTTTATGGAGTTCATCACTAATAGTACTTTTACTATATTTGTTAATATATAAAAAAAGAGGTTGGTATTCGTGGGTTACAGCATCAGTAGCATTTTCCATTTCTTTTTTACCTATTGTTTCTTCAATATTTATTATTCCAATGGTAAATGATTGCAAAATGGTTACTATTGATGAATACATTAATGAATCCATCAAAGGTGGAGTTTTTATTAATAATACTTCGAATAATTCACAAAATATTACAATGATTGTCTGTAATGATGGAAATCGAGAATTTAAAGGACCAATTATTTTTTATATAGCATTTGATAATAATGAATATAAAAACCATGTAATTAAAAGAAGTAATGTTTCAGCTACAACAGAATATGGAACAAAGTGGGATAACACAGGTAACCCAAAATTTGTTACAACTAATGAATCAAATAGTACATTATTATATTGGGAATATCCACCAGATTATTTAGATAAAAAAATTGAGGGAAAACCAAGTGTTCTTTTTATAAATTTTTCGCTTACCTATAATTATAGTAGTACCTTCATAATTCCAGATGCATATTATATAAAAATAGATATAAACAGTGTACAAAATATTGCAGTTATCAATGATAAAATTAAAGTAAAAAATGTTGAAGGACATGAAATAAGAAAGGATTATTCTGAGACTTTAATTCAAATTAAAGATAATCTATAATATAATTAGATAAAACTCTTATTTTTTGCATTTTGTATAATATTCAACCATCGGAAACCATCAATACCAAGTTTACCCGTTGCCTCAGATGGTGTACATCCTAGTGCCTGATGGTTTTTTACAAGATTGTAATGTACACGGAAACCTTCCATAAGGTTTGCACATCCATGTTCTTGGTCAAAACCACGCATAACCTTTGTACGTTCTTTTTCTGTGCCATGAAAACGCTCTATTCTGTTGTTGCTTTCTTTTGCTTTTATTGATTGTACTCTTTTATGTGGATTCCAGAAACCCCAATGTCCTTTTACATCACGTCTTCCTAGTTCTTTCACTATTGCTTTTGGATAAGTTCTAAGTCCATCGGTTAATACTTCTTTTGGTCTATCACTTGTAGCTTTCTTTGCTTTCTTGATTGGTTGTTGTGCATCTTTGATACCTCGATGTTTACTGACATGGGTGGCTAAAAGGTATCGGCTTTCACTATCGAGAACATTCCAGAGATAACGAAATTCACCATCTACTTTTAGCATTGTCTCATCTATATGCCATGTTTTACCTGTTGGTGTATTCTGTTTATCCATCCATTTGGAAGCTAGTTTACTGTAATTATATATCCATCTGTATACTGTCATATGGCTGATATGTAGATTGTAGACTTGTTGGAAATGCTCTGCAACCTTACGAACAGATAAACCACGAAAATATAGGTCGAGTGCTAGTGCTATTTTTTCAGGGTTGCTTCTGCGTTTCTTGAATCCATCATTATCGGTAAATCTATAACCACATTCTTTGCAGAGGTAGCGGTTTATTACTCCGCTTTTGTTTTTCCTTTTTCCATTTTTTACAATGTCTGCACTGTTGCATTTATCACATTTTATAGATGCTTCAAAGACGGTGTCTTTTGTTTCTTTTAGTGATTGTTGAAATTTTACTGATAGAATATGAATACAGTTTCTTTTTGTTGCTTGATGGTGTATACAATTGCATACCCACTTGTTTTCTTGATAATGATGGATTGTATAGTAGTTCTCTGGTTTGCTTTGTGATTGTACTGTGTATTTGTTGTTTGGTATGATTGTTTTTATTTGGTCTCCTCTTGCTACTATTGCTAGTGCGGGTGTTTTTTGGTCTTGCCATATTTCAGTTCTACTCATATTCTTTAACTCCTATGTAACTATAATGTAGCTACACCTATATATACTTATCTACTTTATAGCCATAAAATGAGTAAAATAAACCACAAAATATATAAAATGTGATTACATTATAGTTTTTATATGGCTGAATATAGCGAGGTTCAGATGGAAGTTAAGGTTACGGGTTATGAAGCTATTGAAAAGAAGGTTAAGGCTTCTGGTAATAGTG
Organism: Thermoplasmata archaeon; assembly: GCA_020054475.1. GTDB lineage: Archaea > Thermoplasmatota > E2 > DHVEG-1 > DHVEG-1 > JAJISJ01. Next base: position 33,622 of record JAHWGJ010000018.1, on the reverse strand, counting down.
GTCGTATTTATGTCCCTATCCAGTGGATGAACTGTCGCGTTAAATTGATTCGTTTAGACCCATTGAAAAGTGATAAATGATGGATAACACTTCCAAAAAAAGAATTGATAATATTGAAAGCGATGTCTTTAATCTAAAAAAACAATCAGCCCCTAGATGGATTGTTTATATTGGCGTTATATTTTCTATTGTTTCATTATTTGTTGCAGGAATTAGTGCTTATTCAGCATGGAGTATAAATCAAAAAACTCCTGATTTTGTAAGTTCAGATATAAAATTTCTGGATACAAAAAAAGAGGTTTTACCTTTAAATAATACATTTTTTAATGTATCATTTTTATTGAATAATTCAGGCAAGAAGGCAGGTCAGGATATTACTGTTCAACTTGATATTGATAAAAATTTCTCTATTATTAATACTGATTATTATTTTGATAATGAGAATAGTTTATTTAATTTATTCAGTTATAAAAAAATTGTAGATAATACTATTATTTATCGATTTGATAGTATCGCTTGTAATAATGTATCTTTATATTTTATTGCTAAAAGAAATATGCCTGTTGAAGTTTCATTTATAGATGATATTGTTGATTCTGGAATAGTTTGGGAATCTAATATAATAAAGGATTATTTAATAGAAAAATAGAAATTAATATCACCTAATTTGTTACATGTGTGGAGAAAAAAGATGTATGTCCCGATTATGTTACAGAACCATTCCGTCCTAAGTATTAAATATTAAAACTATATTCGGAATTATCCTTATTGGTATCTTGGAGATTAAAATAATGGCAAGAATGCATGCAAGAAGAAAAGGAAAATCTGGATCAACACATATGATTGGTAGAGAAAAACATCCTGAGTGGAGTTCTTTAAAACCTAGGGAAATTGAATCGCATATAATCGAGCTTGCTAAAAAAGATAAATCAACAAGTGAAATTGGTATAAGATTAAGAGATCAATATGCTGTTCCAGATGTTAAAATAGCAACTGGAAAAAAAATTTCCCGTATACTTAGAGATAATAAGATATATCCCGAAATACCTGAAGATCTAAAAAATTTAATAAGAAGAGCGCTTCAAATAAGAGAACATCTTGAAACAAATAGAAAAGATAATGTAAATAAAAGAAATCTTCATAATACAGAAGCAAAAATTAGACGATTAATTAAATATTATCACTCAAGCAAAACAATTCCAGAAGATTGGAAATATAATCCAAAACAAGCAAAGCTTATGTTTGAATAATCACCATATTTTTTAATAGTGTTTAATTTTACCATTTATTATGATAGCGGATGTTTTAGAATTAAGTAAAAAAGCATCGAAAATGATTTTATCAATGCCAAAATCTACTAGATTTAGAGTTATATCACATTACGATGCTGATGGAATATCTGCCGCAGGAATCATATGCAAAACACTTTATAGAGAAGGTTATAATTTCCATGTTACACTTATGAGAAATCCTTTTACAAAAGGTTTAGAAAGGATAAAAAAAGAGGAAAATGAAATCATTATTTTTTCAGATATGGGTAGTGGTCAGATTGATACAATTGAACAATTGAAATGTAAAGCCATTGTTATTGATCATCATCAAATTCAGAAACCAAAAACAAATAATGATATCATTCAGATTAATGCAAATTTATGTGGAATAAATGGAAATTATGAAGCATCAGGGGCGAGTCTTTGTTTTTCTCTTGCAAAAACAATAAATCCACAAAACATTGATCTTGCACCTTTAGCACTAGTTGGAGCTATAGGGGATAAACAATATATTGGGGGTATTCGAGGCTATAATAAAACTATTCTTGATGATGCAATAAAAAATGATTTATTAAAAAAATATACTGGATTAAAACTCCAGGACGGATCAATTTTAGATTCAATATATTATTCAGTTGATCCATATTATTCAGGATTGTCAGGCAATAAACAAGCAATATTGGAATTATTAGATAAAATAAAAATAGAACCTGAAAAAGAAACCAATGAACTTGATAATAAACAGATTAAAAAAATCAATTCATATCTTTTACTTACTTTAATAAAAAATGGATGTGAAAAAAATATACTTGACACTGTCATTAGAGATAGATATTGGTCGCAATCATTACAAAGTGAATTAGAAAGATATGCAGATCTCTTAGATGCATGTGGAAAGGGAGGAAATCGTGGTTTAGGTCTTGCCCTATGTTTTGGTGATAAAACTTCATACGATAAAGCTGTTTTACTTGAGAAAGAATATAAACAAAAAATCCTGAATGAATTATTAGAATTAGAAAAAAATGGTTTTTTAGAAAAAAAATCTTATAACTATTTCTTTAGTTATAAATCATCTATTGGTGGTGTTATAGGTGGTATTGCAATTAATTATATGTTAAATAATAAAAAACCTCTATTTTCAATTGTTAAAAAAGAAACTGAATTGCATATATCATGCCGAGGAACACAATATCTAGTTGCAAATGGATTAGATCTAGGTTTAGCAATGAAACAAGTAGCTTTGAATTTAAATGGTAATGGAGGCGGACATAAAATTGCAGCTGGAGCTACTATACACTCTGATAAAGAAAATGAATTTTTAGAGAGAACAGATGAAATAATATCCAAACAAATAAAGGAGATAATATGAAAATATCATGCAAGGTAAAAATTGATTATGAAGATGAAAATGAAACAAAATCCATATTAAACTCTATAGAGGTTGATAATTTAGATTACATTCAATCAAAAAAAAAGGGAAAAACAATCATAACTAATATTGAGAGTAATTCAATATCTTCTTTAATTCATACATTAGATGATTATTTGGCATGTATTTCAATTGCAGAAAAAATAATTAAGAAAAAAAGATAACAGTTTAAATATTATATAGCTAAACTTTTTAATTTAAATGTGATAAGATGATGGAAGAATTATCAGATAAAAAGAAGAAATATGCAATATCAAAACATCATGCATGGGCCGGATCAATACTACTTGCCATTTTACTTGCAATTAGAATATTTTTTGAAACTTCAAATATTGATGAATATAATCAAATAATTTTGATTATAGGATTTTTTATTATTATTTATATGATAATTTCGTTGATATTTACATATAAATATCGCTCAGGCCTTTCTTTAGATGATAAATCTATTAATTTATCTATTTCTTCAAATAATGTTGAAAATAGTAAAATGAAAGAAAAATCCAATAAAAATATTTCAAAGATTGAAAAGAAGAAAGCTAAGGAGAGATTAAAGGAGATGAAGAAGACAAAATGATTGGAAAATATTAATCCGAAACATTATTATATCATTTATTATATGTATATATTCAGGCGGAGAGATGGGATTGCAAGTAGATTCGTATTAATTTTTTTTCTTGACGGTGGTAACACCTCCGCCGCCTCCCCCAAGTATGTTTTTTAATCATTATATTTAAAAACATAAATTTGTTTTACTGGAATTGGTTCTATGAAATTACTACTCATACATAGTGATTATATTGAATATGAAGTGAAGAATAAAGCAATTTCAAATCCAGAGGAAATTAAATTAAAAAAGGATAGATTAGAAGAGGCTTTAACAGTTTTTATTGCAGTGGAGAAAATTGATGAAAAATCTCCTAATCAAACTGTTATAGATGCTTCTAAAGAGATAGAAAAAACAGCTGAGCAATTAAAAGTTAAAAATATAATGCTTTATCCTTATGCTCATTTGTCATCGAATCTAGGGAGTCCAAAAATTGCAAAGGAAATTTTAGTAGAACTTGAATATAATCTTAATAATAAATATTATAATGTTAAACGTTCGCCATTTGGATGGTATAAAGCTTTTAAGATTTCATGTAAAGGTCACCCTTTATCAGAACTTTCAAGAGATATAGTTGCCGGTAAAGAAAAAGAATCGGTAGAAAAAGAAAAAGAAATAAAATCTGAATGGAAAATATTAACACCAGAGGGGGAGTTCATTGATGCAGAAAAATTTGATTTCTCAAATTATGAAGAGCTAAAATTATTATATGAATATGAGAGCAAAGGATCTCGAAAAAGTATTGGTGAACCTGCACATGTTAAAATGATGCAATCTCTTGAACTAGTGGATTATGAACCTGCAAGTGATTCTGGTAATTTTAGATGGTATCCTAAAGGAAGAATGATTAAAGGTCTTTTAGAACAACATATCAATAATATTGTTAGAGATATAGGTGGAATGCAAGTAGAAACTCCAATAATGTATGATATTGAACATCCTGCTTTAAGTGCTTATTTAAAGAAATTTCCTGCAAGACAATACCGGATTAGATCTGATGATAAAGAATTCTTCCTTCGTTTTGCAGCATGTTTTGGTCAATATATGATCGCAAAAGATATGACAATTTCATATCGAAACCTCCCTTTAAGAATGTATGAACTCACTCACTATAGTTTTAGAAGAGAACAAAGTGGTGAGACAAGTGGTTTAAAACGACTAAGATGTTTCACAATGCCAGATTTACATACATTCTGTGCAGATATAAATCAATCAACAGAGGAATTTGAAAGACAATTTAAAACATCGATGAAATGGATGAATGATTTACAACTAGATCATGAGGTAGCTATTAGATTTGTAAAAGAATTCTTTAATGATAATAAAGAATTAGCTATAAATCTTGCAAAAATAGCAAAAAAACCAATATTACTTGAACTGTGGGATGAAAAATATTTCTATTTTGTCATGAAGTTTGAATTTAATGTTATTGATTCAATGGAAAAAGCAAGTGCTTTATCTACAGTTCAAATTGATGTTGAAAATGCAGAAAGATTTGATATTTCATATACCGATGAAAAAGGGGATAAAAAATATCCTTATATTTTACATACAAGTATATCTGGTAGTATCGATCGTTGTGTTTATGCTATTCTAGAGAGAGAGGCGATAAAGATAAAAAAAGGTCAGAAACCTATATTACCATTTTGGATATCACCAACACAAATTAGGTTAATTCCAATAAAAGATGATTTTGTAAATGATTGTAATCAATTTATTTATGATTTAAATGAATTATTAAAAAATTTTACAATTCGAATTGATATTGATGATAGGGATGAAAGCGTAGGAAGAAAGATACGTGATGCAGAAAAGGAATGGATTCCAATAATAATTGTTATTGGAGATATGGAGCGAGAAAATAAAACATATAAACCAAGATTTAGAAATTCAGAAATTGGTGAAAATGATAAACCATATAATATAGATTCTTTAACTAAATTAATAGTTAATAAAATAAGAGAATATCCTCAACAAAAATTATCATTACCGATTTATATCTCTAAAAGGCCAAAATTCAAATAAAAATCATTATTACTTTAATAGTATAAAATGAATATCTTGGGAGGCTAATTTATGATTAAAAGAAGCAAAATTCAAGAATTAGTAGAATCATATGATCAAGATGAAATAACGATAGGTGTTTTAGGCGGACATTCAGCTTTAGATGTCTGTAGAGGCGCTAAAAAATATGGATTTAGAACTATTGCTGTTTGCCAAAAAGGTAGAGAAAAAACATATACAAATTATTTTAAATCGAGATTGGATGGAAAAGGTTGTATAGATGAAACTATAGTTTTAGATAAATTTTCTGATATAACAAAAGAAAAAATCCAAAATGAATTAGTTAAAAGGAATACAATTTTTATTCATAATAGATATTTTTGGGTTTATTTTGATTTTAATGATATTGAAAATAATTTTAGAGTACCGATATATGGGACTAGAGGAATGTTAAAGTTAGAGGAAAGAGACGTTCCAAAAAATCAATATTATTTATTAGAAAAAGCAGGTATTAGATACCCCAAGATTATTGATTCTCCTCATGAAATAGACCGATTAGTCATTGTTAAGGTTAATGAAGCTATTAGAGGATATGAAAGGGCATTTTTTTATGCATCTAGTTTTGATGATTATAATCAGAAATCTAAAGAATTGTTAAACAAAAAAATGATAACAAAAGATTTATTAGAAAAGGCAATAATTGAAGAATATGTTATTGGGGCTCAAGTTAATTTTAATTATTTTTACTCAAATATTGATAAAGAACTAGAAATAATGGGAACAGATACTAGAAGACAGACTAATCTTGATGGTCTTATTAGATTACCAGCAAATGAACAATTGGAAGTTTTAAAATATCTTAAACCAAAGATAATTGAGACAGGTCATATAGCGGCAACAACTAAAGAATCGATTATTGAAAAAATCTTTTTATTAGGAGAAAAATTTGTTGAAACAACCAAAAAAGAATACCCTCCAGGAATTATTGGTCCATTTGCTTTACAAGGTGCAATATCTGCTGATAAAGGAAAAGAAGAAATGGTAGTTTTTGATGTTTCAATGAGAATTCCAGGTAGTCCATTAACCAGATTTACTCCCCATTCTGGATATTTATATGGGGATTCAATCAGCTACGGTGAACGAATTTCAATGGAATTTCAAAAAGCAATTAAGCAAAACAAATTAAGAGAAATTGTATCTTAAAAAAATTAGTTTTTTCTACAATAAATTACCCTTTTTTCAGTTATTATTTTATCAACGGGAATATCATGTTTTTCAATTTTAATATGATTAATAATTTGAAATTCAAATGCTAAACCAATATGAATTGCTTTATTAGATTTTTCCAGTAATTTATCATAATATCCAAAACCATGACCTAATCTATTTCCCATGATATCAAAACCTACAGCTGGTACAATTATTAGATTAATATCATCTAAAAAAATATCTTTTTCACTTTTTATTTTCGGTTCAAGTATGTTATATGATCCTTTTTCAAGATCCTCCCATCGGTAAAGTTTTGAAAGAAATAAATCTTTTTTTATTACATCAGAAGATGGAACGATTAAATTTTTTCCCATAGATAAACATTTTTTAATCATATCATGGGTATAAACTTCATTGTTATATGATACATAAAAAAGAATAGTATTTGATGATTTAAATTCATCAAGTTTAAAAAGATTTTTTTCAATTAATCGACTTTTATTTATAACTTCTGATTTTGATATTTTTTTTCTTTTTTTTATTAATTCTTCTCTTGATGTATTCTTCATTAATTAATGAATAATATATTATGTATAAAGAATTTAATATTTTTTTATTATATTTTTTTTATTGCAAATCAAAAGAATTTAAATATCTTTCAAATTATATAATATATGGTGCATAATGATTAAGAAAATATTACTAATATCTGCCTTATTTTCTCTTCTTGGATTAATTTTTAATTCTTATCCAATTTTATCAGAACAAAATTATAACTATTTAAGTGAAAAGGAAGGCAATAATATTATTTATGTCAATGATGATAATTATAAAGGACCTTGGCAAGGCACAATCAAATATCCATATTTTAAAATTCAAGATGCAATAGATAATGCTTCAAATAATAATACTATTATTGTTTTTGATGGTATATATCATGAAAATTTAATTGTTGATAAAAAATTAGTTTTATCTGGACGAAATTTTAACAATACAATTATTGATGGGCAATTAAAAAACAATACAATCACAGTAAAAAACGATAATGTTTTAATTAGTAACTTTACAATTAGAAACTCTGGTGGAATAAAAGAAGATGCTGGAATTTCCTTAAATTCAAATTATGATGTAATAACGAATTGCATTATTTATAACACTAAAAACGGAATTATTCATAACGAATCTTATAATAATAATGTGAACAATTGTACTTTTAGGAAAAATGGAATCGCATTATCATCAATTAAATCAAATAGAAATTTTATAGAAAACTGCTCATTTGATCACAATTCTATTGGAGTTAATATTGATAACTCATTCGAAGATTCTATATCAAACTGTTATTTTTATGCAAATGGATTATCCTGCTTTATTAATGATTCTACTAGAATTAAATTATTTCATTGTAATATTAGTGATAATTGTGTAAATATCGGCGGTCTCTTTATTGTTTCAAGCAGAGAGGTAAATATTAAAAATTCAAATATAAATCATAATGGAGTTGGAATAGGTATATCATCATCAGATCTAGTAAATGTTTCATATTGTGATATAAATTTTAACACTCATTTCGGAATTTCCATGAGAGAATCCTCAAAAAATATACAAATCTCAAAATGTGAAATAAAAAATAATATTAGATTTGGAGTTTATATTGAAGAATACAATCAATGTAATTTGTTTCAAAACAATATTTATGATAATTATTTGTATGATCTTTTTTCGAAATTTTCAATTTGTAAAGCAAAAAATAATTGGTGGGGTTCAAGATTTGGACCTCTTGATCTTAAATTTGATTTTAATAGGAGAATTAAATGGAGAGGGGGATGGATAACATTAATCCCATGGGAAATTAATAATTTTGATTCTAATGGAGCATCATGGGTGTCTAATAATGATAATATGGAATCAAAAATTTTTAAAATAAAAAATTTTGATATAAAATTCTTAGAAAATGATTCTGATCTAGATGGAATTCCTGATTGGTGGGAAGATAAATGGGGTTATAATTCATTTATTTGGAATGATCATAAAAATTTAGATCCAGATGGAGATTCTCTAAATAATATACAAGAATGTTATACGGATAAATGGGGATCAAATCCTTTTTATAAAGATATTTTCCTTGAGATAGATTGGATGAAATCTTCGAGTTCAGATATATCAAATAAGCCTTCTATTTATTTAATTAATACTATTATCAATTCATTTAAAAATCATAATATATCCTTACATGTAGATTTAGGATTGTTAGGTGGCGGGGAAGAACTAGATAATATTTGTACACCTTTTCTTTCATTTCCAAGTTTAATTAACATTTATTTTGAATATTTCCTTGAAAATGATTTACAAAATCCAAGGAAGGGAATATTTCATTATGGTATAATATGCAATCAATGCCCTGATTTAAATTTTCCATTCTACGGATGGGATCATTTTGATTCATTTGCAATTTCAGCTCAATGGTTAAAAGATGAAAATCCTTTAATTAATAGATCTGAACTGATTGTTGGAGCAATAATACATCATCTTGGACATACATTAAAATTACATGCTGATATTTTTAACGGAATTGATAATATAGAGACAATTAATCCCTTTTCCTCACAATGGCGATATTATAAAAACTATGTAAGTTGTATGAATTATAGATATAAGTATAAAATATTAACTTTTTCAAATGGTAATAATGGTGAAGGAGATTTTAATGATTGGATAAACATCGACTTTGATTTTTTTAAAAATAGTAGTTTTACATAATTATATATTATCAATAAAACTTATTATAATGAATTTTTTCTTTCTCTCTAAATGGTATAATTAAACCAACTAAACCCGGAATCAATAATTTTACAATAAAACCGCTTAATGATATTACAAATGCAATTTCTGAATTTACACCAAATTTTGATAATAAATAAATAAATATTCCCTCTCTAATCCCTAATCCGCCAATTGATATCGGCAATACATGAGATAATGCAACAGATATTAAACTCATTAATATAAAATAAATATATGGAATATCAATGGAAAATGCTAATGCAATAATATATACTTGAGATGCTGCAATAACTCTAACAAGCAATTCAATAAGGAAAGGATAAGCAAGATCTCTTATTTTTGGGATATCTTTATATAAAGAATCAATTGACTTAAATGCAGTACTTCTATATCTATTTGGAATAAAATATCTAACAAGGAAATTAAAGATTTTACTTCCACCTTTTTTCCATATTAAAACAACAAAAACTATCACATAGAAAATAAAGAATAAGGATATAATAAGAATAAATTCAGGAAAATATTTAAACAAAATTATTGAACCAATTAAAGCTAAAAAAAGACTACCTATGAGAGAAATCCCTGTTTCGATTAAAGAATTAGTAAGACATTTTTCAATAGATTCTTTACTTCTTTTTTTTAAATAGTATATTCTTAAATGTAATCCGATAGCTCCAGGAGTAACACTCCCAAAAAACATTGTTTTTAAAAATATTTTAGCAAGAAAAAACAAATCAAAATTGAATTTTTGTTTTTTACTAATAATTAGCCATTTATAAGAAGTTAGATACAATCGTGGAATAAATATAATTAAGGCAATTAAATAATAAAAAATTGGTATTGATATGAAGGTATAAGCAATTTTTTCGATGCCAATATCAAAAATAATATAGATAAAAATAATGAATCCAATTGCTGGAAATAAGAGATTTACTATTTTTTGATTCATTATATTATTCATATTTATTATTGTAATAGATTTTTAAATAAAAAGGAATCTAATTTATTTTGATCCAAAAATACTACAATTAATAAATTCTAGCTATAAAATATAGTATAATAAAATTCAATTTAAATTTAATTAATAATAAATCATATTAAATAACTTATATTATCATTAAAATTATTTGAAACAAAAATTATTTAATAAAATAAAAAAAATTCTACCTTTTATTGGTATAATTTTATTATTTTATACAATTTTTAACTTAGATATAATAAAAATAATCAATGCATTTTATTTAATTAATCCATTATTTATACTTATTTCATTAACTCTTACTCTGCCAAGAGTTTTCATCAGAAATTATGTATGGAGAATAATTCAAAAAGAACATAATATAGATTTAACATTTTTCCAATCTTTAAAAATTTTTTTAATTGGATATTTTTATGGGAGCTTCACTCCAGGGTATATAGGTCAATTAATGAGAGTACCTTATATGAAGGAAAAAACTGGTGAACCTTATGGGAAATTATTTGTAAATTCATTAATTGAAACTATTGTTCATTCAATTTCTTTGTTTGCAATGATTTTTATTGGTGCTTTTTTAGTTTTAGGAACCTTTCCAGAGCTTTTTTTCATTGTTGTTATATGGCTTATTTTTATGGCTTTAGTACTAATTTATTTTTTTAAAAAAAATAGAGGAGAAAAATTATTTCATTTACTAATTAAATATCTTATCCCAAATAAATTAAAATATAATTTTTATAAGTTTGTTGATACTTTTTATTATGATTTTCCAAAAATTAAAGGTCTCATCATACCGGTTATCTTAGGTATACTCACTTGGATTATTATTTTTTCGCAGGAATATCTTATTGTAGTTGCATTGGGGCTTGAAATACCATATCTATATTTTATGTTATTATTTCCAATTGCTAATGTAGTTGGATTTATACCAATAACATTTGCAGGTTTAGGCACAAGAGAATTAACCGCGGTTATATTGTTCTCAACATTATTTTTAGTTCCAGAAGCAGAAATTTTTGTAGTATCTCTTTTAGGATTCATCATTACAGATATTTTTACTGGTTTTATAGGTTTCATACTTTCATTATCTGAGACAAAAATAAATATTAAATATTCATCATAAATGGATTTTTTATTATTTTAAATAATATTCATTATTTGAGTTTTACCATAATAAATAAAAATGAATAATTATTTCGTTATATAGTTCTAAAATATATCGAAATTAATGGAAATATCTAGATGGCTGCTATGTGATTTATATGATTAGTGAGGGAATAGGTTTTGGAAAAGCTATTTTATTTAATGAGCATTTTGTTGTTTATGGCATACCTTCAATAGTTTCTGCAATTGGAAATTATACTATTGCAAAAATTAATTCTTCTCAAAAAAATGGTTATGAATTAAATGACAATAGAGGCGCAACACCTGGTTACAAAGAAGGAAAACTTGAACAACAGAAAATATCAATTGAAAATATTATAAATAAAATGAATTTAGATATTCAAAAAAAAGGTGTTAATATTGAATTATGTGGTAACCTTTATGCAGCAAGTGGTATAGGGGCAAGTGCTGCATCATGTGTTGCTATTGCAAGAGCATTATCCAATTATTATAATCTAAATTTATCAGATGAGGAAATTAATGAAATTGCATATGAAGGTGAAAAAGGTTATCACGGTACGCCATCAGGTGTTGATAACACTGCTTCAACATTTGGGGGATTAATATGGTTTGAAAAATCAGATAATAATGTAATAGAAAAAATTGAGATTCCAAACCCAATTGAAGTAGTTATGGGGAATACAGGTAAAGTAGCAAATACTGAATTAGCAGTCAACGGGGTAAGAGAAAGAAAAAATAATAATCCTCAAAAATATAAAGAAATTTTTAACCGAGCTGAAAATATTGCATATTTAGCAAAAAGAGCCTTTAAAGAAGAAGATTATGCTGAATTAGGAAAACTAATGAATGAAAATCATAAGTTGTTACAACAGATTGAAGTTTCAACAAAGGAACTTGATTTTCTTGTTAATATTGCGCGGGAACATGGGTCATATGGTGCAAAATTAACTGGAGGGGGTTTGGGTGGTAACATAATTGCTTTAACGCCAGGAAGAGATCTTCAAGAGGAAGTGGCAACTGCTTTTGAAAAAGAAGGTTTTCAAACTTTAAAAACGGTTATTGGTGCATCAAGGAGAGATGCAATATGATGCTTCGTGATTTCTTAACTAAACTTGAAAAGGAAGATAAGTTAACAAGAATAAAAAAAGAGGTATCTCATGATTTTGAAATAGCCAATATTATATATTCAAATGATGAGAAACCAATAATTTTTGATAAAGTTAAAGGATTTGATTTTCCAATTTTTGCAGGAATTACTTCAAATAGGGATATAATTTCTGAAAGTTTAGATACAAGTAAAGAAAAACTTCTTTTCAAATTAGTAGAGGCTTTAAGAAACCCAAAAAAACCAGATATTGTCAATGAAGCACCTTGTCAAGAGGTTATTATTAATAATCCAGATATAAGAAAAATACCACTTTTATATCATTTGGATGAGGATGGAGGTAGATATGCAACAGCTACTGTTTCAACAATAAAAGATAGAGACACTGGAAGGAATGTATCTTATCATAGATTAATGGAGATAGATAAGAATAAATTTACAGCTCGTCTCATAAAAAATCGACAAACTCGAACAACTTATGATAAAATTCAAGATGATCTTGAAATGGCAGTATGCATAGGAAATTCAGTTGCTGTAATGATAGCAGCATCATTAGGGCCACCTCCTGGAATTGATGAGTTTAGCATCGCAAATGCTCTAGATAAGACTCCAATGGTAAAGTGTGTTACTAAAAATTTAGAAGTTCCAGCTCATTCAGAATTTGTTTTTGAAGGTAGACTTACAAAAAATTTAGATCGAGAGGGACCATTTGTTGATTTAACAGAAACAAGAGATTTTGAAAGACAGGAACCTTTATTTGTTATAGATTGCATAACCCATAGAAAGGATGCAATGTATCAGGCATTAATTCCAGGTAGATATGAACATAAAACATTAATGGGAATGCCTAAAGAACCAACAATTTATGATAAAGTAAGTCGAGCGGTTGAATGCAAAAATGTTTTAGTAACAATTGGAGGCGGGTCTTGGCTTCATGGAATAGTACAAATTGATAAAAAAAATGATGATGATCCTAAAAAAGCAATAGATGCTGCTTTTAATGGTCATAAAAGTATGAAGCATGTAATTATTGTGGATAATGATGTTGATATATATGATCCAAATGCAATAGAATGGGCTATTGCTACAAGATTTCAAGGTGATAAAGATTTATATATATTTCCTGATCAACCCGGAAGTTCTCTAGACCCTTCAGGTAAACATGAAAAAGGAAAAAAAACATTAACTACAAAAGTAGGAGTAGATGCAACTATACCAAGTAATATTGATAAAATTAATTATGAACTTGTAAAATATAAAAAAGTTGATATTAATGATTACCTCAGGTAAGGGGAAATATAAAGTTTGGATTAAAAATTATAATATTGGAAATGATAGAGTTTATTTATTGGGTGGGGGGGAAAAATCACACATAGGTGGCGTGGTAATCTGCGAACCAGATAAAAAAATAAATATTATTAGATTAGAAAATCACTTTGATTACATTGTATTAAAATTAATTGCTGAAAAAGTATACAAAAAATATAATACTAAAGTTATTGTTACTGGCGGAATTCATATAGATAATGCAACAAAGGAAGATATTGATAAAATAGTAGAAAATTGTAGGAGACTTGCTAAATGTATTTAACAAAAGAAGAAGAAAAAATTCTTGATGGTGAAATGGGTGAAGTGCAAGAGAGAATGTTTCGATTATTAGTACGGTTAGGAGATATTTATGGTGCAGATAAAATGATACCAGTTGGATCAGTTCAAGTTGCAGGAGTTTCATATAAATCAATCGGAGATCCAGGAACAGAATTTTTAGAGGACATGTCATCAAAAAATACTAAAGTAAAAGTATTGACTTATCTGAATCCAGCGGGTATGGATTTAGAAAATTGGAGAAAACTCGGGTTCCCAAAAAATTTTGCAAAAAATCAATTAAGAATAATAAATGCTTTTAAAAAAATGGGAATAGTTATAACATCAACTTGTACGCCATATTTAGCTGGAAATTTGCCAAGATTTAGAGAACATATTGCATGGTCAGAATCATCGGCTGTATCATTTTCAAATTCAGTAATAGGGGCTCGGACAAATAGAGAGGGAGGTCCATCTGCACTGGCGGCAGCAATATGTGGAAGGACTGCTAATTATGGATTACATTTATGGGAAAATAGACAACCTAATGTTAGAATTAAAGTAAATACTGATTTAGTATATAATTCAGATTTTGGTGCTTTAGGTTTTTTAGTAGGAAAAACAGTCAAAAATAAAATCCCCTATTTCACAGGTATCAATAATGGAGATACGGATCAATTAAAATCACTTGGTGCTGCAATGGCAGCTTCTGGAGCAGTAGCACTTTATCATATAGAGGGATTAACACCTGAAGCTGATCTTATAAATAAAAAAGATTTAGAAACAATTGAAATTGGAAAAAAGGAATTGAATGATACTTATGAAAATTTAAATTCAAATGAAAAACCAGATATTGTTATTTTTGGTTGCCCCCATGCTTCACTTAGAGAGATTTCATCAATTTGCGAAAAAATTAAAGGTAAAAAATTGAAAATACCTATTTGGATTTGTACTTCAAGATTAATGAAGGAAGCAGCAGATAGAATGGAGTATACCGATGTAATTGAAAAAGCTGGAGGGCATATTGTATCTGATACTTGTATGGTTGTTTCACCTATTGAAAATATGGGTTATAATGTAACTGGAGTTAACTCTGGTAAAGCTGCAAATTATCTGCCAGGTTTCTGCAAACAGAAGGTAGTATTTGCTAATATTGATAAGTTAGTTGAGGAAGCAATATGAAAGGTAGAATAATCTCTCCTGGAAAATGTAAAGGTGCTGCTATAGTTTCAAAGGAACCTATTGGGTTTTATGGTGGTGTAGATCTTGAAACTGGTATAATAATTGAAAAAAATCATCCCCTTGAAGGTAAATGTATTAAAAATAAAATATTAGTGTTCCCATGTGGAAAAGGTTCTACTGTTGGATCGTATGTAATCTATGGATTAAAAAAAAATAATGTTTCACCTTTAGGTATCATTAATGAAGAAACAGAGACAATAGTAGCAACAGGGGTAATTCTTGCAGGAATTCCTTGTATAGATAAAATTGATATTAGCAAAATTAATAATGATGATGAGATATCATTAGATGCAGATAAAGGAATAGTGGAAATTGTTTGAAATTAGACTACATAATTATTTTTTCTTCAATTATTTTATTCTATTTTATAAAAAATCCTTTAATTTCTCTTTATTTGGATTTAAAATACCATTGTATCTAATTGGAAATAGAGTTTCTAGTAATGTACTGTCAGCTATATGGCCATGATAGCTTTTTTGAATTAGATCTGAAAATTTTTTAGCATGTTTGATGTCATTTGCGGTAAAACATATAATCCAATCATATTTTCCGTGTACAAAAAAACTATTATCAATTACAACTCCATCTTCAAGAGCTTTTTTCTCTGCCTCTCTGCTTATGATTTTTTCAGCTAGATCATCTGATAAAGGTGTAGTCGTTCTTTTTATTAAAATAAAAAATTTTTTTAACCCTAATTTTTCATCATCAGTAACTGTTGTATATCCCCAGACTTTTTTGCTCTCTTCAAGTTTGTTCATTATTCTCCAGACTTTTTGTCTTGAAAACTTACATCGATGAGCAATTTTGTCAATACTTTCCCGGGCGTTTTTCTTTAATTCTGTAATTATTTTTATTTCATCTTTTTCAATCTGGTTTATACTACTTCTTGCCATATTTTACGCTCCATTTTTTATCTGAATAACATATGTTATTAATAAAGTTATCACAAAATGTTATATAATTTAATAAAATAATTATAATAGGTGGTAATGTTTTAATAAACTTCAATTATTTCAAATATTTTCTCTAATAGTATTATAATTTTTAAATTAGTATAATAAAGTGGCATTTTAACTTCAATTGTACCCCAATCACTTTCACTATTTTCTGTATCTTTAGCTTTTACTTTTATTAGATAATCTCCCTTTTCATTCCATAGATGGTTAATTTTGACGTCTGATCCTGATTCAAATGGACCAAACCAATCATCTATTTCATTATCACCCCATTCAACATAATAATATATGTTATCTCCATCTGGATCATTTGAATTAATTGTATATTCAACATTTTCTCCAGTTTTTGCTTCTAATGGACCATCTATTATAGGGATTTCGGGTGAAACATTTTCTACTATTTCATTATTTGTTATTGAAAATGATATTTCTAGATTTCCATCACCTAGCCATTCTACTGATAATGTTAAATTTATGTCATGAGCATTTCTTTCTCCACAAGATTGAATTATTGAAATATAATCATTTACGCTTACGCCACTACCAATAATTACATGTTTTCCACCATCAAAAAATCCAGCAGGGTATCCATAAACATTATAATCGTTAGTTAATCTAGAATTTGCATCTTCGTTTTCATCGGATATTAATGATATAAAAAAAAATGGATATTCACTAGTTTTATATAGATCATTTAACTTATTTGCCATATCCGGACAATTATGACACCAGGTTGCTGTACCTTCCTCAATAAATACTGTATGGGTAAAATTATTTTTTACTATATTGTAACCTGTATTGCCAGGTATAGATCCCGCTGTCGCATCAACAAAATGGGCATCGAACTTGTTTCCTGATGGGGGGTAAGCATAACCCGTATATTTTTTAGTATTGAAAACCGATGCAATTACTATTACATTGCTTTCTTCAACATCTCCATCCCATATTATTGTATCTTCTTTAGTATCTTCATAGTCAATAAGTATTTCATCATTATATGCAAAATCTAAAAAACCATAATGATATGGCTCTCCATCATACATGTTCCATCTAGAAACGGGCTCGGCAATATATATTCGAAGCACACCTTCATAAGTAGTATTAGGTGTTAAAATTGTTTTTTGTGAAGCATAAGATTCATATTTATTATCAATTATTTTTGCTTCAAAAACTGTCATTGATGACAATAAAAATAATAATATTATACAGGTTGAAGTGATTTTAATAAATGAATTCCTAATATTTTTCATATTATTGCTCCGATATTCAAACAATAATTCATTATTTAAAATTTTTCTAAATAATATTATTATTATTTTAATTTATTATAATAAAGCTCTCATATTCCACTGTGTGCCTATTCCATTTAATTCTAATTCGTGATATCCATCGTTATCAGTCCAGCCGATTGTACCAGATACAGAACTTCTTCCTACTGACATTCCAACATAAGTAGGAAATTTCCATATTTTATCGTAGGAGTTTTCTGATTTAATATTAATATTAAATTCAATATTATATGTTGATAAAAGAGGTTGAGATAATCCTGCTTTTGCATTAACATCAATTTCAAGAGGAATTTTGACAAATGGGAATATTTCATCATTTGATTTAGTAATTTCTGGATTTATATTATCAAGAATAGTTATAGTATTTCCCTCGTCTGTAGTTAATATTAATGATCCATATGGATTTATTTTTGAAGATAAAGATGAAACAAATTGAGGGACGGGATAGTAATTTGCATAATAAATATTCCATCCATTTTCTAAAATAATGTGAGACCAGTCCCATCCGTTAATTAATCCCCTACTAACCATATTTGGAGACCAAGAATGTTCGTGATGCCCGGTTCCATTAACAAGATATTCTTGATTATCAATGATAACTTTTCCATTTACCTTACATCCTGTGAAAATATAGCTTGCAAGATTGCTGCTGGATATTTCAAATGCTTTATCACCAATTGTCCATACAGGTTCAAAAGGAGCAAAATAGGTTAGATCTATTATTATATCATGATTATTATCAATTTCATTATCTTCAACATGAACATGCCATTCTGGTGATTGTCCTTCAGCCCATGAATCCTCATATCTTATATTTACTCCAGGGGAATTAGCTTTTAAAGTAGGTTGTTTAATAATTCCAAGCCCTCTCTCCTTATTAATCATTCCCCCATATTCTTCTCCGTTGGGTCCATGTAGTGTAATAACTAATAAATCCGGTTTTGATGTTCCAATTAAATCACCTCTAGCCATATGGTTAAAACTGATTGAAACAACCCATCCATTTAGATCACTATTTTCATCAAATACTGCACTAAAATACCACCATTCTCTACAAATATTAATTTTATCGAAATGGACTCCTTCATCCTCAGGAGATACTGCTCTCATATACCCCATTGTTATTGACTCCGGAGGCGTTGGAGGCGGTGGAGGTGTGGGTTTAATTTCATCATCAGGTTCTGGTTCAAATGTGTCTTCTTGAAAAGGAAAAATATATCCTGCTTTGATAAGAACAAGACCTGCAATAATTATCAAAACTACTACAATTATTGCATCAATTTTTTTAATATTAATTTTTAAATTCGACTTGGAAGACATGTAATATCCGCTACACTATTATTTTAGATATAAATATTATTAAATGTTTCTTTACATTTATTATCAATATTGTCGGATAATATTTATTTTGATATTTTTTAAATTATGATATTTTTACACATTAAATTTAAATATTATTTTTGACAGACAATTTCAACCATAAAAGATATGAGGAGATTTAGGTATGATTGTAGAATCTGATTTGAAAAAGGTATGTGCTTGTCCAAATTGTGGTTCAGAAATGAAAATTACTTACCAAATGTCAACATATTACTATGTTTGTTCAGAATGTGGTTGTTCGATTTATGCTGAAAAGCAAAATTATGATTGTGAGAGTTTATGTCCTAGTTGTAATCAACCATTAGATGGTAATGAATGTACATATTGCGGATATGATCTTGGTTCTGATTTTGATTAATTTTTTTCTATTTTTAAATTTTTTTTTTTAGCAATGTTCCTATCATAATATTAATAAAGAGAGATAAAATATGGGGGGCTATCTGGGGTTGTAATATGATTGAAAAAAGTGATATTGAGAGTTGTTTTTCAGATGAATTAAATTTAATTCAGGATGAAGATTTAAGAAATAAAGTCGTTGAAGTTTGGAAGGAAGCTGCTTATCGTGGAAAATGGAAAAAAATTGATGATGCCCCATTCACTCTTTTAATTGAAAACTCTGGAAAACTAACTGATCATACTAAACGAATAACAAAAATTGCAAAAAGCATATTTGATCAAAGAAAAGAAAAAATAAATTTAGATTTTTTAGTTGCAGGTGCTTTACTCCATGATGTTGGAAAACTCTTGGAATATGAGTTTAAAAATGGTAAATATATAAAATGTGAATATGCTAATAAATTTCGCCATCCAGTTTCTGGTGCATTACTTGCTAAAGAATTTAATTTACCTGATGAAGTGGTCTATATTATTTATGCTCATTCTAAAGAAGGAGATATAACTGATAGAAGTATTGAATCTATAATTATTAATCATAGTGATTTTATTGATTTTGAGATAAAGAAATCATTGGTGTAAATTTATGAGGATTGCAAATACTGCGGGAAGGTTAATTGAAACTAATATTTCTGGGAAAACTTATAAACCTTTTTCAGGTGCAAAAAAATATAGTTATTCTTCAAAGGTTACTAGTTTAACTGAAGCGCTTAGTAAATGTGGCATTAAAGATGGTATGACTCTCTCTTTTCATCATCAACTTCGTAATGGTGATTTTGTAATTAATAAAACACTTGAAACTGTGAAAAATCTTGGGGTTAGTAATATAATGCTTGCACAGACTGCAATGTTTAATGTACATAATCCTATAATTGATTTTATTAAGGAAGGTGTAGTGAATCGTATTGAAGGTAGCATAAATGGTGTTGTAGGAGATTATATATCAAGGAATCCACTACCTTATCCTGTTGTTTTACGTTCTCATGGAGGTAGATGGGCTGCAATAAAATCAGGTGAAATCCATGTTGATATTGCAATAATTGCATCATCCTCTTCTGATGAACGAGGAAATTCTACCGGTATAATTGGTAATAATGCTTTTGGTCCGATATCATATTCTCAAGTTGATGCAATGAAAGCGGATCATGTTATTGTTGTAACTGATAATGTTATTGAATATCCAAATAAATATCAGGAAATTCAAGAGAGATATGTTGATTATGTTGCACAGATTGATCGAATTGGAAATCCAAAAAATATTATGTCTGGTACAACAGAGATAACTAAGAATCCAATGAAGTTAAAAATTGCATATAACTGTGTTGAAATAATGGATGCTGTGGGAATAATTAAAGATGGAATGGTTTTTCAGTCTGGAGCTGGCGGAATTTCACTTGCTGCTATGAAATATCTTGGTGAAAGATTAGAAGAAAAAAATGTTACTGCTTCAACTGCAACCGGCGGTTTAACGAAACTTATTGTCGATATTTATAAATCTGGTCGAGTTAAAAATATTTATTATTCTCAAGTTTTTGATGATTATTCAGTTAAATTCATTCAAGATAATATTGGTATGCCTGCAGATATTGGTCATTATGCTGATCCTACTTCAAAAGGTAGAACGATTGATGGTCTTGATACTGTTGTTTTAGGTGCAACTGAGGTTGATGTTGATTTTAATGTGAATGTTAATACTCATAGTGATGGTAGATTACTACATGGAATTGGTGGGCATCAAGATACTGCTGCTGGGGCTTCTTTATGTATTATTACTTGTCCTGTATTTAGAAAAACAAATCCAATTGTGAGAGAAAAGGTTACTACTATTACAACTCCGGGGGAAGTTGTAGACGCAATTGTTACTGATAATGGTATTGCGATAAATCCTAGAAGAAAAGATTTGATAGAAAAAATTAATAAAAATTTGAATATAGTTACTATTGAAGAATTAAAAGATATTGCATATGATGCTACTGGTGGACCTCAAGAATTGGAATTTGAGGATAAACTTGTGGGATGTACAAAATGGTTTGACGGATCAGTTTTAGATGTTATAAAAAAAGTTAAAGGATTGGAATAAAAAATGAAGTGGAATACTAAAATTACAAAAGTAGAACCTAATCATTTAGTAACAAAGGGGTATAGGCAGGAAGATTTGATAGGAAATAGGCCATTTGCTCATATTGTATATTTAATTCTAAAAGGGGAACTACCTTCAAAAGAATATGGTGAAATGATGGATGCTATTCTTTCTGCAACTATAGATCATGGAGTTACATCTCCTTCTTCAATTGCCGCAAGAACTGTTGCAACTGGGGAAGTTCCTCTTCCTACAGCTGTTGCAGCAGGAATTCTTTCTATTGGGGATGCTCATGGTGGAGCGATTGAAAAAGGAGCAAAATTTTTCCAGGATGGAATAAAACGTATGCGTAAAGAAGGATTTAATGTAAATGAAATTGCTGATATTCTTGTTAGAGAATCAAGAGAGAAAAATAAAAAGATTCTTGGCTTTGGTCATAGAGTTCATACATCAGATCCTAGAACGAAAAAACTATATTATATTGCAGAAAAAATGCAAATTAGTAAGGATCATATTGCTCTGACAAAAGCTATTGAGGAATCTTTTGAAAAAATTGTTGGTAAAAAATTACCAATTAATGTTGATGGCGCTATTGCTGCGATAATATCAGATATGGGATTTGATTGGAGACTCGGAAAAGCATTCTTTTTAATAGGTAGAACTGCAGGTTTAACTGCTCAAGTTTATGAGGAGCAAACTGAATTTAAACCGATGAGAAAATTATGTGATATTGATTGTGAATATGATGGTCCGAAAGAACGAGATTTGCCGTCATAGTTACAATTTTTTTGTTATGGGTTTATAATATGAGAAAAAATATTATTCAGAAAATATTTGAAAGTCATTCAGAGAGTAAAGCTAATGTTGGAGATATTATTGATGTTGATATTGACGTTCGTGTTGCTAGAGATTTTGGTGGCGCCAATGTTGTAAAAAATCTTCAGGAAAATAATTTATCTATTAATGATCCTAATAAAACTTTTTTCACGTTTGATTGCAATCCTGGAGGATGTGATCAAAAATATGCGGCAAATCAACAAATATGTAGAATTTTTGCAAGAGAAAATAATATCAAAGTTTTTGACATAAATGAAGGCATAGGAACTCATATTGTAATTGATGAAAATATTGTAAAACCGGGTAATACAATTATTTCAACTGATTCTCATGCAAATATTCTTGGTGCAATTGGTGCTTTTGGTCAGGGGATGGGTGATAAGGATATTGCTCATGCATGGGCATATGGTAAAGTATGGTTTAAAGTTCCTCCAACAATTAAATTAAATATTATAGGTAATCCATCTAGATTAGCATCTCCAAAGGATATTGTTTTAAAAATTTTAAAGGAAATTGGCGCTAATGGACTCTTGGGATATGCAGCAGAGATATATGGAGATTATATTGAGAATCTTTCAATTGATGGTAAAATAACAATTGCTTCTATGGCTACTGAGATGGGTGGTATAATTATATTATTTCCATCTACGGATGGCTATAAAGCTGTTGTTGACGCAGAATATGATAAAATTATTGATATTGACATATCTAATATTGGTCCTATGCTTTCTAGACCAGGACATCCCGAAGACGTTATAAGTATTGAAAATGCTTCTAATAAATTAGTGGATTCCGGTTTTATAGGATCATGTACCAATGGTCGTATGGAGGATATGAGGAAAGTTGCTAAGATATTAAAAGGAAGAAAAATTGCTCCTGGAAGAGTTTTAAAGATAGTTCCATCTACAGATAAAATATGGAAACAATGTTTAGATGAAGGTATAATAAAAATATTTAAGGAGGGGGGAGCACTAGTTGGTTCAGCTGGTTGTGCGGGTTGTGCAGCTGGTCAAATTGGACAAACCGGAAACGGGGAAGTATCAATTTCATCCGGAAATCGAAATTTTTTAGGTAAACAAGGTAAAGGTGATATTTACTTAGCGTCACCTTCAACTGTTGCAGCTTCATTGATATCGGGTTATATAACAACAGAGGATGCCATCCCAGAAAATCCGAAATTTTTTTCAAGTACTAAAATTAAAAAATCAGATATACAAAAAGATTATTATGTTTTTAATCCTCCTTTAAAAGTGGAGGGTAAAGCTTGGGTTATAAAAAAAGATAATATTGACACTGATATGATTTTTCATAATAGATATTTATCAATTACTGATATTGATAAAATGGGTGAATATACTTTTGACAATCTTGAAGGTTATAAAGATTTTGCAAAAAATGCAAAGAAAGGGGATATTATTGTTGTTGGAAAAAATTTTGGCTGCGGTAGTTCAAGACAACAAGCAGTTGATTGTTTTAAATCACTAGGAATTAGTACAATAATTGGAGAATCATTCGGGTCAATATACGAAAGAAATGCAATAAATAATGCCTTACCAATACTTACAATTGATGATGTTACGAATAAGATTGATAATATGGATATTTTAAGTATAGACTATTCAACTGGGGAAATAATTGATAAAACAAAAAATAAAAAATATTTCTCAAAATCTTTTTCAAAGGTTCAATTGGATATTTATAAAAAGAATGGATTGTTAAAAAAATAATTATAGATTAATTTTATAGTAAAAAAAAGAAAAAAAGAGGATTATAAATTTTTCCTCAAATTTTATTATTATGCTATTGGTGTTGGCTCAATCCATTCAGGTGAATAGATTTGCATTAATGGATCTCCGAAAAGAATTTTTTCTCCAGTTAATCCACCTTGGAACCAAGTTGAAGTTCCATATAATGTTGTTGGATCATTGGTAGTATAATCACGATCAAATAGCCATTGATATTGTGCAATAGATGGTCCTACAGGCTTTCCTTCTACTAACATATCATGAAATACCCATCCATTGTGTAGATCATCCTGAATTCCGTATACGGATCCAGATGCACCAGACCATAATATTGAACCATGAGCTAAATATACAAGAGGTCCGTATCCATCACCTGTTGAACATGAACTCCAAAATTCAAATTCGCTATGTAAATTTCCAAATCCTTGATCTATCCATTTAAAGTGAATAAGGTCATAAAGTCCTGGTTCTGCTGCACTATATCCTGATGCTCCGCCCCATCTTGCTGTTTTAGTTTGTGAATCATCATATCCACTATATCCTCGCCATGAATCCCACCAATCAAAGTCATATAAATTTTCGTATTTTGGTTCTGCTAGTGGGAAATCTTGGGCTATGTTTTTATATTGGAATGAAACACCTGATCCACCTGTTCCATGTCCTGAATAATAATTAATTGATGCACCGGCATTGAATCGTTCTAAACTGTTTTCCCATATACAATGACCTTCATAGAATCTTCCATTTGAGGAGAATGCAGCTTTTACTTCTTGTGTTGCAAAATTTGGATATGCATTTCCATCATTTGCTCTCCAATTATATCCATCTGGATAATTTATTATCTGACTTGTTGTAACATCTCTTCCGGGATTTGCAAATATTAATGCAGGGTAAAGGATTGATCTTACGATTTGTGCAGAAGAAAATGCTGGCGTTTCTCCAGGTATTTGTCCAGAATAAGAATTATTACCTGTCATTGTCTGACCTATGATATCTCTAATATCTGTATATTTATGTGCAACAAAACAATAGCCTTCGGGTCCTTCTAAATCTAAACCGTAACCATCAATTAGATCATGCATACCTTGATATACATCATTGTTCCACTGTAATTTTAAGTCAAGTCCTAGAGGTGGTATTTGTTGATCATGTGTTAAGAAATAAATAAGCAATGAGAATATTGTAGGTGGATTTGATATATCTATGGGTTCATTTACCATTGGTAAATGAGCTGGTGATATACTTCCATGATAGCCCTCACTTGACCATTCTCTCCATGAACCATGTTTATCATTTGCGTCATATGCATCTGGTGCTTCTCCAATATTTAAAACTGGTGATATACGATATGCTGCAAGCATTGCTGATGGTGCAAAATAACCATCACCCGATCCAAGTGAAGTAATAACATTATAATTTGGTGAATTTGAGTCACTTTTAATAGCATCAATCACCTGTTGCATTGTTGTATATTCTGTAACTGAACCAGTAGGTGATGCACTACTTACATCGCCGATATTTACAAATATGATTTCATTTACCCCTAGGGAGGTTAACACATTTGAAGTTTGTGATGGTATAGAATCTTCTGTTACAAATAGTAATGGTGCATGGTTTATTGATGCAATAACTGCTCCATTGGATGCAGACATTGCAGCATTTACTCGATCGGGGTTATGATTTCTTATATTTGCTGTTAGATGATAATCTCCGTTAAATGTAACTGTTTTCTCTGGGTGATTAATGTAAGGAACTACGATTAAATCCCAGTTACCTTCCATTGGATAATGTAATTCATATGAAACTTCAGTATGTGGCTCTACAATCCAGTAACGATAATCATCAGAATTATGTTCCCAATGTCCCCCATTCCAATAATGTATAGGTTGAATTTCTCCTCCATTCCATCTTGGAACATTAGGTCTTCTTACATTTCCTAATGGATCTACAAGTATTGCTAGTAAAGTTGATTCTTCTTCGGTTTCAAGATTTACCTCAATA
Organism: Thermoplasmata archaeon; assembly: GCA_020054475.1. Taxonomy (GTDB): domain Archaea; phylum Thermoplasmatota; class E2; order DHVEG-1; family DHVEG-1; genus JAJISJ01. Next base: position 7,608 of record JAHWGJ010000018.1, on the reverse strand, counting down.
CTGCAATCAGTTGTATCAACAGGTATTGTATATCTATCTCCTTCGTATAATATAATTTGTAATTCCTCTAGACCACCTTCAGATGTAACTTCAGGAATCCATATGCCTGGTTTTGTAATTGGATACCATGTGTCATAATCAGGTCCATTCACATCATATGGGGATGGCCAATCATCAAATTTTAAGGATTCATATCTTGGTGTAACAAGTCCAGTATTACCTGAGAAATCCTCTCCGGTTGCTATCAGATGTATTGCTCCCCATTGTTTTCCAAGATACTTTATCACTGCAGAATTTCCATCAAAATCTGTAAATTCTCCAGGAGCATATGTTTCAATATTTGGTGAAGATGATAGACTATAATCACCATCAATTATTGTTTCGATTTCATCATTGAAACTGCTTCCATCACATACAAGAACTGCTTTATTGGATGATTCCCAATTATTTGTTGCGATATCAGCTGCAGCCTGCAATGGGTCTGCAGGAACAACGAATTCTTCTGGTGCCATAGAATGGCGGGTAAGATAAGTATTCCAATCATCTATTAGATATTGAGTTGTATCATCAACAGTAGTAAACCAGGTACTTAGTTTATCAACACCTTGATAAAAAATTGGTGAAACATATCTCTGACCATTGTCTATATAATTTGCTGCAGGAATAGCTGCAATATATCCATATTCATCCTTATTTGAATCAGGATCATCATTAACAATAAAGGATTTAGCAATAGGAGTTATGTCTGGCTGTGGATCTGCTACTATAGGTGCTTCAGCAGTTCCCCCTACGGTTAAATCAAGGATATATGCACCAGAACCATATAGTAAATAATCATCTGGCCATATCTCAGCATCCCATCCAGGAAAAGTATCGATTTTTATTTTCCATATTCCTGATTCTGTTGCCGGGAATTCAAGTTCATCATCACCATACCATTTCTCAGAATGAACAAGTTCATTTGATGGATCATATAAGTAGATATCCATGTCATTTTTTTCTGGTGAATCAATTGTAAGAAATATTCCTTGACCTGAGTTAACATTGAAACTATACCAATCCTCATGATCATTTACATCTAAATAACCAGAATATATGCCAGGTGAAATACTTAAAGCACTATTTATCGAATTTCCTGCATCTGAACCAGAATCAGCATCATTCTGACCATTTAAGGTAATGCTCATTGTATATTCTCCAGCTCCTGCACCGTCATTTGCAATTATACCTGTAAAATACAATCCGGTTTCTTCAGCAGTATAGCTCTGTCCCACAAAGGTCCCTTCTAAATCTAGAATTTGTATATCATAATCATATGCAGAACTTAGAGAAGCTTGAATTGTTTGTCCAGCACATACAGTAAATCTATAATAATCAGCATCATCGCCATTATCTGGATCAAGTGAACCTGTTCTACCTCTACCTGGCGCTAGATCAACTTGTTCTCCAATCCATATTGGCAGCGATCTTTGTAATCTATTACCCGCATCAACATTGTAATTCATGTCATTTTGCTCCCCTGCAAAGGATACTTCCTCTTGTCTGATATATCCTTGTTCATATCCAATTACAGGATGTTCAGTATTTTCCTCAAAATCAAGAGGTCCAAAAGTTTGGTATGAATTTTTATTATTATTCGGTGTCAAAATATTATTCTCGGATGTTGCTGAAAATGATGGTATCGTTAATGCAACTCCTAAGAAAAATATAGCAACTAAAACTGCTCCAATTTTATTATAATTAGGTTTTTTCATTAATGTTCCCCAATAATTATAAGCTATTATATTTATATAAATCTTGCTACTATAATTAAATTATAATAATAAATAACTATTTTGCTAAAATATTATTTTCTTTATATTTCTAAATAATAAAATTATTTAATTTTTAGGATATTAGGATAAAAAATATAATTGTATTATTTATTACCCCTTGCTGTGATTGACGATTATTTAAACGGTTTACTAATGCTTATTACTGGATGTTTGAGTGGAATTTATGTTGGAATCGCATCAGGAACAGCAGAAGCTTTTATGATACCAATTCTAACAATATTTATTGGTAGTTCAGTTTATCAAGCAATTGGTACAAGCCTTGTTGTAGATAGTGCTATTGGATTAACTGCCGGATTAATATTTTTAAGAAAAGGGAATGTAAATTTTAAACCAGTAATTATTCTTTCAATTTGTGGAGTTACATCTGCATTTATTGGAACTAATTTCACAACTGGAGCTCCTGAATCTATTTTAAAGGGATTAATTGCATTTGTTTTAATCATTTTTGGTATTAATCTTTTAATAAATGGTATAAAAAAAAATGTAGAATACATTGAAAGTAAAATAAAATTTACTTGGTTTAAAAACAATAAAACATATTCATTAATTATTTTTGGTACATTAATTGGTTTTGCAAGTGGTTTTACTGGTATGGGTAGTAGTGGAGCAGTAACATTGGTTCTAATATTTATATTGGGTTATAATCTTCACACTGCAATAGGCACTTCCCTTCTTATGATGTTTTTTATTACGGGTTCAGGTGCTATTGGACATGGATTTATTGGAAATTTTATTTTTGATGCTGCTTTAATTGCAGGATTAGGGGCTGTTATTGGTGCCGCTTCTGGTTCTCTTATTGCTAATAGATTTGATGAGAATAAACTTGGAAGACTAATAGGCGGAATACTTACTATACTTGGTACAGTGTTTTTAATTAAATTATTTGCTTAATTTTTTTTTCTTGTAAATATTTTTTTAAAATTTCTTGTACTACCAGTTAGTAATTTATCTGTTTTGAATATCCATGCAATGTAACTAATTAATATTATTGCAAATATTGAAACATATATAATACCAGAAATAACAGTTGCATAGTCATTAAATATAAGCAATCTTGGAGCCATCATCGGGTGCGAAAATGGAATTGCATAGACAAGACCTTTTAATGATATTGGCAGTGTATCAAAATCTTTGAACATTGTGAGGAACATTGGAACTAATGCTAAGGCTGTAATAGGGAAAGTTAGTGTTTGTGCGCTTTTATAATTCTTAGCAAAAGTTCCAAGTAACATACTCAATGCAAGACCTGCAATAAGTGTTACAAATAGCGATATTCCAACTAATATTAAATCAAAAGTTGATAATGATAAACCATAGTCGGCCAAATTTAATCCACCTGACATCTGAAAAGATTGCATATAATTTCCAAATCCAATCATATATATTAATGCCATGAAAAGTCCTATTGAAGCACTAGCAACAATTTTTCCAGTTACAATACTTGTCCGTTTTACAGGTAGTGTTAATAATGTTTCTAATGTTTTATTTTCTTTTTCTAAAGCCATTGAGGATATTACCATACCACCTGACATTAAGATAATCATCATTATTACAATTGGAATTAATGTTGATTGTGATGTAAATAATCCAACAACTACACCAGGGGAGATCCCTTTCATTTCTTTATTTTTTAAATATGTAGTATCTATTCTCTGAGTCGGTGATAGAGCAATACTTGCATTTATTGAGGAATTATTATTAATTAATTTCATAGATAATTCTCTATTTATTTGATATATTATTCCTTGAACAACCTCTGATGAAATTGAGTCTAAAATACCCGCTCCCGCCATAATCCAATAAATTTCAAGTTTTCCGGGACTATCATTTTTAATATCACTAGAAAAATTTTTTGAAATAATAATTAATGCTAATCCCTCCTCCTCTTTAATATTTTTTAAGGCATTTTCTTTATCATTTAGATCTGTTGAATTATATACAACTTCAGAATATTTTTCAATAATTGAGGTTGCTATTTTTGAGAGATTTCCAGAATCATTATTGATAAAACCGATAACTGGTTTTTCACTTAATTCTTCCTCAATTCCTCCTATTACATTTCCCATTGAACCAAATAGTATCGCCATGATCACAATTGGTAAAAGAGTAGCTGGTGTGAGGAGTTCCTTTAATTCCTTTTTTATTATATTCCCCAGTTGGCTCATTTTACCACCTTTGTAAATACTTCCTCAATGTTATTAGATTTATATTTAATCATTAAATCCTTTGGCTTTCCTTTTTCAATTATTATTCCATTATCTATTAATGCTATTCTATGACATAAGTACTCTACTTCTAGCATATTATGTGAGGAAAGAAGGATTGTTGTTCCTTGTTGTGCAAAGTTTTTTATTATTTGTCGGATTTCTTGAGCATTTATGACATCTAAACCAGATGTCGGCTCATCTAAAATTGCGAATTTTGGTTTTGTCATTAAAGCTCTTCCAACTAGTAATCTTCTTTTCATTCCTTTACTATAGGTATCAACTTTATCGTCAATTCTTGAACCGAGATCTGCAATTTCAATACCTTTATTTATCAATTCATTTGTGTTTTTTTCAATAAAAAATTTTGCAATAAATTTTAGATAAGCTCTACCAGTAAGAGTTTTATATGCTCCAGCGTCTTCAGGTAAATAACTTATTATTTTTCTTATTTTATCGGGCTGTGTTTTTAGATCGTATTCTAAAATTTTAATATTTCCTGAATTGATTTGAAGAAGAGTTGAAACAACTCTTAGCGTTGTTGTCTTACCTGCACCATTTGGTCCAATAAGTCCAAAAATTTCTCCTTCATTAATATCAAATGATATTCCTTTTACTGCTTCAAAAGAACCATATTTTTTAATTAAATTATTAATTTCAACAGTTGACATAAAAAACCTCATTTTAACGTGTTTTTACAGCAGTACCAAAAGCTATTAATTCAGCGGCACCATGCATTGTTTGAGCGGTTGCATATCTCATACCTATAATTGCTTCAGCTCCAATTTTTTCTGCATCATTTATCATTCTTTGCATAGCTGTTCGTCTCGCTTCTTCCATTAATTCTGTATAACCTCTAGCTTCTCCTCCAACCACGCTTCTAAGACCTGCACCTATATCTTTTCCAAGATGCTTTGTTTGAACGCAACTACCAAATACAACTCCTAATAATTCTTTTATTTCTCTACCCGGTAGAGATTCAGTTGTTGTTACCATCATTTTATAAATTCTCCCTAAATTAATTCTAATTATATTTATATCCACATTTTGTACAAATATATGTATTTCCATTAAAATGTAGTTTATCATTTCCACATTTAGGACAATTTCCAAGTACTCTTTCTTCTAATATTTTTAATCTTGTTAATTCTCTTTCAGCAAGTTGCGATAGATTTATCCATGCATTATCTTTCCACCATTGCCATATATTTTCATTTAATGTGATTGTTACTTTTTTCATTTATGTATCCTCAATTAATAGTTTTTATCCAATTCGAAATATCTTCAATGACTTTTTTTTCAACGTGACCTTCTACAAGATATTCATCTGGGATTGAATTTCCAATTCCAGCTATAAATAAATGATTTAAACTTGGATATAAAATTAGTTCAACATTTTCTTTAGATCCGATTGAATTTAACCAAATATTAAAATCATCTATTGTTACTTGATAATCTCTTTCACCCTGGAGTATTAAGATATTAATTGATAAATTATTTGCAGCTTCAATTGGATTATATTGATTTAAATCCTCCCAGTAAGATTTATAAACTCCAAGAACTAACTCATTTTCACTTATATTCAATTGTTTTATTTTCTGAACCTGCCCCTCAATATAATCAATTTGAATTGATTCATTTTCATCAATTTCCCCATCTATATTTGCAATATATATAGTCTGATTTATAATTAAATCTTCCAATCCTCTTGTTGGTCCAGCAAGTATTATAATTCCTGATATTTCATCATCTAAACTAGCAATTCTTGGGGAGAGCATTCCTCCCAAACTATGTCCAATAACATATATTTTATTTGAATTAACATATTGCTTCTCTTTTAGTACATTAATTGCTGATAATGCATCATATATTACTTCCTCCATAACTGTTAGATTTGTTAATTTACTCATTTCTTCAGGATATTGTTTAGTTCTTTTTTCATATCTCAATACTATTATTCCTCTTGAGGCTAGACCCCATGCGAGATCCTTAAATGGTTTATTTGGACCAATTGTTTCATCTCGATCATTAGGCCCTGATCCATGAACTAATACAACCGCTGGGAATGTTCCTTCACCAGTTGGTATTGTTAGAGTTGCCGGTAATTTCCAATCAGTTCCAATAAAGATCTCCTCTTCAGTGAAATTTTGTGGATTTACATATGATGGAGGATTATAGTCTGCAATTGAAATAAAATCATTAACCCAAAAACCGCCTATTTTATTATTATCATCAAAAACAATTTTAAATATCAGTAAATATTTCTCTGAAAAGGTAGCGTTTATAAATATAATAGAATAATTTGATTCAGTTGAATTAATAGTTTCCTTTATCTCTTGGAAATCTCCATAGATATTTATTATATATTCCCAAGTCTCCTTTAATTGAGAGAGAGTTAGTGAATTTTTTAGATCCTGATTAAAATATGTATATGTTTCCTGATAATTTTTTTCAGATAAATTATTCATAAAATCTATTGCTATTTCAGTATAATTTTTTTGATTATTAATCGGCTCATTAATTTCTTCAATACAACCTGTAAATAATGTTACAATTAACATTGATAAAATTATTATTAATGATATAATTTTTTTTTTATACATATTACCAACATCAAAATTTTCTTAAAATTATATTTAACTGATTAAGCCATAAATCAATATTATTAACCCAATTATTATAGCTACAATAGACTTTAATTTTGGCCCACCTGGAACATTAATTAATTTTGCAAAATTGGGATTCAAAAAAGCTGCAATTCCAATTAATGATACTATTGCTCCTACTATGATGATAATAATATTTACTGTATCCATTTTATCACTTATTTAAGTTTAACAGCAGTACCATAAGCAAGTATTTCAGCAGCACCGCCCATTATTGATGATGTCATGAATCTTACATTTATGATCGCATCTGCACCAAGTTTTTCCCCTTTTTCTTCCATTCTTTTTAATGCAATTTCCCTTGATTCAGCAAGCATGCTTGTATATTCTTTGATTTCTCCTCCAACCATATGGCGAAAACCCGCTTTGATATCTTTCCCTAAACTTTTAGCTTGAATAGTGTTTCCTTTGACAAGACCTAAAGTTTCTTTAATTTCTTTTCCAGTTACAAATTCAGTATTTGTTATTATCATGGTTCTAAATCCTCCTTTTTTATATCTTTCATATTTTCTTTTGTATCTCTTCTTTGTTCAAATATTATTGATATTATTAGAACTATGAGGCCAATTAAGATTAATCCTATAAAAACTCCAGAAATAAAATCTAGAGAGTTTATTAATTCTTCAAAGCCAAGATATAATCCATATGCTAATAATAGGATTATACCGCCAATAAATAATATCATTCCTAATGTTTTTCCATTATTCATATCAACACACCTATATACGTATTAAAACGTATATATACGTCTTATTATTTAAATATTTCTAAATATGGGGTTTTGCACAATAAATAGCTATTTCACCGTGCTACTCGTTGTTTTGCACATTTATTAAAATCAAGTTTTATATCAATTTCATGGTATTCCTGAAGCAAAACACAGATGTTATGAGCAACGGCACG
>JAHWGJ010000039.1 GCA_020054475.1 Thermoplasmata archaeon | reverse complement strand
CAATAGTTAACCTTATTTTTTGTATAAAATTATTGAGATTATCCAATTGAGATTCAATTAAATCTATGTTATAATCATTTACAGTTTTATATTCCACAGATGATGCGGTATTAACAAGCATAATAATACATATTGAGAATATTGTTCCAAACAAGATTTTCTTTTTCATAATATAATAAAATATTAGAACATATATAAAAATTATCCTTCTAATTTTTGAACAAATGAAAAAATATTACTCATTTTCAACAATTATTAACATCCGAAAGAGTTAAGGGGATTTCGGTTTTGGAAAGATTTTAAATAATAATTTATATTATTATAGACCTATAATTAAAAATAATAATATTTAGAATTGATTAGAAAATGTGGTGTAATCCAATTTAACCCATAATTTTATTCATCTCTAGCTAGGTTAATTATATAGATTACAACTTCAATTTTCAATTATACAAATAAATCTTAAATAAATTTATAGAAATTAAAAAATGAGTTAACAGATTAAAATAGCATGATTTTACTAGTAATTTTGCAACAAATTCTCCCTGTGATTTCTCATATTAAAATTATTTAAAGGTTATATTATTATTTAGTCATAATTTAAAAAAAAGTTGGGGTATTAAAATAAAAAATATTGAAAAAATTCGAAAAATAATAGAACTAGGTCGAATACGGTTTTTAGCAGCCGGATTTTTTTTATATACTATGGGCACACTTCTTGCTATTTCATCAGGTGTTGATTTTTCATTTGATCTTTTTATTTTTGGATATGCAATAATGCTTCCAGCTCATCTTGGACTTTCTTATAGTAATAATTATTTTGATATTGAAGTAGATAAATACAACAGTCCAATATCAATTTCAGGTGGAAGTAAGATTCTTATCGAAAATCCTGAATTAAGAAAAACTTGTTTATTAATTGCTTTGTTTTTAATGTTAATTTCTTTGATTCTTTCAGTTTTTTTTATTTTTATATATAATTTTTCTATATTATTTTTCTTTTTCATCTTATTTGCAAATTTACTTGGTTTTTTCTATTCTGCACCGCCAATCAGATTAGCATGTAGAGGCCTTGGAGAAATAGCAAATATTATTACAATTGGTTTTTTAATGCCAGGAATCGGATATTTGGTAATTAAAGGAAGTTTTGATCTTTTTTATTTTGTTTTTACATTTGCTCTTTTCTTTTATGGACTTGAATTTATAATTCTTGTTGAGATGCCAGATATGCAGGGAGATAAAATCGGAAACAAAAAAACATTGATTGTAAAAAAAGGAATAAAATTTGGTTATATTGTAATGTTAATAAGTCTTTTAATTTCATCAGTTTATTATTTATTTATATCATTTATAGGTATTTTTAGTGAATATATCAATTATTCAGTAGTTTTTCTAATATCACTTATTCCAATAATGGTTGCATTAAAAAGATGGTTTAATTTAGGATTTGAAAGAGAAAATGTATCAAAATTTGCTATAGAAAATATTATTACTTTATTATTTGCCTTGAATTTAATAAATATCTATTTAATCGTTTCAATTAGTATAGATTTATAATTAAAAAAAAATACATTCATCTCTCTTTCAAATAATTACATTATTAATAGTAAAAATTAAATAATATCTTTTTCTAATTTATAAGGAGAAAAGTATCTAATTTTACCAGTAATCCTGCATCAAATTCCCCCCCTCGGCGTACCATTAAACATAGTCATATATTCCACTAGTTTTACCTAAAGAAAATTGCTCAGATTAATATTAAGATTTATAGCGTTTTTAACAACATCATTGTTCAGACGAAGAGTTACTTTTCTACGGGTCATAGGACGTACACAGTACGTCCGAAAGAGCTTTAAGGAGTTCGGTTTTCTGAAGATATTTGATATAAATAATGTTACAAATGTTTCTATTAAAAAAAATTAAAAGGTAGATATGTTTAAATAACACATCTCGTACTATAGTTGAGGTGAGATGAGAAATGAAGATAAATAATCCACAAGAGTTTATTGGAAAAGAAGTATGTGATGCAAATGGAAATACCATTGGAACAGTAGATAAATGGTGGAATAGCTGGAACATGGAATATCCGGGATATTTTTTTGGAATAAGACCAACAGAAAATACAAAAGATACCTGGTTTAGAGGGACAAACAAAATAATACCTATCTACAGTGATTACATAAAAGAATTTGGCGAATGTGTAACCCTAAACAAAACAACTGAACAATTAAGCAAATTTTGGAATAAGATCGTTCCATGTGGTACTACAACCTGTCCAACTGACCAATTAGTTGATATGCCTATCTTTGATAAGGAACATTCCAGAGTTGGAACATTCTACGGCTGGATAGAAAGTGATGGTACATACAAACATTATGGATGCTTTGTTGATCCATACTTATGTGAAACCTGGAAAGTTCCATTCAATACAGTAATGCCTATACCTATTGATTGCATAACTGACGTACACGATACTATAACATTGGATAAAACATTACAGGAATTAAAAGGATACTGGCAAAAACATCACAAATTTTAATAAAAAGATAAATAGATATTTGTGTAATCTGAGGAATTAACAAATCCTCACCTTTTTTTAATTTTTAAATTGATTTTGTGTACTACGTCCAAAAGAGTTAAGGTGGTTTCGGTTTTGGAAAAAACAGTATAAATAAAAAATCTATAGATTTATAAGCTATGATAATCTATAAAAAGATAATTGAAGAAACTGAATTATATCTTAAAAAGTAAAACCATACTTGTCGCTATAATGGTAATAATAATTTTAGGAACAATATGGTTAATTTACCCGAAATCAAACGTACTTTCTGTTCCACCTTATCTTAAGAAGGGTGATCTATTATTTTGTGATGTTAAACCAGATTTTATATCAAAATTAGAGGAATATAATATTACTTATTATCAACCTTACATGAGATCTGGTTTAAGTAATGACCATGTTGCAATGTATATTGGAGATAATATGTTTATTGAATCCAGTCCTTATTACTGGAATGAAGATAAACATTCTTGGATTGGAGTAGTTACTACACATATTGGATTATTAAATTTATGGGGAACTAATATTACTTATGGAATTATTAATAATGTTACCATTGAACAAAAAATAAATGCTGTTGACTGGGCTCTAGATAAAATTGGTAATTCTTATTCAAATTTTTCTTGTGGCGAACTTATAGATCAATCTTATAAAAATCAAAATATTGATTTATACCCGAACAAATATTTTGTAACACCTTATTCTTTAATTAAAAGTAAGCAGGTTAAAATAATTGAGGGTGAAAATAATGGTTTTTGGTATCCAATGTTATACTTTAAATGGTACGCTATTTGTTTATTTGATTATATTGATGATATTTCAGAATCACAAATGTTAAAAGATGTTTTTTATATAATTCAATCAATTATTAGTTAAAAAAATCACAGACATTAATACCAAGATTTTTAGCTTTCTCGACAACATCATTATTAAGACGTAGAATTAATTTTCTCCGGGACATAGGACGTACAGCGTACGTCCGAAGGAGTTAAGGGGATTTCGGTTTTCTGAAGAGTTTTATTACGTAATAATGCTACAAATGTTTCAATAATTAGCATTTTGTAAAAATTCGTTACATTTATATAATAAAATATGTATTATAATTAATATTGGGGAGATGAAATTCTATGCAGAAAATGATTAAAATGTTTATTGTGATGCTGTTGTTTGGAACTTTTTTAATGCCAATAATCAATGGTAATGATAACAAGATTATGATGCAAATTTCTATTGTTAGTATTGATCCTGAAGCCCCTGACCCACCAACTATAACTGGACCTACTGAAGGTAAATTAAATATTAGATACACATATGAAATTATTTCAGAAGACCCTCAATGTGATGATATCTGTTACACGGTTATGTGTTCAGATTTACCCGCAATTTATAAAACGCAATATTGTGAATCGGGATATGCAATAGTTTATAATCATTCATGGGATGATTTTTATCAAACGGAACCTCCATATTTTATTACAGCAAAAGCTACTGACTGTAAAGGACATGAAAGCGAATGGAGTTCAATTGAAATAAGTATTCCAAAAAATAACGCAATGCAAATACCTAATGTTAAACCTTCAAATAGCATATGGTTTATTAGAGGTATTTTCAGGTTTTTAGATGAAGATGAAGATTATATCTACTTAAAAGCACTATCCGCAAAATTACGTGGATTTGGGAATGGATTTGCAGTTTATCATTTGTTTTTTTGTCCAATAAAAATCTCAAAACCTTTTTATGGAATGTTACCTGAAAAATCCTTAACACTTCCAGTTATTGGAATATGTAAAGAATGGGATTACACATAAAATTTAGTAACTAATAGTATTCGATAATTTCCACTTTTTTCTTTTATATGTCCGAAAGGGCTTTAATGAATTCGTTTTTGGAAAGATTTTAAATAATAATATTTAGAATTGATTAGAAAAGGTGGTGTAATCCAATTTAAACCATAATTTTATTCGTCTCTGGCTATGCTAATTATATAAATTACATCTTAAATTTTCAATTATACAAATAAATCTTAAATAAATTTATAGAAATTAAAAAAATTTTTATGTGATTGATTTTTTATGAATATAATGAATAGTAAACATGTGTTTACCTTAGGAAGAGCAATAGATACAAAATACTTACCAAATCAGTTGATTATATCAATAACAACCATAGCCCTACTAGTTGGAATTTTAATATATATTTTTAGTGGAAATAATCTCCTTGATGCTTTTATCTTTGGGATTATTTTTGCTTTAATTGTATTTCTTTCTTGGGCATTCGCTAGAGAAACATATCCGCAGGGGGAATATGCTGCTATAGCTGGGGCAATACTTTGTATTATAATTTTAACATGGTTTGATATATTTCAATTAATCATTCTAATTTTATTGTGGTTTATTATTAGTCTTCGTTTAATCAATCAAACAACTGGTTTGAAGCCTTCGAAGGTTGATCGATTGGTAATCCTTATTTTTACTATAATTAATTCGTATATATTTTCAGTGATTTTTCTTGTTTTTATGGTCATAATATTTGCAGTTAATTACAGGTTCACAAAAGAAAAAAGCGATATTTATTTTATGATAATTGGGATAATAATATCATTTGTTTTTATTTTCTTTCAACAAATATTGTATAATCAGGATTCCTTGACTTATGTAAATGGTTTACTTGTTGGTTTACTCTTAATTATATTTGCTGTTATGATGTGGTTGGAATGTAATATCTATATTGTTAGCGATCATTCTCAGGAAAAAGTTCCAATTAATAGAATTTTAAGTGCACAATTTATTAGTATATTTTTTATTGGCAGCTATGTTATTTGGTTTGGTGATAAAAGTCTTCTTATGCTGATACCAATATGGTGTGTTCTTTTTTGTTCTATTATATTTTCTTTTATAAATCATTATAAAAATTTAAAAAAATAGAAGCTAGAGTTAATTTTCTTAGTTACATAGGACGTACAGTATACGTCTAAAAGAGTAAAGGTTATTTAGATTTTGGAAATTAAAAGTAATATAACAAAATACTAAAAAACAAATAAGCTTACCAACAACGTGTCAAAGAGAGTTTTTTATTTCATTATTGTACTATCCGCAGTTTTAATGTGGTCTTTTTCATTTCCACTTATTAAAATAGTGTTAGACAATGGAGTTCCACCGATTACTCTTGCGGCAATAAGATCTATCGTTTTTATTCCTATACTACTTTTTCTATTAATAAAACATGGTAAAAAAAATATTCCTACATCCAAAAAGGATTGGTTAATTTATCTAAGTATAGGATTATTTACTATTATTCTCCCAGGTATTCTCCAAAATACTGGTATGATGTATACTTCTGCATCTATTAGTAGTATCATTCAAACCTCAGGACCAATATTCACAATTATATTTGCAATAATATTTCTAAATGAATCTGCAGATAAAAAAAAAATTATTGGTACAATAATCGCACTTTTTGGTTCAATATCTTTAGTTGTTAGTTTGGATGAAAACTTTAATCTATTTGATTCATCTGTTTATGGAAATTTCCTAATTCTTCTTTCAGGGATATCATATGCCATTTCAAGTATCATTACCAAAAAAGGATTAGAAAGAAAAAAACCTTTACAGATCTTAGGATTCAGTTCCTTATTGGGTTTTATAGTATTAAGTTTGTTATCTCTATTTGAAAACCCTTTAAATGTTATTATAAATCTATCAATTGAAACATGGCTTGCCATAGTTCTATTGACTATATTTCCAAGTTTTATTGCCCTTCTGTTTTGGTATGAGGCTATGATAAATGAAGATATCTCTCGATTAGTTTTATTTATATATTTAATGCCCATTTTTGCTGTTATTTTTTCTTATATTCTTATTGGAGAAATCATATCTATTCAAACTATATTATTTGCTACTTTGATTATCATTGGAGTTGCAATAGCACAAAAAAATACTGGTTAAATATCCATAAGATTTAAGGGGAGTTCCAGTTTTGGAAAATAATTATGATTATTTGTTAATTTAAAATCGGTTCTTTCTCAGAGATGATAAATAAAGAATCATTTTCCCTTAGAATATATTCCCCCTGGGGATTAATAAGCATTGCCCTTGTTTCAGTTGAAGAATGGACCCAATCATGGCTGCATTCTTCTAAAATATATTCATCTTTCTGGGTTTCAACTGCAATAAGAATCATTTTTTTATCTATTAATTCCTTTGAGACATCAGTAAAAGATTTCCCAATATATTTCTCAGGAATCTCTCTTTTAAATCGATAAAATTCACTTCCTAAATTAAATGTTAAAAGTTCATTGATTATTTTAGAAAGCCCATGATTTAATGTAGAGGTTACAGCAAGATTTCCGCCTACTTGATCAAGACAAATTATCTCATCAGCATTGGCATTTTCAAGATGCTCTCTATTTTCAGATGAGAGTAGTTGTACACATGTATGAACATCTCTATTGAGAGATTCTATAGCTAATGTTATCATCAATGCATCTGCATCAGGGTTTTTTGATTTTTCACTTGTAATATCCGTGAGAATTATCGCTGAATCAGCATCTAAGATACCAGCTCGAATTAAATCCTCTTTTCTCCATGGTTGCCCAGAAATGAAATCAACTTTATCAGAGGAATAAGGTGGTTTATCCAAATCTGCCAATATAACTATTGGCTTTTCATGATGAATATCCTCAGTAAGAAGACATTCAATAATTTTTGCTCCCTGATAGTTCCATCCGCAAATAACTATATGATTTTTATATCTGACTTTTTTCATAACAATACCTCCTTTTAATGAAATACTAACAAGAACTTCTGCTGCTTTTCCAATTAATATACAAAGAAATCCGGCATAAACAAACAATCCTAACATCGAAGCAAATCCAGTAGGGTTTACCTCTATAGCCCCCAACTCCCCCAAAAAAGAGGGTATAATTCTCAATGTTGCTTCTAAAAAACCAACTTTTTCATAAAAGATAATTATTGAAGATGCTAAGATATAAATGACGATTAAAATAATAATGATAAATTGAATTGGATGTCTTCTTATCCAACGTCCTATTTGTATCAATAGATTATATTGCATAGATTATCCTTCTTCACTATATGCCTATAAATTATCAATAATATCAAATAAGATTTCCATTAATAAATGTTAATTAAAAAAAATAATCAATTAATTTATAAAATGTTTTAAAAATCATCATTGAGGTGCAGAGTTACTTTTCTCTTAGGCATAGGACGTACTGTATGGCTCCGAAAGAGTTAAGTTTGTTGCGTTTTTTGGAAAGAAACAAGAAAAGATAATTAAAACTTTTTAATCAATTTCTGAGATAATAATTGCAGCAATTACCAATACTCTTCGATGTCTTTCAAATGATGGAATCCACCATGATGAAATTTTTGGATACGGTGAAGAAAAATCTACTTCATAAATATCATGAGAAACAATATTTGGATCATTGTGTAAAAATGGATCAGAACAAGGATTTGCAATATCCCATTCAGGGTCACTTATGGCGATATATCCATTTGAATTTATTCCAGCAACTGTAACATAATGAAGAGAGATTAGGGGAAAAATTATTGGAAAAATAGGAATATAGTAGCCAAGCCGTAAAATAATTCCATCATTATTTCTTAATCTTTCATTTATAAATGAAAAACTTGGACGAAATATATTTTCAACTAAATAATCATTTTTCAATCCAGCGTCCTTAATCCATTTTTTAGCACCAAATGAAAGTTGAAAACGATCAGTACCACTTACTGAAAAAAAAGGAATTTTATGCCAGTAAATATTAACATAAGATGCTAAACTTTCAATTAACTCACCGCTTTTTGAATACTCATCCCATGATGTTTCAATATCATTAACATTGTTAAAGTTATGATCATCAAAAAAAGGACCAGGATCAGGTTTTCCAGGTGGATTAAAATTTTGTACTAAGGTATAATTATCAATCCCATCGCCAACAGATCCTTTAGGATCTGAATTTTTTGAATCGAACCACCAAAAAATGTTAGCAAGTGCAGCTGGTCCGCAAAATGACCAGCTAAAATTTGTTTTCCATGTATCATCCTGTCTTTGATCAAAGTCTGGAATTCCATTTGGTGAATAATTTGGATAACCCGGAAGAAAATACCAATCATCAATATTTTTTAAAGAATTATTACATTCCTTATTAATACTATTTATCTGGGATTCATCCTCTTCATTTTTTGCCATAGACGCAGGAATAAATATTAAAGAAATTATCAAAAAAAATACAACCATCGATTTTATTTTATTTTTAATAATACCTACTCCATCATCCTTAAAAAAGGTTATTAATTATATAGTATCCAAATAAAAATGATAATTTAAAATTTTCTATTAAATATTTAATACTCACCTTAATATTTTAAGGATTTTCTACCATGTATAGAATATATGAGGTATGTTCGAAAGACTTAAGGGGATTTCAGTTTTGAAGATATATGGAATAAATTTTGATATTCTAATTATGGATTAAACAAGTTTACAATAAATGCAATTAATTTTGCAAGAAGTACCAAAGGTGCTGTTAAAATTCTTACAAATAATGCGAGTAAAGGTCCAAATATAATTCCAAAAATAGTGCCAATGATTGAAAATATTAATCCAATGATGAAACCAAATATTGTA
>JAHWGJ010000017.1 GCA_020054475.1 Thermoplasmata archaeon | reverse complement strand
TATGTTCAGGCAAAAAAACTGGAAAGATATTGTAGCATTTCAAACTCGTAACCCGCCCCATATTGGTCATGAATATGTTCAAAAGGCGGCTCTTACATTTGTTGATGGAATACTACTTAATCCAATAATTGGAAAGAAAAAAGTTGGGGATTTCAAAGATGAAGTAATTCTTGCATCTTATGAAGCACTTATGAAGCATTATTATTTGAAAGAAAGATCTATGATGACGATATTAAGAACTTCTATGAAATATGCTGGCCCTAGAGAAGCTATTCATCATGCTATTATGAGAAAGAATTTTGGATGCACACATTTTATTGTTGGAAGGGATCATGCAGGTGTTGGAAATTATTATGGCCCATATGATGCGCATGATATTTTTTCAGAGTTTCCTGATTTAGGAATAATACCCTTATTTTTCAGGAGTTTTTCCAGATGTAATAAATGTGGAAGTGTTGTTAATGATAAAATATGCCCACATGATCAGAGATATCATATAAACTTTAGCGGTAAAAAAATAAGAGAAATCCTAAACAATGGGAAAGTCCCACCTGAGGATATGATGAGAAAAGAAGTCGCTGAAACTATTCTAAAATTCGATAAACCATTTGTTGAATAAATAAAATAAGTGATATCATGTTCGATAAATTAAAAGGAAAAGGTCTCCTTATACATCATTGGGATACTGATGGAATTTGTGCCGCATGTTTAATACTAAAAAAACTCAAAGATAAGGATATTATTAATAAAACACCAATACTGGGTAACTACTATCTAACAGAAGATGAGATTGAGGAATACCAGAAATTTGATTTTATTTTTATTGTTGATATGTCTCTTCCAGAAGATAATGTGGTAAAACTAGCAGAAAAATCCAAGGTTTTCATATTTGATCATCATCTTGGGAAAGAAATAAAGGGTGTTTATCATAATAATCCAATTATTAAAGGTGGAAACCCTGATGAATATCCTTCAGCTAGCTGGATAGTAAATGATTTTCTTGGAAATGATGTTAATTTATATTCCCTTCTTGGTATTGTAGGTGATCATGAGCAGAAGATTAAGAAAAATATGAGATTTTATGGTATCATAAATGATTTCTGCATGAAAGAAAATATTATTTTTGATGAATTACTTAGAATATGTTATCATATTGATTCAAATTATAAGTTAGGTTATAAGAAATCAGTGGAAGAAGCACCTCATATTTTATTAGAATATCACTCAGCAAATCAAATATTAGATAATAAGATTTGGAATGAGAATTATAATAATTTAAATAATGAGATTTCAAAGCAACTTGAAAATATTGGGGATGAAATTGAGGGTATTATCTTTAAAAAAATTGATACCTCTTATAATATAATTTCTACTATAACGAGGAAAATAGCTTGGGATAGTGGTAAAAATACTATGGTTTTGAATACTGGTTTTTTTAAGGATAAGGATCAGTTGTATGTTCGTAGTATAAAAAATATTGAATCAATGATTGAGAGAGGGAAATCACTTGGTTATAAATGTGGTGGTAAAAAAGAAGTTCTTGGTGTGATTTTACCAAAGGGGAAAACTGAATCATTTGTAAATGAATTATTAGATTTTTTAAAAAAATGATTAATTGGAGGTATGATTTGTAAATGAAAGAACAAAAAGCGACTAATGTTGTATGGCATGATCATAAGGTTGAAATGGTTGAACGTGAACATCTATTGAAGCAGAAGGGTGTTGTATTATGGTTTACTGGTCTTTCAGGTAGTGGTAAATCCACTATTGCTAATGAGGTATCTTATAAACTTCATAAGATGGGTAAATTATCATATATTCTTGATGGAGATAATATCCGTCATGGTTTAAATAAGGATTTAGGTTTTTCCCCTGAGGATAGAAAGGAAAATATTAGGAGGATATCTGAAGTTGCAAGTCTTTTTGCAGATGCTGGATTTATTACAATAACAGCTTTTATTTCTCCATATAGAGTTGATCGTGACTTCTGCAGGGGTCTTGTGGGGGAAGAACGTTTTATTGAGATATATACTAAAGCTTCTCTTGATACATGTGAAAAACGAGATCCTAAGGGTATGTATAAGAAGGCGAGAGCAGGGATAATTAAAGAATTTACAGGGATAAGTGCCCCATATGAAGAACCGTTAAAACCTGAACTTGTAATAGATACGGATAAGGAATCAATTGAGGATAGCACTGATAAGGCTATAAATAAGATTAAAGAATTAGGTTTCTTTGGTTATGATTCTGATGAAACTTGATGACGATACTAATTATATTGTATCTGGCCTTGAGCGATCTGGAACATCTATGCTTATGCAGATTTTAGATGCTGGCGGTATTCCTATTTCTTTTGATAGTATTCGTAAATCTGATGAAAATAATCCAAAAGGTTATTTTGAACTTGAAGGTGGAAAAATTATTAATAAACTTATGAAGGGTGTTTTTCCATTTGAAGCTTATAAGGGTAAATTTATTAAAATTACAGCTTATGGTTTAAAATATCTTCCAGAGGGTAAGTATAGGATTATTTATTCAGAGAGATATATTGATGAGATTCTTGATTCAATGGAAAAAATGATTGGCCGAGAGGACAAGAATCGTTCTGAGATTAAGGATAGTATCGTTAAATTAGATAAGAATGTTAAACAAAAAATTTCATCCAGAGATGACATAAATGTTTTATTTTTAAATTATAATAGTATTTTGATAAAACCAGAGAAAAATATAAAAAAAATTTTAAGTTTTCTTAAAATAAGAGAAAAAAAATTTGTTGTTAATAAAATGATAAAGGCTATAGATATCGAATTATATAGACCCAGACTTGATTATTTTGATGCCTGACTTGGGTTATTGGCTATGAATGGAAAATAATGAAAAGAAATAATCTTATTGAGAAATCAAAGAATATGTTCTTATCAAGAAAGGATATTATTTTTATTTTTTTATCAATTTTTATTGTAGTTTTATTTTATTTTCTTCCAACTCCATCTGGTTTATCTCATGATGGTCAGGTTATGATTGGGATTCTTATTATGGCTGCGATTCTATGGATTACTGAATCAATTCCACTTGCAGTTACGGGTCTTCTTATTATGATTATGCAGCCCCTTCTTGGTATTATTCCGGCAAAGGATGTTTTTTCTTCGTTTGGTAATCAAGCTGTTTTTTTTCTAATTGGTGCATTTATTATTGCGGGTGCTATTGAAAAATATGGGTTACATAAACGTATTGCACTTGGCTTTCTTAAGCATTTTGAGGATAGTCCTAGGGTTTTTACTTTTGGTATAATGCTTTCATGTGCACTTCTTAGTTTTATTATGCCTGAGCATGGTGTTGCTGCTTTATTTTTACCTATTATTACATCGATTTTACTTGCTATGAAATTAATTCCACGGGAGAGTAATTTTGGTAAAATTAGTCTCTTATGTGTTGCTTATGGATGTTCTATTGGTAGTCTTGGGACTTTAATTGGTGGTGCTCGTAATCCTCTTACTATTAGTTTTCTATCTGGAATTGGCATAAATGTAAGTTTTTTTGATTGGATGATTTATTCAATGCCTGTAGTAATTATTAGTCTGCCTATTGTTTGGTTTATTTTACAGTTTTCTTTTCCAATTGAAGTTGATGATATTTCCCTTGCTAAAAAAGAGATAAGTAACCAGGTTGCGATTGGAGGAAGGATGAAGAAGCCAGAGATTATTGTATTATCAATAGTTTTATTTACAATGTTTCTCTGGATATTTTTTTCAAGTTATACTTTTTTTGGGCTCGCGGTTATTGCGATACTTGGTAGTATCCTATTATTCATTTCTGGTAGTATTAATTGGAAGGATGTTGAGCAGCGTGTTCCATGGGGTGTGATATTACTTTATGGTGGTGCTATTACTCTTGGTATTGGTATGCAGAAAACTGGTGCTGGGCATTGGATTGCTGGTGTTTTATTTAATAATCTTTATGGGGTGCCTATATTTGTCATATTGGGCTTGATTATTTTTACTATACTATTAACTAATGTTATGTCAAATACTGGAGCCGTTGCGGTATTACTTCCTATTGGTATAGCAATATCTGGTGAAATACCTGGTATTAGCCCACTTCTAGCCTCTCTTATTATTGCTCTTAGCGGTGGTTTAGCTTTCATGCTTGTTATTGCAACACCAGGTAATGCTATCACTTATTCTGCTGGCTATTTTTCTACAAGGGATCTGTTTAAAGCTGGTAGTCTTGCGAATATTGCTTGTATTATTATTTTATTTGTTATTGCTATTGTTTATTGGAAGGGGGTATTGGGATTATAAAAATATTGAATATGGCTAAATATGATTTAATTGAAAGGGGCGGATGGATGTATGTTTAAGAATATATTAATACCAATATCATCTGAGTTTTATCCTAAACATGTTTTAAATTTTAGTGTTTTTCTTGCTACTAAATTTAAATGTAAAATAAATCTGGTTTATATTATTGAAGAGAAAACCCTTGATCAGATTGATAAGCAATCAAATGGTTTTAGGACATATTATGATAAAAATGATACCAAGCAGGATATAATTGGTAAACAGAAGCTTACTGCTGATATTATTATTTTTGATTATGCAAAGTTTTTATTTGATAATCAAAAAATTAGTTTCACTAAAAAAACGGTTAGAGGAGAATTTAGTACCATCATTAAAAATGAGACAAAGAAAAATGAGTATGATTTAGTGCTTATGGGTTTTCAAAAAGGAAGTACTCTAACTTATCGTCTATTTGAGGAGATAAATATTCCTGTATGGGTGAAGATGGTAGGAGAGACTGGTTCTATACTTGCGGTTTGTTCTAATCTTGCTCCTAATAAAAAAGTACCTGATTTTAGTATTAAACTATCTAAGGTTCTTGGTTGGAAGTTGAATATGGCCTATATTGTGGATACTGAGGATAATGTTGAGGTAAGTGATGATGGAGTCCGTTCTTCCAAAAAATCTGAGAGAGACCTAGTTTTTACTGGTCAAAATTTTGTAAATGATATGCAAAAAAGAAAAATTAATGTAAAATTAATTAAAGGTAATCTTCTTCGGGAGACTTTAAATGCTGCTTCCAATGTTAACGCTAATTTGATAATTTTTGGTCGCGAACAAAAAGAAAAAGGCTTATTCGGTTTCCCTGTTAAAAATTTTAAGAAGAAGATGGTTGAAAAGGGTAAATACTCACTTCTATTTTTAAATTAGAATATGATACTTTTTAAGTAATATTTTTAGCAGAAATTCAAATTATAAATTTCTTTATATATTCTGTATTTTAGTGAGAATTTATTTAAATAATTATAGCTATATACTTATATACGGATTGTAAAAAAAATTTGTTTAGAAAAATTGGTTATTTTTCTGTAGATTTTCAAATACTATAGATTATGTTTATTTAAAGAACTAATTTTGATCTATCTTTTGAATACAGATATATTTGGAAATAAAAAATAAATCAATTTTTAAAGGAGGTGTAATATTATGGGTTTAGAAAACGAACCATGGAAAATTGATAACGAGGCAAAGGTTGCAAAGATCGCTCGTGCTATGGGTCAAGATGTAGGTAGAAATTTTAGAGACAATATATTGAGGAAGCTTTTTCCTGAGAAAAAAATTTTTGATGAAAAATTAGAGAAGCAAGTAGATATTGGACTTATTTGTTGTGATTGGATGTATCAATTGTTAACGATTTTTGAACCATCAGATAAAAAAATAGAAAGCATGATATTTTTTTTAATTAATGCATATGATAAAGGTTTTAATATTGAAAGTGATAATAGTTTTCGTAAATATGTTGCATTTTTTATTGCTCCTTCTTTTTCAAAGAAAATAAACAAGTTTTCACAAATAGCTAAACTTAGTTTAATGGATAATCTTGATAGATCATATAAACCTAAGAAAGTCAATAAGGGTGATGATATCCAATGGTAAATAAAAAGGGTTTTATTAAAACTATATTTGGCGAAGGAAATGTTGTTACAATTACTGGTGCAATGGGTTCTGGTAAAACAGATAAAGCTTGTTTATTTATGGAGAAGGCTGTTGAACTTGGTTTTAATTGTCATACGATTATAAATTTTTTCAGATCAAATGATATACAAAAAGCAATAGATATGGGTAAACTTAGATCTGGTATTGATTACATAGAAAAACCTTCAGAGATACATTTTGTTAAATGCCTTAGTGAATTGATACTAGGTTTATTGGAATATAAAAATAATATTGTATTTCTTGATGAAGCAGCTTTATTTGCATCTTCCACTGAAGCAACATCAAAACGTGTGAGAATGCTGAAGCAATTAACTTATATAATCAGGCATTTAAATGCCTCTATAGTTTTCATCTGTCAATCCAAAAAAAGTTTAGTGCCTGACCTACGAGAAAATCTTGTAACATATCAAATTCAAATAAAAAAAGAATCTGAAGATAATAGAGTTATGCTAATTTCAAAACCATTTGCAATTATTGATGTGAATGGTGATGAATCATTTGATTTTAAAGTTATTGATATTAGAGAGAAAATACCAAGTTCTCATCTTACTTATGATTCCAAATTTCTTCCTTTATTTAAATTTGATATTGATATTGATAATTTATTAGATGCTATTGGTGGTCTTGATTCTATTCAGGTTATAGAAAAAGGGAAGGATATTATTAGAAAAATTATTGATAAAAAAAGTAAAAATATTGATGAAGATAAAGAAAATAAAACTATGAAAACTCTTTCAACTGGTGAGTATGCAAAGAAAAAAGGGGTACATCAAGACACAGTTAGAAGATGGATTAAAGATGATAAAATTAGGTATTTTAAAACAAAAGGAGGGCATTATCGAATTCCTTTATAATGCTTATATTTGCATAGATATACCAATATTTTTTATAAATTTTTTTTCTGATTATTATAAGGGGGGAATATAGGTGTTTGCCTATATTTACATGATTGCAATTATAGCTAATAGAGAGTATCATATTTAATTAGTTATTTGATATTCAATTTATATTGATTCTTTATTTTTAATATTTATATTTTCATTTGATAAAAATTCAAATCCTATTTTTATTAATTTTGTCAAATCGCATAGTTTTTTATAATCTATTAATAATTTCATGGTCAATGATTGCTCGTAAATCAGCGTTGATCATATTCATTCAAATCCTTAATGGTATTCTAGGTTATATTGGTCTTAAATATATCTCGCTTTATATGCAGCCTTGGGAATATGGCGTTGTAGGTTTTGCATATGGATTTGTAGCGCTTTTCTCTATATTTGGTACACTTGGTTTTCATCAAGCTCATATAAAGAAGATTTCTGAGGGTAAAAACCTTGGAACATGTATCAGCACTTTTGCTATTACAAAAATATCATTAGCAGGATTGCTAGCAAGTTTTGTATTTATTTCAATTGCTGTTTGGAGATTTGTTTTTGGTAGAGGTTTTGAATCTCCTGTTCATGAGCAGGCAATCTATGTAATGCTTGCTTATTTTGTTTTACTTACTCTTACACAGATAATGATTACTACTTTTAATGCTAGAAAGGAGATTGCTAAATCTCAGATACCTCTTTTTTTCTATAATTTTGTAAGATTTATTGCAATAGTTTATGTTGCTATTAACGATCTTGGACCATTAGCACTTGTTTATACTTATCTATTTGGTGAGATTTTCCATTTTTTAATTGCTTTTTATTATTTCAAAAATTATTCCCTGGATAAACCATCTTATAATTGTTTTAAGGATTATTCAAAATTTGCAGTTCCCATGGCTATTGCAACTTCTTGTTTTATTATTATTACAAATATTGACAAAGTCTTTATTCAATTATTCTGGAGTTCTCAACAAGTTGGTGAATATTTTGCGGTTTTTAATTTATCAAGATTTATTATTTTATTTGCATCATCAGTTGGCATGCTTTTATTTCCAACTATTTCAGAGTATCATGTAAAAAATGAGATAAAAAAAATTAAGGATATTGTATTAAAATCTGAACGGTATCTCAGTATGATTGTTTTCCCAATCATTATTACAATGATTGTGCTTGCGCAGCCAATTATTCATATTCTCCTTAGTGATAAATATCTTCCTGCGATTTCTGTTTTACAGATTCTTCCAATATTTGTACTTATTGAGGTATTATCACGTCCTTATGATAATCAACTTATTGGAATGAATATGCCTAATATTTCAAGGAATAGAGTTGTAATTATGGTTGTGATAAATGTATTTTTAAATCTTATTTTAATCCCTAGAGATATTAGTAGTCTTGGTTTAACACTAGCTGGATTTGGTGCTACTGGTGCTGCAATTGCGACGGTGATCTCATATATTGCAGGTTTGATCTATATTCGAATAATTGCCTGGAAAAAAACTGGAATCATTTGTGGAAAAAGTGTTTTTATTCATGCATTTGCAGCGATAATATCAGGTTTATTTTTAATGTATATTAATAATGTTTTTATTATTGCTAGGTGGTATCATCTTTTACTAGTTTCTTCATTTGGATTAGGGTTATATATAGGGATTCTTTATTTATTTAGGGAATTTAAAAAAGAGGATTTTTTGTTTTACATGGACACACTAAACATCGGAAAGATGGTAAAATATATAATAGAAGAATTTAGACACAAATAAAATAATTGATCAAAATGCTAAAGAGAAACACTTGGAAAAGAAATAAAAGTGATAATTAAAACTGTCAAAGTAATGACGATTTGAAAAGGATTTTTGATAAGGTGATGGATGATAATGAAGGCAAGTGATAATAGTAATGATTATTGCAATTGCATGGATATAGTAGTAAAAACTTATCTAGATTTTCAAAAAATTTTTAATTTATAGAAAATAAAGTTGATTTTTAAATAATCATTTTCTTACTTCAATGTTTTTCCAATATCATTATTTGTCAGTTTCCGCCCATCAAGATTTTTAGGAAAATTTGGGTGTTGGAATAAAAGAGGATCTGGAATATTGCAATATTTAATTGGGATGATCCCATGAGGATTTAGCTTAGTATTCCATAAATTATTAAGAAGACGACCGACTTTTAATTGCTATAAAGAGCATCCTTTATATTTTTGAATGTTTGAACACTGATATTCAATAAAAGACATATTACCATGTTAAACTCTTTTTAGCGAGTTTAATAATATTTTTAATAGAATGATTTTTTATCATTAAAACCAAACCTCTCATTTTTAAATCGTTTTTGCTCGGCAAACAAATTGTTTCTTTTCCAAAATAAAATGATACTATTGCTGGGTGATATCTGTCAGATATTATGACATTATATTTAAGTATAACATTTATTAATTTCTGAACTTTATTGCAATTTATGAATTTATAATTATTTATTAGACATACTTTTCCCATTTTTGGGTTGTCCCTGAATTCATCCGATGTTGCAAAATCACATGTTTCAATGTTGATATCTATCTTGCTATCTTGATTTATTCCTTTTAATGATATTGTTGAGATTCCCGTATTTTTTGAGTTTTTTGAAATAATTTTTTCTAGGCTAATTTTTAAAATTATTATAATTTTATCCTTGAGTGGGAGAAAATTACAATTTAAAATTTTCTTAATGGTTTTTATTAAATTATTTTCGTTAATTCCAAATAGCTCTTCTAACTTTATATTGTCATGTCTTAAAAAACATAATTTTTTATCTTTCCTTTTGTTTACTTCACGGACGGTTTCTTCAATTTTGTACATCTCTGAAAGATATACAAAAGCTAAATCTGCTGATAATACAGTTTTGCAACCATTTTTATTTAAATAGTTCCAACTTTCAATTTCTCTAGACACGATAACATCAGCCCTTTTTAAAATATCAAAATCTTCTTTATTTAACTTAGAAAAGGAATGGCCAGCCAAAATACATTTTGTCTGCGGCAGTTCTGATAAAATTTCAATATCTGTTAATGACGCTTCTTTTCTTTTTTTATCTATATTTGAGATATAAGGTCCAGGGATAAAGATTACTTTTTCATATTGTGAAAATAGTTTTTTTCTTTTAATCCTATCATAGTCTCTTACTACGTCTTCTTTATAAAAAGCGTCTATGATTTTAATTATATTTTCCCACTCATAGTTCTCTTTTGGATAATAACCAGAAAGATGAACTTTATATCCTTTCTTTTGTAAGTATTTGATAATTGGTTTTGTATGTAGAACATCTCCGATATTTCCGGTCATCCAAGCATGAATCATTAATGCTTTTTTATTTAATAATGTCATGTGAGCAATCCTTACATTTTTCTCCTTTTAATTCTCTTAAATGTGATAAATTCAATAAATATATATTTTTGGCAGAATTTTTTAAGCAATTTCCAATTATTTTTGAAGCTACAGAACAGTACATGAGATTGCCATTGTTGCTTAAGCATATTGCTTCTTGTAAACTATGGGGACAAGGACTTGTTCTTTTATTTCCTTTCAAAATAGAAATTATATGCTGGTATATTTTTTCTTTTTTCATCTTTTTTTTGTTGACAATATAAGTTATTTTTTGTAGCAAACTTCTTTTCTGTCTATGTATTTCTTCTAAAAGAAAGTTAATAAGAAATTTTTTCTCTTCTTTAGACAATTGATGATATGTTTGAGAATCGTTATTATATAGTCTATTTATTTTGGATGCCAATCTATAGCGTATATTGATTTTATTTTTATCGCAAAATTTTCGCAGTTCTTCTAAATTTAATACATTAATTTTTGAAACGGTACATGCACAAGTGAAATTGATTTTACTATATTTTAACCAATCAATCACATTCATTGCGCTTTTAAAATTTCCTTTGATGCCTCTAACTTGATCGTGTATTTCTCCAACACCATCTAATGAAATGTATAGAGATAATTTTATATTTCTTTTTTTTGATTGGTTATAATAATACTGAATAATATCTATCGATTTTCTACTATTAACACAGTTTGTTGTAAGTCCAATTGCTTTTAAGTTAGGCAGCGATGAACAAAGTGTATTGTATATTTCTTTCCAATTTTTATGAAGTGATGGTTCACCTCCAGATACTCCAATAACTTTTACATTCTTAAAAAGAGGATCTGAAAGGATTTTTTTAAGTTGTTTAGGGGTGAGATCTTTTGTAGGTTTTTTGGCATGTATATTACACATAACACATTTACTATTACACTTTGATGTGCTTAAATAAGCAATCTTTCTGATAGAACTTTTTTCTTTTGCCAATGTAAAACCTTATTAAATTTTATGATCAATAATTCTTTATTCCTATTTTTTATATTTTTCAATAATTTTATTATTGTCTTTTCTCTTTTTGTCATTAGAAATTTATGTTTTATCCTTTTTTTGATAGGAGCAGCGATTGCTTCGTTTAATACCTCTGTGGTTTCTTCAATATCCCCTCATGAATCATAAAATCCTGTATTCGCTATCGCTCTTGGTATATTCCATTATGGAACGAACCAATTGGAATACATTCGCACAGCATGGCTTCACAAAGTGCATTTGGAAAAGCTTTTCTTAAACATGCTTTAGCTCCCAAATCTATAAAACCGTTTCCGATATTTGTTAACCATGTTTTAAGTAATAAAATTTTCATTTCATCTCTTCTCACATAAATCATTTATTATTTTTACTAATTCTTTTTCTCGTTTTTCTATTGGAAAATTATCTCTAATTCTTTCCCTTGCCTTTTTACCTAATTCGTCTAGTGTATGCAATGCCTTCTTTATTGCCTCCGCAGTTGCTTTTTCATCACAATATGCAACATAAAATCCAGTGTCATCAATAGCTCTTGGAATTCCACAATATTTAGTGCCAATGGGTATATCTCCGCAAAGCATTCCTTCGCATAAAGCATTTGGAAGACCCTCATATCTTGACAACTGACAATAAACTTTTGCCCGCTGATACCACTCTAACAATTCCTTATCTGAAACAAATCCTGTGAATTTAACATTTGACGGAGCTATCTTTTTGAGATAATCAATGGAATCATCTACAAATTTCCCTATCAGAACAAATGTAGCACTAGGAACATATTTTGCTGCTTTAATAAAAGTTACAAAACCTTTTCGCTTGACTACGCTATGGTTTATACTTCCTACTGTTAATACCAAATTTTCTTTTTTTCCTTTAGGTTCCCAATAATTGGGGTCGTATCCTGTGGGGAGATAATCAATATTTTCCCCATTTATACCCGCATTTTTGATTATATCATTTGTTAGAGAAGGATCTACTACTAAAGTCTTATCTACATTTTTTAAAACATATTTTGCTGGTAACCTTTCTTTTAAATTTGTAAAAGCCCCATAGTTTATTTCAGGAACATAAGCAGCATCATAGCCACCTACAATAACAATAGATTTTTTCCTAAATAATTTTGATATTAGTACAGGAAATAAAGAATGCCATCCCGCAAACCAACAAAAAACAATATCGCATTTTATTATTTTCTTTGCAACAATAAACGGATATTTTAACCATTCAATCTTTTTTTTGGGAGGTTGAATTAATTCAACTTTGAAATGTTTATTTAAGATTTTATAATCATTTTTTTGAAATGATATTGAAATATTTCCGATAAAACAAATTTTCATTTTTGATATATAACTAATAGTTCATAAAATATTTTTCTACATATTTTATTCTTGTATTGCAGAATTATATATATAAATTAATTAAATTTTTTTTTGTTTCCCAATTATATTTTTCCTTTGCAGCTTTTAAAGCATTTCTCCCAAATTCTTCTCATAAAACCTGGATTTTCACGAAGTTGTATTATCGCCTCTTTTATTGATTCTTTGTTGTATTCTACAGTCAGATCACATTTAATTAATTTATTATATTATTCTTTTAAAACGAAAACAATATTATTTTTTAATTTAATTCAAATTTGGTAATAAATTAATAAAAAACAAATCAGCAATTTAATTATAATACAAAAAATAGAAATTTAATACAAAATCTTTAATAATCAATTTATTAATTTTTCATCTATTATTTTAAGTATATTTAGGTTATTTCTTATAAAAATTGAGATCAATAAAATTATAGATACTGAGACAAATTTAAGCATAGCATAAAGAAATTTTTTTATTCCAAGATTCTGGATATCACTAATATGTTTTTTATGATATATAATGTAACCTCTAAGTTTCTTAATAGAATTTGAAGATATTTGGATGTCTGGCATATCTTTAATAACCATAATTTTTGGTACATAATCAAACTCACCAATTTTAGAAATCCTATAAAAAAAATCATGGTTCTGTTCACTAGGTAATTTTTCATCCAAATAACCTACTTGGTCTATTACTGATTTTTTAAATAAAATAGTAGAGGTTTCAATATTAGAAAAAGATAATAAAAGAAATTTGTCAATTTTACCCCTAACTTTTGGATATCTGCCCCTATTTATTGATTTATCGAAATATCCACATCCAACAAAAACAATTTTTTTATTGGATTTAAAAATATTTAACTGTTGTTCAATTTTGTCAATTTCAGAAAAATAATCATCATCATCCAAAAATGAAATAAACTCGCCAGATGCTTTTTTCAAACCCATATTTCTACAATAATTTGCACCCATTCGAACTTTGTTTTCAATATAGACTATATTTTTATACTTAAAAGATGCAACCATCTCTTTAGTATCATCAGTTGAAGCATCATTTATAATAATTATCTCAACATTGTCATAATTCTGATTAATAACAGATTTAACTGCACGTGAAAGATAAGAACTTCTGTTACAAGAAGGAATGATAACACTTATTTTTTCCGTTAGTGATTTATTTCCATTTTTTTCCATTAATATCATCTATTTTTCCATAAATTTAATTATAATCAACCAAACTTAAATATTGAACTATATTATTCGACATTAAATCATGAAAGAAAAAGATTATCCCAAAGTATCATTTATTATCCCCGTATTAAACGAAGAAAAAACAATCAAGAAATGTATCGATTCCATACTTAATTTGAAATACCCGCAAGATAAAATTGAGATTTTAATAGCAGAAGGTCCTTCAAAAGATAAAACACATGAGATAATTCTTGAATATGCTAGAAATAATAAAAACCTTAAATTAATGGATAATCCAACTGGGAACACTTCAATAGGTAGAAATATTTGTATCGAGAATTCAACTGGTGATATGCTAATGAACTATTCAGGTCATGTTACTGCAAAAGAAAATCTACTTGAAATCCTAGCTTTGAAACTATTAAATAGTTCGCAAAAAATTGTAGCTGTAGGTTGTTCTAATATTTCACCTGAGAAACAAAATTATATCGGCAAAGTATCTGGAACAGCATTTTCAAGTTTTATGGGTGGTAAAAATCTTTTCGTACAAAATGCAGAATTTGAAGATGAAAGATATTCTGATCATATATCGTTTGCATGTTATAGAAAAAAACCTGTAAATGATGTCGGTAATTTTGATCCTGAATTTTGGTGTGGTCAAGATGCTGAATTGGATTTAAGACTTAAAAAAGCAGGTTATAAAATTTTATTTACTCCTGAAACAAAAGTATTTCATTTCAAAAGAAATACCATTAAATCCCTTTTTCGTCAAATGTATAGATATGGGATAGCTAGAGCTAAAATGATTAAAAAACACCCAAATACTCTTAAAATAATACATCTAATAGGCCCAGGTTTTATCGCTGGAATAATTCTTTTGACAATTCTTGCAATATTCCAAATATTACCGATATGGTTTATTTCATTAATTGTTTTATCATATATTTTGTTATCTATAATCAGTTCATTACAGACTACAAAAAAACCAAGTATTGTGATATCAAGCATTTTATTCTATTTTTTAATACATGCAGGATATGGTCTAGGCTTTATTAGAGGAATTTTTTATAGTAAGCTATAATTTAAATAATATCTCCATATAAAGGACTTCTATCATGGTTAAAATTGGAATTATTGGCATTGGTAAATGGGGTAAAAATCATCTCAGATCATTATCGAAAATAGATTGCGAACTTATAGGTATTTCAGACATAGACGAAAATAAGAAAGAAATAGCAGAGACATATAGAATAAATTATTATAATGATTATAGAAAACTATTGAAAGAAATTGATGCAGTAATAATATCAACTCCAACTAATTCGCATTATCAAATTGTAGTAGATTGTTTAAAATTAGGTAAACATGTACTTGTAGAAAAACCAATAGCAATAAATTCAGAAGAGAGTAAAAAATTAGTACAAATAGCTGAATCAAAAGATCTCATATTATCGGTAGGCTATCTATTTCGCTTTAATAACTCAATAAAAAAAGTACAAAAACTCATAAAAGAAATTGGAGAAATACAATACATTACCTGTAGATATATTCACTCAACAAAACCACCAAGAGGAGATTCAGGGGCAATACTAAACCTTGGGATACATCCAATGGATATTTTAAATTATATCACAAATAAAAGACCTTCCACTGTATTTGCGAAAAAAAAAAATCTAATATCAGAAAAATATGAAGATTCAGCAATTATTTTACTTGATTATAAAGATTTTTTTGCCACAATAGAAGTAAGTTGCACTCATCCAGAAAAAAAACGAGATATGTGGATAATTGCTGAGAAAGAAAAAATATATGTAGACTTTTTTAACCAAAAAGTGATAAGATATCCACTTATCGTTACAAACGAAGAAATTCAAAGAAAAGATCCTATCATTGAAGACATCAAAATTAATGAACCCTTAAAAGATGAACTAAAATATTTCATTAATTTAGTTGATGGTAAAAACAATAAAGGACTTATTGAAACAGAAAACATTGGAGAAGAGGAGTACTATACAACTAGGATATGTGAATTGAGTATTAAATCAGCTGAAACTGGAAAGGAGATGGAGATAAAATGAGCAATATATCAGATACAGTAAAAATATTAAAAAACACATTATTAGGGGAAAATGTTACAATAGAAGATTATTGTATAATAGGTATACCCCCAATGAAAAGAAATGAAGGAGAGCTTGAAACAATTATTGGAAATAATACTTTAATTAGATCACATTCTGTCATTTATGCAGGTAATAAAATTGGGGATAATTTTCAAACAGGAAATAATGTTAACATTCGTGAGGAAAACATCATAGGAAATAATGTTAGCATAGGTACAAAAACAGTTATTGAATTTAAAACAAAGATTGAGGACAATGTAAGACTTCACTCTCAAGTATTCATACCTGAATACTGCACTATTAAGAAAGGCTGCTGGATAGGTCCAAATGTTGTTCTTACAAATGCAAGATATCCTAATTCTCTAAAATCAAAAGAATTCCTAGAAGGAATCACTATAGAGGAAAAAGCGATAATTGGTGCTAATACCACAATCCTGCCAGGAGTAAAAATAGGAGAAAATGTTCTTATTGGTGCAGGAAGCCTAGTAAATAAAGATATACCAGATGGTAAGGTTGCAGTTGGAAACCCTATAACAATAATTAATGATACTAAAAATCTGAGATATCCAAATGGTGAAGAAGCTTACAAATGGTGAAATTTATGAATATTCCACTTGTTGATTTAAAAGCAAATTATAATTCAATAAAAAAAGAAATTGATGATGCTATACATGAAGTAATAGATAACACCTCATTTATAATGGGTAAATATCTAAAGAATTTTGAAGATAATTTTGCTAAATTTGCCCATGCAAAACATGTGATTGGATGTTCAAGTGGAACTACAGCGGTTCATCTAGCTCTTATTGGAGCTGAATTAAATAAGGGTGATGAGGTAATAACCGTTCCAAATACTTTTATTGCAACAACAGAATGCATATCTTATATAGGTTGTAAAATAAAATTCGTCGATGTAGATGAAGATACATCTCTTATTGATATTGATATGCTTGAGAAATCAATTAATCAAAAGACAAAAGCAATAATTGTTGTTCATCTTTATGGCCAGATGCCTGATATGAAGAGAATACGTGAAATAGCAGATGAACACGGGATTTTCGTTATAGAAGATTCTGCACAGGCTCATGCTGCGGAATGGGATAGCAATCAGCCAGGATATTATGGGGATATAGCGAGTTATAGTTTCTTCCCAGCAAAAAACCTAGGATGCTTTGGTGATGGCGGAGCAATAGTTACAAATAATGATGAAATAGCTGAAAAAATGAGGCTTCTTGTTAATCATGGGCGTACAGAAAAATATGAGCATAAAATAGAGGGATACAATTACCGACTTGATGCACTTCAAGCAGCGATACTCAACGCTAAACTACCTCATCTGAATAAATGGACTGATCAAAGGAGAAAACATGCAAAATACTATGATAATAATCTACCAGAAAATATTGAACTGCCCATTGAAAAAGAACATGCTAAACATGTTTACTACATGTATGAGATAAGAGTTAAAAAAAGAAATGAACTAATGCAATATCTAAAAGAAAATGGAGTAAACACAGGAATACATTATCCAATTCCTTTGCATCTTCAACCAGCATATGAAAAACTTGAGCATAAAAAAGGAGATTTCCCTATTTCTGAAAAACTTGCAGATGAAATATTATCAATACCAATATATCCTGAATTATCAAAAGAACAGTTAGACTATATAATAGAAAATATCAAGGTTTTTTACAATAAATAATTTTTTTTTTATTTGATTATTTTTTTTATATAATCATTTACTTCTCTTCCGATTTCTTTATTTTCTAAGGAGAAATCGATAATTGCCTGGATATAACCAAATTTATCACCAATGTCATATCTTTTCCCCTTGAATTTAGAAGCATAAACCTTTTGGGTCTCCATGAGAATCTTTATTGAATCTGCTATCTGAAGTTCATTTCCAACTCCTGGTTTTGTTTTTTTAATACAATCAAAAATTTCAGGGGTAAAGACATATCTTCCTACGGCAGCAATATTTGAAGGTGCATCCTTGGGCTTAGGTTTCTCTACAATATCCTCAATCATATATATGTCATTTTCCAGATCAGATTCAATTTTCTTACAATCAATTGACCCATAACTACTTATTTTACTAATTGGGACTTCTTGAGCAGCAATGACAGAGGATTCAAGTTTATTTGAAGCATCAATAAGTTGTTTAATACATGGTATTTTTGACTTTATTATATCATCACCAAGTAATACTGCGAAAGGTTCATCATCTACATGTTTCTCTGCCTTACTAATAGCATCAGGAAGACCACGGGGTTCCTTCTGACGTATATAATAAACATTAACAAGTGAAGATATATCCTTTACAATTTTCAGTAGATCATCTTTTTTATCTTTTCTTAACCTCATTTCAAGTTCAGGGGATTCATCATAGAAATCCTCAATTGCACGTTTACCTCTGCCAGTAATTATTATAACATCATCAATACCGGAATTTATAGCTTCTTTTATTACATAATGAATTGAAGGAGTATCAATTATGGGGAGCATCTCCTTTGGCATTGATTTAGTCACAGGTAGAAATCTTGTTCCAAGACCAGCTGCTGGTATAACAGCTTTTTTAATTTTCATATCTACCAACACACTCCCTCATATATCCTCGCAGTTCTGGATTCATCAAGTTTCCTCCCATCAATCACGATTTTTCCGTTATAATCCAATCCTCTAAATTCATCCCATTTAGTTGCTATAAGAATCGCATCTGAATCTAATACATCCTCTGCTTTATCACAATAATTAACATTTGGAAATAGTTTTTTAAAATTATCCATTGCCTTAGGATCATATGCTTTCACATAGGCTCCCTCTTTTTGTAGTTTATCTATTACTTGTATGGCTCTACTTTCACGTATATCATCCGTCTCAGGTTTAAAAGCAAGGCCAAGAACACCTATTGTTTTTCCTTTTAAATCAGGTAAATGTTTTTTCAATAAATCTATAAGCTTCAAAGGTTGATAATCATTAACATCTATAGTACTCTGAATTATTCTTGCATCCTCATTTTTTTCCCTATACCATGATAAGAGAGCATCTAAATCCTTAGGAAAACAACTACCACCCCATCCTATACCTGAATCTAGAAAAGCACGTCCAATCCTTTTATCCAGTCCCATTCCATCTGCTACATCATAAGTATCTATACCAAGTTTTTTACACATATTCCCAATCTCATTAATAAAAGATATCTTTGTAGCAAGAAAACAGTTACTCGCGTATTTTATCATCTCAGCAGCTGAAAGTGAAGTCTCAATTATCGGGCATGTAAAATCCATGTATAGATTCCTTAGGATATCACTTGTTTTCTTATCATTTGATCCAATGACAATTCTATCAGGATTAAGAAAATCATAAACAGCAACACCTTCTTTTAAAAACTCAGGGTTCATAGCAACTCCAAAATCAACCCCCGCCGTTTTACCAGAATATTTTTCAAGGATAGGTAAAATAATATCCCTTGTAGTCCCGGGTAAAACAGTACTTTTTACTACAACCACATGATAATTATTTTTAGTTTTTAGTATTTCACCAATGCCTTTAGCTGATTCTTTCACATATTTTAGATCAATACTCCCATCCTCATTTGAAGGCGTTCCAACACAGATAAATGTAATATCAGTATTATTTATTGATGACTTGTAATCTGTTGAAGCTTTGATATTTTTTTTATATTTCTTTATAAGATCATCAAGACCTTCTTCATAAATCGGGGATATTCCTTTATTTATTTTCTTGATTTTCTCATTATCAATATCAACACAAATTACATTGTGATTGAATTTTGAAAAACATGTGCCAGATACAAGTCCAACATATCCAGTTCCAATAATAGATATATTCATCAGGTGTGACTATATTAAAGATAAATTTAAAGGTTATCGTATTTTTTTAATATAACTTAATTAATTGCTTTAATCTAGGGGTTTTTCTCGAATTATTGCTAGCATTTTATCCCTCATTTCAATCATCTTATTATTTGTCTTAGCTTCAAGATTAAGTCTTAAAAGAGGTTCAGTATTAGATGGACGGACATTAAACCAAAAATCATCATATTCAACAGTAAGACCATCCAGGTAATTGATATCATTTGCATCACTAAAAGTCTCAGCTAATTTCTTCATCACACCATCTTTATCACTTACTGATGAGTTAATCTCACCTGAATGATAATATTTCCTATAAGGCTTAATTAAATCTGAAAAAGATTTACCAGAAAAGGATAATTCCCCAAGTATTTTTAGAATAACAACAATAGGTGCTTCATAATAACCCTCATCAAATCTTAGGAAGAAATGACCGCTTGATTCACCAGCAAAAAAAGCATCTACTTCTATCATCTTCTCTTTTATAAGAGAATGACCAACACGGGTTATAACAGGTTTACCACCATTTTCAATTATAATATCTCTTGTTATCCTACCAGGTCTAATATCATAACAAATAAATGAACCAGGTTTATCTCTAAGAAATATTTTAGCTAGTAACCCTCTAAGAATATAAGGAGGAACTATTTCTCCTTTATTATCAACAAAAAAGATCCTATCCCCATCACCATCAGTGGTTATACCAAGATCTGCCTTTTCTTTCAATACTCGTTTTTTTAAATCAACAACATTCTCATCCTGAAGAGGATCAGCCTGATGTGCAGGGAATGTTCCATCTAATTCAAAGTTCATTTTAATAATTTCTCCAGGTATCTTTGAAAAAACAGCTTCAAGATATTGGATGCCCATAGCATTAGCAGGATCAAGTACGATTTTAAAGTCCTTAATTCCACATATGTTAGCATACTTCATATCATGTTTTAATTGATCATCTAAAACATTCCCTCTATTTGTAATAATTCCTTTTTTAAATTTTTGAAACTCATTTTTTTCAGCAAGATCCCTGATTAAATAAATCCCTGTTTCCTTACTAACAGCTCTAGCATTTCTTCTAACAAACTTAAAACCATTATACTCCTTAGGATTATGAGATGCAGATACAATCACTCCTCCATCATATCCATAATACGCTACTGCAAAATAAAAAGTAGGAGTAGATGCAAGACCTATATCAATAACATCAACTCCCTGATCAATAAGCCCTTCCATCAATGATTTCTTTAAATCTGGTGATGAAACACGCATATCAGATGATACTACTATCCTAAGTTTTTCTTTAGATTTATATTCATCTTTAAGTAAAGTTACAAAAGCTCTACCAGTTTTATAGGCAAGATCCTCATCAAGTTCAGATGGATAAATACCTCTAACATCATAAGCTTTGAAAATATGGCCAGGAAATTCTTTCTTCATCAAAACGCGATTCAATTCCCATGTATAAAAAGATTATGAGAAAAAAAATAAAAAATCAGTTAAAAACCGCTTTTAAGAAGATCCTTAATAGCCTTCCTAACTACTTCATCTGATTCCAGATTCGGAGTCCACCCAAGTTTTTCAATTTTACTTATATCAAACTGGAAATGAGGGACATCACCCTTCCAACCACGTTTACCACCCGTATAGCTAAAATTCACATTTTCAAGTTTCATCTCATCAGTAACAAGCTCTCCAATACGAGTTACATCTGTTGTAGAATTACAGCCAAGATTGAAAAAATTTATTTCATCATTTGATTTTTTAAAACCAAATATTATACCATCTACACATTCAGTTACATAAAGATATGGTTTCCTCTGACGCCCATCACCAAGTATCTCAAGCTCTTTAGGATTTTTCCTAAGCTTGTTAATAAAATCAACTAACACTCCATGAGTACCTCTCACTCCAACAACATTCGCAAAACGATAAATCCAACCCTGCATATCAAAAGAATGACAGAAAGAGCTTATAAGACCCTCAGACGCAAGTTTAGCAGCACCATAAACAGATATAGGCAGAAGCGGCCCATAATCCTCTTTTAAAGGAAAGGCGGGTGTCTCCCCATAAATCGTACTACTTGAGGAAAAAACAATTTTTTTAACATCATTTTCACGCATTGAATCTAACAGATTATAAGTTGCAATAATATCTTTTATAGCAATATCAGGTTTTTTAGCGCCAAGTCTAACATCAGGATTAGCAGCTATATGAAAAACAACATCATTATCTTTTATCTCATCAGATAAAACGTTTTTATCAAGCAAATCAGCATTAACAAATCTGAATTTATCATTCTTCATATGATGCTCAATAAATTCCTTTTTACCCGAGCTTAAATTATCAAAGACAGTAACATCATAATTTTTTTCAATTAATTTATCAACAAGATGACTTCCAATAAAACCTGCTCCACCAGTTACAAAACATTTCATAATAGATCCCTATTAGATTGCGCTAATCCTTGACTTATTTAAGTAATTTATCTCCCAAAAAACAAAAAATGAATTAAGTAATTGTAATTAAAAAAAATTATTAGGTGGGGAAAAATGAGTCCCCTTTGAAATATTAAATGAGATAAAAAATTATTACATTCAGATTAAATGTAATACTTAAATTAAATTTTATTTATAACTTCTTAATATTAACAGCTTTAGGTCCTTTATCTGAATCTTCTATTTCAAATTCGACTTTATCCCCTTCTTTAAGGAAGATTCCCATAGGCACTGCTGATCTATGTACAAAGACATCTTTTGTGTCTTCACCTTCTACGAACCCATATCCTTTTCTTGCGTTATACCATTTTACGGTTCCATTCATTTTTATTACCTCCTAATATTTTTTTGGAGTTTTCTTTATCACAAAAGAAATAAAACAAAAATATTTCCAAAAGTTTTTTATAAAAAACTAAAATGGGATGATCTTGTTTTTCTTCAATTGTAATTACGGGTAAATAACTGTATTTTATATAGATTTCCATAGTTAAAATTTATTTTTATTAAAAAAAAAATTTATATTTATGTATTACATATATTTATATAATTAAATGGTTATTTAACTATGGTTATTTTACTTTAAGGGGACAAATTGATGTTTAAAAAAAATAGTATAGCATTACTAACGAGTTTTATATTAATTATTACAATTATACCAGCTGGTAACAGCACAATAAATAACGTTGAATATAGGGGCGTAAATGTTACAATACCTTATGAATATTATAATTATTCATCAATGACTCAAGTATTAAATGAGCTGGCAACAAATAATCCAGATATTATGTCCCTTACTTCAATTGGAGTAACCTATGAGGGTAGAGATATTTGGATGGTTAAATTATCTGATAATGTAAATGTTGAAGAGGATGAACCAGAAGTTCTACTTATGGGTGCACATCATGGCGACGAAAGACCAAGCTTCGAAGTACCAATTTATTTTATTAAACATGTTTGCGATAAATACAATATGGAAAATACCGATGATGATAATGATGGTTTGATTAATGAGGATATAATCGATGGCATTGATAACGATGATGATGGTTTATTAGATGAGGATCCATCAGAGGATAGAATCAGAGAGGTACTGGAAAAAACTGAGATTTATATAATTCCAATGATAAACCCGGATGGAGTAGAATATGAGTGGAGGAAAAATAGGGAACCAAATTATGGACCTGATGGAACAAGTGACGTAATAACTTCATATGGAGTTGATTTGAATAGGAACTATGGATATGCATGGTATTATCCAGATTTTTTCCCTGATAAATATTATTACGAATACATAACAGATGAGAATACATGGGTTTATAGAGGAGAAGAAGCTTTCTCTGAAATAGAAACACAAGCAGTGAAAAACTTTGTTGAAACTCACAATATAAGCATTTCCTTATCATATCATGATTATGGAGAATGGATGATTTTCCCATGGATGCATAGTAGCAGTCGTACACCTCATGAAAAATTATTCAGATCAATAGGATATAACATGTCCAGGATTAACAAATATGAACTTAAAATCTATGGGCAATATGGTGAACGAGAATATTTCTTACCACAACTTTTTGGAACACCAGGATCCTCTGAAAATTGGCTTTATGGAGAACATGAAATAATAGCATTCACAATTGAACTATGTAGCCATAGACCTGAATTTAACGTTAATAGATTATTAGATGCGCTATGGAATCATATAGGTGTAAATCTTTATGTCTGTGAAAGATCATGGACAATTGAAGATGATAAAAAGGATTATTATGATAAAGTACCAAATCAATGGATATCTGACTTATTAGATTCATTAGTTGCTCTAAAATATCATAAATAAAATAAAATTCAATATATTTTTCGACATCAGACGAATGACTAATAACAATCTATA
The DNA here is from genome assembly GCA_020054475.1 of Thermoplasmata archaeon. Lineage (GTDB taxonomy): Archaea > Thermoplasmatota > E2 > DHVEG-1 > DHVEG-1 > JAJISJ01. The sequence continues at coordinate 13,312 of JAHWGJ010000017.1, read as the reverse complement.
AATGTTAAAACATTGATTTCAAATCCTAAAAGAGATGGATTTTATGATTGGAAAAAAAATCTTTTTAACAGCAGCAGTTTTTGCTATTCTCATAATACCAATGACCTCTGCAGTAAATATAGATAAAATTTCAGATAACAAATATCAAAATTATCTATCTGATCCCCCTGAATGGGCATCTAATTATTTTTATGGTGTTGTTGGATTAACAAATCAGAATGGCCAGCCTGAGGATTATAAAGGAATTACAGTTGGTTATTGTCAAAATGATTTCAAAGGACGTTTCGCTGGAGTAATTGCAGAAAATGATGAAAAAACCCCAAAACTATTCATAGGGGGAAAAATAGCAGGACCATTTCTAATTGGAGTAATTGGAAATATTTCAACAGAAAAATATGCAGGAATGGTTGGAATTGGATTTAGAAATGAGACACATTTTTACTATAGACTTATGGGAATTGTTGGACCAACCTTCTATATAGCAGGCAAATACCATCCTATCAAATAAAAAAAAATTATTATTTATTCTTTAAAACCAATTTTCTCCTTTAAATAATTTAAAAAAGTATGATAAATTTCTTTCCGTATCTTTCCTTTTATCTGAATATCAACTGAATGTTCATCTAAACGATGAATTTTTTTAATATTAATTATTGCATTACATTTAACTACATCATCAAATAAAGCAGTAATCTCAACTGATTTACCAATTTTTAATTCTTCAATAAAATCATCAACTATCTTTATTGTTTTCTTCAAATCAGATTTTTTCTCAGGATGATCATATAGTATTATATTATCAACCATAATTTTTGAAGTATTATGAAACTTTGCTTTAGATAAACCTCTTAAAATTATTTTAGCTGAAGAAATAAGATCGAAATCCTCTTCAACGATTTTCTTTTTAAATATTCTTGAAAAAAAATCTTTATTATCAATTATTTTATGATTTACATCAAAATCAAATTTTACATGTAGATTATTTAGATATTTCTTATCAAAATCATCCTCTTTTTTATCCCTTTTTTTTGGATTTGATGCCTCCATCCAATCCATCACTTCCTTCGGAGACCCCATCACCCAAGGGGGCTCTCTAAAACTACTATCATATCTGCTCATTATAACTTATTATATATGAAATTATACTTAACTCTTTTTTTATTTAGATAAATTTCAATAATTAACAAAACATTACATAAAAAAATAAAAAAAAGCAGTATAAGGTGTTTTATTTGGAATTAAAACAAATTCGAATTGGATCTGATAACTTTAGCTATATTATATATTCAAAAAAAAATAATTTAGCTGCTATTGTTGACCCCGGATTTGAGCCAGAAAAGACAATAAAGTTTATCATAAATAATAATTTAACCTTAATTTATATCATAATTACTCATCATCATAGTGATCATTCTTATGGTTTAAATTCTGTAAAAAAGTATTATCCAAAAGTAAAGGTAATAGCATCAAAAGAGGATGAAGAAAAAATAGATGTCGATATTGATATCTTTGTAAATGATGGAGATAAATTAAAAATAGATGAAATAAATTTAGAATTTATTTTAACACCAGGTCATACCCCTGGAGGAATATGCATTATCGTTGATGATAAAGTAATTTTAACGGGTGATACTCTTTTTATAGGAGACTGCGGTCGAACTGATTTACCGGGTGGAGATTTACATATTATGTATTATACTTTAAAAAATAAAATTATGACATTATCTGATAGTTTAATTGTTTACCCGGGGCATGATTACGGTGATAAACCCTATGATATACTCGGTAATCTTAAACCTAACCTTATGATATTAATTGATGATATTAGGAAATCACTTTGATTTTTCATAGTATTTAAAATTAACCCATAATGTGGTAATAAATAATAGTAGGGTATTAATGAAAAATAAAATCCTAAAAATATCTTAACTTCAAGATAATATTTATCAGAATTGTTCTAAAATATTGATTATTTCTTGGCATGCTTATTGTTAATGGATCTGACCATTGACTTTCATATCCTTCATCGTTTTTTGCTTTTACTTTAATTGAATAAGATCCTCTTTCATCCCAGACATGAGATATATTTACTTCATCACCTGAGTTATATGGTCCAATCCAGTCATTATTCATACCATCCCCCCAATCCCAATAATAATATAGAACATTTCCATTAAAATCTGTTGTTGAAGAAGTATAGTGGTATTCTTCTCCAATTTTACCATTTATAGGGCCTGACGGTGTTTTTGGTTTTAAAGGTGCATTTTTTGATTCAGAGATTTCAGATAATTCGGCTAATGTTGCAATAATTAATTTAGTAGCCTTTGTTGCATATGGTATATTCATGTTCTCAATTGTATCTTGTGGTGAATGAAAATAATCATTGAAGTTATATTCTGAATATAATATTGCATTATAACCAGCCTCCCAAAATGGGCTATGATCGCTAGCCTCTATATATCCACTACGCATTATTTCTAAATTAATATATTCATTATATTCTTGATTTATATCAACTGTGAATTCAGCTAACCATTCAGATTCATCATTCTCATATAATTTAATTATGCTTTCATCTTCCACAGTTATAGCAAAACCTATCATATCACCAGTTAAAGCAGCTATTATTTTATCATTATTTTCAACTGCTTCCTGGACATAATATCTACTACCATATAGACCCTGCTCTTCTCCAGAAAATGCTACAAATCGAATTGTATGATTAAATGAATATAAACTCATAAACTTAGCTGCTGTTAAAATAGCAGCAACAGTTGATCCATCATCATCAGCACCTGGGCAATCTTCAATTGTATCATAATGAGCGCAAATTATGTAGATTTCATCACTATTATCATCAGATCCTTCCAAAGTTGCCTCTACATTTTTACCATATAGATAATTATTTGACCATTCATGGTATCTTGTTTCAAGACCAAGTTTTTCAAACTCATTATAAATATATTCAGCGGAATCATCACATTCTTGAGTTGATGTTACTCTAGGTCCAAATGAGGTAAGATTTTCTAAATAACCAAGATAAGTGTTCTCATCTATTTTTTGAATTAATGATATAACAAGATTATTTATTGATTGTGAATATTTTTTTTCTGATAATTCATGATATCTTGAAGGAAATTCTATAATATTTTCTAAAATATTTTTTTCTAAACACCTATATTCCGTTGTATTGATATATTTATAATCAGTTTTTATAGATAATACGTTTATCGGTATTATTAATATAAAAAAAATTATTATGGTAATGAATATTTTTTTTCTCATTATTATTTATCTCCAAAGATTAAATATCTGATTATGTTAATAAATTTTTTTTTAACATATTTGTTCAAAATATAAAAATTATTAGATTATTGTGACTATTGTTACAAAATAGTTTATTTATCCTCTTCCAAACACGAAGAAAAGATAACCAAACATCGTAATATCTGCAAGAAGAACAAGTTTGATATACAGACGTATACTCTTTATTTAAAACTTGATTAATAAATGGACTAAACATTTCTTTGAATGTTTTATCAGATTCTGTTAATTTTTTATGAATTTATGATGTAAATTATATAGATAAATATTTAATCTGAGAAATAATTTGAATATAATTAGTGATGAGGAGAGAAATTGGCAAAAATATGTAATAAATGTAATAAGAAGATAAGATTTGGCTTCGCAAAAAAATATGTTGATAATTATTACCATACAAAATGTGCAGATGAGCAAAAAAGGGAAGACATAATAAATAAAGACATTAAAAAAAATGATCAAAACATCTTAACTTTACGCGATGAAATAACAGAAAAATCTGCATGGGGACTCATTGATAAATATGTTGATCAATATGAAAATAAATGGGATTGTATCGAAAATTTAATTATAGCATTAAATAAAAAATATGATATATATTCCACAAAATTAAGCCTATTAAATATCCTAAATGAGATGTATGAAAATAAAAAATTAACAAACTTAAACATAGATAGACTTGAAAAACAAATCAAATCAAAAAATATATGGGATGTCATAAGAAATTATGTTGAAAAATATGATGATCCTATAGATGAATTTAAGAATCTCTATGATTTATTAACACTAAAATATAAACTAGATGTCTCAAAAAAAGATTTATCACATCTTTTATTTAAATTATTTAACAAAAAAGGAGAAGAAGATAAATTAAATCAATATAATAACCTAAAAAAAATAATATTATCAGAACATCCTGAAACAATCGAAGATTTTACAGATGCTTTTTTAAAACATTTTGATGAATATGACAGAAAAATATTGCCACTATTTAAAAAATTATTAAATGAAAAAAAATTTGACAGTGATGAATTAAATTCATTAATTAAAAAAAGAAAGAAATTCATGAAAATCAATGGATTTGAAAATGAATTATATAAAATAAATGACCATAAACTAATTGATATTGAAGAAATGAGTGCATCAGAATTTGAAAATTTTCTAAAAGAATTATTTACATTAATGAAATACAAAGTAAATAACACTAAAATAAGTGGCGATAGTGGCGCAGATCTAATTATAGAAAAACTAGGGGAAAAAACAGCAGTTCAAGCAAAAAGTTTTCTTGATTTTGTCAAAGAAAAAGATATAAATGACGTACTAAAAGCAAAAGAACACTATTATTGTGATAATGCAATGATTATTGCAAGTAGTTTTTTTACAAAAAATGCAATTGAATTAGCAATTAAAAATAATGTAAAAACATGGGATAGTAAAAAAATAAAGGAAATGATTGAAAAATACAGGATTTCCACATCAGAAAACAATAAAGATTTTGAAAAAAATGAAAAAATATTCAGAATTTAGAATAAATTATAGACCATCATATAAATATTTATTATAAAATAATTATTTTTTAATAATATTTTTTAACTATAAAGCTCATATGATATAATGAAATTCAAGGGGGATTATCAATAAAAAATCAAAAAAATAAGATTTTTACAATAATTATCATAATTCTCACCTTTTCTATAGGATTACATGGAATGGCATTTGCATCAATTCCAAATAAATTAAATACAAATATAATTGAAAATGAAAAAAATCAAATAGAAATACCAGCAGGTTCAGATTATTATATTAAATTTAACTCGCAGCAAAAAATATTAGAAAAAGAAGAAATTCAACCTGAGATAACTGGTTTAACTGAAAGAGAAATAAATGCAGTAATAAAATCACCTATTTGGATTCAAAGAAAACTAATTCAACAAATCAAAAATATTAACAATTCAAATGATTATGTAAATCTTATTTTAAATAGTGATCTAAGATACACTGATGAAATAGCTTTTTCAATAGCACATTCTCCACTTGGAAATATTCCATCAAGTAAGGTTATTGAGGATAATGTGAGATTTCTTTATCAGATTGATACATATCTTAAATATGCTGATATTATCGACTACGATGAAGGAGATGGAAATTATTATTCAACAATTCGATACAAGGTTTTAGAAAATAATACTGTCAAACAATATGAATATCCTATAGATATCTATTATTGGTATATTGTTCATCCAAGGATAAATAGAGAAGAACCTATGTTTATTTATGAGAAAACATGGAGGGAATATTTTTTTTATCATAATGATGTTGGACATACATTAATTAAGGAAAAATTAGAGGATATTAACTATCTCTGGGATGGAAACTCTTTCTTATATAACACAGAAATTAAAGCTATCGGTGATTGGGTTGCAAATACAATTAGATATGAGATTATTGGTAATAGATCAGGACAACCAAATATAATTGCACATGAGCATACAGGATATTGTGGTGAAACCCAGAAAATAGTAGCAGCAGCTCATAGAACTGCATTGAATCCAATAAATGGTATAATGAATTATGCAGAGGATCATGTTTGGTGTGAATTTTATGAGCGAGGATGGTATCATCTTGATGGAGCCGTTAACAATCCTTATATGTACACTGATGGCTGGGGTAAAGATATGTCTTCAATATGGGCATGGAATGGAGATAGTTCCATATATGAGGTCACCTCAAGATACCTTCATCCAGAGGATAGAATAACTGTAGAATTCAATATTGTTGATGGATATAATAATCCTGTTGATGGGGCAATTGTAACCGTACTTGTAAAAGGACTTAAGGATATTACATGGTATAAAGAATATTTTTCAGAAATTATTAATAAAATCTGGGATAAAATACCAGAAATATTTAAAGGAATCATATTAACTAGGATTTACGATAAATTACAAGAAATAATAGATGGGGCGGATGAAGTAATAGATGCATCACAAATATCAATTTGGAATTATACGGATACAAATGGCAGATGTCAATTTGAACTTGGAAAAAATGATGAATATATCTTTCTTATACAAAAAACAGATATAAGATACCCATGGCCATTATCAAGATTTAATAGAATTAAAACATTATCCGAAACTAAGGATATAACTTATAACATTCGTTTTAATGATTTTTCAAATAAAATTCCAGAGCATAAGTTATTAGATGAAATAAATGGAAATTATGATTGTAATTTAATATTTAATCTAACTGCATATCAATTACAGAGAAACATAATAACTGGCGATATTGGAACATATTACTTTCAAGGAATTATTGATTTATATATAGTAGATGAGGAAAATTTTAAATTATATCAAAGTGGGAAAAAATTCAATTGTTACTACTTCAAAGAAACACAGAAAGCTGATATAAATTTCAGTTTCAATCAAAAAAATTACTATATTATCTTTAGAAATAATGCACAAATAACAAATGTTGTATTAGATTATGAGATAAATATTGAAACATCAGAGGATATAAACAGTATTAAAATTTCAAATCCTACAACAGATATTTTTGAAGAACCTTCATATAACATTGGAACAAGAGTAAATATTAGTGGAATATCAACAAGCGACTCACTAGAAATAACTATTGACAATAAAACTGAAATTATCAAAACTCAAAATGATAAATGGCAATATTATTGGGATACAAAAAATATGATGCCTGGTAAATATTTAATCAGCACTACTAACGAGAAGAACAATGATTCAATATATGTAACGCTCATTGATAAAACACCCCCAATTATAGAAATAACAAATCCAGAAAATATGGAAATATTTGAAAAAGATTTTATTAATATTAATGGTAAAGCCTCTGATAATTATAAGTTAGATAAGATAGAACTAATAATTGATGAAAATCCTCCGATTATATTAGATGAAAAAGAAGAATGGTTTTACATCATTCAGACAGATAATCTTACAACCGGAGAACATTTAATCAAAATGAAAGCATATGATTTTTTCGGATCAACAAAAATTGAAGAAATAACAATAATAATAAATGAGTCAAAAACAAATTTTAAACCTTCAATAAACTCATTATTCATAAAACCTGAAAATCCAACAAACACCAGTAACATAAAAATCTATAGTAACGTAACAACAGAAAGTCCCTTTTCAATAAAAAAAGTTATAATATACTATGATAATGGATCAGGACCAATCCGAAAGGAGATGTTTAGATACGGTGATTTTCCACCTCAAGAAAGACATATAGAAGATGACATACAAAATATACCAAATGATCCTATTTATGGAATTGAATTAGGTAACTTTCGAACAGGAGAAAATATTACTTATTGGATTGAAGTATTTGACACAGCAAATAATACAAATAAATCATCGATTTTTACATTTAATATCGTATAATATTTTTTAATTAAAATTTATCATAAATATCTATCAATATAGTTTATTCCACACAAAATTTTACAATCATGACTCTATATAGCATTAATAAATATTCTTTATTAACTAATGATCCTATATGATAATAAAATGCTCAAAATGTAATAAAAAGATATTCAAATATATAAAAATAGGAAAAGGAAGATTATTGCATTGTTGGAAGGATAGAATTGTTGAAAATTCTAGCAAGGTGGATAAAAAAAATATTAGATGTTCATGTGGTAATTTAATTGGAATTGATGAAGGAAATTATATCAAATTAAAAAAAAATTCAATTATAATTATTGGATTAAAGACCTAAAAAAATGATTTTTTGAATTGTATTAACAATTAAAATTTTAAGAATTCTCCCTTTAGATAAAAAGTGGGTCCTGTATTTAACATTACTCTCCAATTAAAACCTGTTTCATTAAAATCTCCATAAGCCCCATAATTTGCTTCCCCAAGTTCAATATCATAAGCATCAATATCTACATAGATATCCCCTATCCTGCCACCTAGCAAATGTCCATAACAAATACCCGAAATATTTGAAATCCTTGATTGATTACCGTATGGATAAAATTCACCTTGAATGATATATAAGTTACTAAAAATCTTACCATAAAAACCTGATAATTCCCCTATTTCATATTCTACCATACCATTTCCATTATCACCATCAAAAATATCTGCAAAGAAATCATATTCTCTTAAACCCCACTTACCTGAGAATGTGCCACTAGCCCAAATAGGGGAATCAGAGTTATAGGATAAACCCGAAATATTCGGCATAATAAATAAAAAAATACATAAGATAAGTAATATCAATATTTTCCTCATTTTTCTTTCCATTAATAATTACCTTTTCAATTATTTAATAAAATTATTATACAACTCTTACCAAAAATAAAAAATATAAATATTACTTGAATTAGTTGATAAACATAATTGCGAAAGCTTCAATTTCTAAAATATGTCGAAATTTATGGATCCAGTGGATTATAAAAAATCAAACAAGAGAAATTCCATTCGAACTTATAAATAATATACTAAGTTTGATTTATGAAAGTTTACTTTACTAAAACTATCCTATTTATTTATTATTTAATAACTATTGAAATTGAATATGGATGAAAAATTTATTAAAATATATATTAATTATATATTAATATAAAAAATAATATTTCATTCTTTCTGAGGAACTACATTGAATAAAAAAAGGAAAATTAAAGGACTTATACTTATATTTATGATTATTTCATCACCTACAATTCTTGGTTTGAATCTTGATTTGGTTAATAACAAAGAGATTTTTAATAAAATCAATGGCAATGTCCGAGATCCATTTGATGATAATATTTCATTTTATATGAACGAAGCCCATTCACCAGGTCTTTCTGCATGCATTGTAATTAATGACAGTGTTGTTTGGGAAAGAGGATATGGTTATGCAAATATTAATAAAAAAATAAATGCAACAGAGGATACTATCTACTTAGGAGCCTCAATTTCAAAAACAATTACTGCAACTGCAATAATGCAGCTTTGGGAAAGAGGTCTATTTGATTTAGATGAAGATGTAAGTAATTTCTTACCATTTGATTTAAGAAATCCAAAATACCCTGATAAAAAAATTACTTTCCGCATGCTGTTATCCCATCATGCTAGTTTTGCCTACGGTGACTGGAAAACTGAGCCAATTATATATCTTTTATTTTCATTATTTGGCACATCTAAAGAACGATATTTTGAATTAGTTACTCCATCGAACATACTATATAATCCAAGAATCTGGATAGATGCAAAACCTGGAGAGACTCTTCAATATTCAAACATTGGTTATTTTATTCTAGAATACCTAGTTGAATTATTATCAAACCAATCATTTGAGGAGTATTGTACCACCCATATTTTTGATCCATTGGAGATGTATAATACAAGTTATCAATTATCAAATTATGAAAAGGGCGAGATTTCTACACCATATGTTTGGGTGTTAAATTCTTACATTCCACTACCAAATTATGAATTTATGAATTATGGCGTTGCAGGAGTTAGGACATCAGCAAAAGATTTATCTCATTTTTTGATCGCTAATATTAATGGAGGAGCATACAAAGGAAAACACATACTAAATGAGGAAACCATTGAACTAATGAGAACCATTCAATTTCCTGATTCTAATCATGATCAATGGTACCAATATGGTTTAGGCTGGAGAATAATTTTCCGAAATGATTCATATTTTCTTTGGCATCCTGGAACTGGTCCCGGAGTTGCCACATATATCAATTATAATCCCGTGGAAAAAATTGGGGTTATATTTTTTGTAAATCAATATCCAATAATCATGCCATATGATATTATGACTTGGATGAATATTTTATATTTATTATATGAAAAAGCTTATTCATTTTCCTAATTAATAGATAATAATATTGCATATGGAATTTCATCTATAGGGTTATACGGACCTGGCGGGATTTGAACCCGCGATCTACAGCTTAGGAGGCTGTCGCCCTATCCAGTCTAGGCTACAGGCCCAATCAAGCTGATTATAAAATGAATGATTAAGAGCCTTTCCCTAAAAACAAAAAGTTCATTAAATTTAATCAATATGTTAAGGATATAATAATAATTATTCAAAAAATAATTTTTTAAAATTTATTGATATATTTTACCAAAAAATATTTAAAATTTTATAGTATGTTTTAAGAATAATATTTCTTCTAAAATAAATTGATGATACTGAAAATAATATAGGCGAATGGAGCATATGAAAAATTTTTATGAAATAAATCCAATTATTAACCCTGCCAATAGTATCCCCCTAATAAAAAATATCTATATTAACCCATACAGATTACATAATTATACAACAAAAAAGATTCATAAAATTAGAGATAATTATTTCAGAAAAATGATAAAATATACCTACAATACACCAGTCTATCAAGAAATTTATAAAAAATCAGGAATCAATCCTTCTGATATTCAAGGTTTAGAAGGCATTAAAAAAATCCCATTTATTGAAAAAAAAGATATATCTAGAGGTTATCCGAATAATATATTACCAAAAAATTATGATCATCGAAAAGCAACAAAGGTTTGCACAAGCGGTTCATCAGGAAAACCATTAAATTTTTATACTGATTTTATAACTTATTCATATTCAATTGGAATATTTTTAAGAGAATTAAAAATATATGGGTTACATTGGAAAAATTCTAGGATAGCACATATTGGTAATGCAAGTCCAAATAAAATTGACAATGTACATGAAAAATATTTAAAATCAAAGGTAAACATAATAAACTCCCTAAAAAACTATATTTTTATTAACGCTTTTGAACCTGTAAATCTTATTATTAAAAAACTAAATGAATTTAAACCTGATTTAATAATTTCATATCCTGCAACATTTCAAAAATTAGCTTATTTTATTAAACGAGGCGAGGGAAATAAAATAAACCCTAGACTTCTAAATGTGGGCGGATATATTCTAGATAAATATACAAAAAATTATGTAGAAGATGCTTTTAATTGTAAAATGTTTAATGTTTATGGCTCTGCTGAATCTGGGGGAGATATAGCTTTTGAATGTATGAAGGGAAATTTACATATTAATTATGATTACTATCATATAGAGGTAATCGATGATAAAAAAAGAATTTGCGATGATGGAGAGCAAGGTCAAATTGTTTTAACAAGATTATTCGGAAAAGCAACTCCTTTTATCAGATATACGGGTTTAAATGATTGGGTTACACTTGAACAAGATCATTCTTGTGAATGCGGCTTAAATACTCCAATAATTAAAAATGGCATTGAAGGAAGAGCAAATACAAGTGTTATTTTACCTGACGGAAGAGTTTTTCCATCAGCAGCTTTTGATCATGTTTCAACAGTACTTAATGATTTAAATACACATAAGATAAGACAATTTCAAATCATCCAAAAAAAATTAAATGTAATTAAAATAAATTTAGTGGTTGATAATGAATTAAGAAAAGGAAAACCTACAATAAGCGAAATTATTAAGGAAATACAAAGTAATTACGAAAAACTTGTTGGACCTGATATTCAAATTATAATTGAAGAGGTAGATGAAATTAAAAGCTTACCAAATAAACCCTCGCCTCTAGTAATTCAACTTTCAAATGATAAATTATGAGGTGAAATTATATCTAATAATGAAAATTATGATGAAAAACTCATTGATAAAATAAAGAATATTTCTTTTAAACCAATTTTTATCATGGGATTACATAGATCAGGGACAACAATATTATATAAAATCTTAAATGAAACTATGAATTTTAACGTACTTACAGCATATCATATTTTAGATTTTGAACGTTTAATTTACAATTATGAAAATGAATTAATAATTAATAGGAAAAATGAAATTAACAATCTTTTCAAACAAAAAAATATTACCAATAGAAAAATAGATAGGATGAAAGTGACAGCAGATTACGTTCATGAGTATTGTTATATTTTTTCAAAAAAAGGCTACAACAATAAAATATCTAATAAAAATAAAGAAATTTTTGAAAATCTATGTAAAAAACTAACTTATATATCAAAAGAAAATAAACCAGTGTTATTAAAAAATCCGTATGATTTTGATAATTTTCTATTTATAAAAAAACTATTTCCAAATTCAAAATTTATATTTATTCATAGAAATCCATTAAAGGTCATAGATTCAACAATGAGATCATGGCATACTCTTCTTAAGAATAAAAATGAATATACTGCAATTTTTTCTAGAAGATATAATCTAGTTTATAATAATACATTATCTCTTTTTTTATCTAGATTATATTATGATTCACCTATTCCTCTTGGAATATTTGATGTCATTAATCGATGTTCAAATGGAACAAAATATTATTTAAAAAATATTCAAAAATTAAACTCTATTGATTATATATCCATTAAATATGAAGAATTATGCGATAATCCAAATTATAATATTTCAAAGATATTAAAATTTCTAAATATTGAATCTCAAATTGATTTTTCAAAATATATAAGTCCAAGAAAATTAAAAATAAACAACCAAGTAAATTTATTTAAAAATTATATTAATTTTAAAATGATGCCATATTTTAGAGAATTTAATTATAAATAATATTTATACTGTAATTTAATCAATTAATTAGCTATTTAATCATACTTCCTAAAAATAAAATTAATTGTTATATTCTACATTGAAAGAGAAAGATGCTGTTTCAGATTTTATTTCCCAGTTACGGAGATCATTTAATCTTATTGTCTCATATTCGAATTTTTTTTCATCCAAAATATTTGATATTCCAATAATATGACCATCACCCATACAAGCAATTATTTTGTCATGATGTTCTGTCAACTCAATTATTCGATTAGCCATATTTTCATTTCTTTCATCTATTAAAATTTTTTTAATCGTTGGAAATTTATCTCCAATCTCTTTCAAATATTCATCAAATTGACCCTCAATTTTTTTTAATTCTTTTTCAACTCTTTCTTTTCCAATGAAAAGACCACTAAAACCT
>JAHWGJ010000016.1 GCA_020054475.1 Thermoplasmata archaeon | reverse complement strand
GATATCAATAAACCAGGTTTTAATGCTAAAGAATTAAAAGGCGGAGTTATTGGCGGATCTCTTTTAAAAGGTATATTAAAAAAGGGCGATAATATTGAAATTGCACCAGGTAGAGAAATCTCAATTGAAGGTAAAAAAAAGTTAGAACCAATTATTACTAAGATAGACTCATTATATACAGGAGGTAAATCAGTAAATGAAGCAAATCCCGGCGGTTTACTCGCAATAGGGACAAATTTAGATCCTAGTAGAACAAAATCAGATTCTTATTCTGGAAAAGTTGTTGGACATCCTGAAAAATTACCCTTAATACTAGATAGTTTCAATCTATCAATAAATCTATTGAAAAGAGTTGTTGGTACAATCGAAGAGAAAAATGTTGAACCGATTAAAACTAATGAACCACTCATGTTAACTATAGGCACTGCAACAACTGTTGGAATAGTGAACGATATTAAAAAAGAAAAAATTGGATTGAAATTGAAATTACCTGTTTGTGCTGAAGAGGGGCAAAGGATTGCAATAAGTAGAAGGATTGACAGCAGATGGCATTTAATAGGTTATGGGGAAATCGAGATATCAAAGTTGTGATTCTTGATACAAGTGCAATATTTATGAGTTTCGAATTTTCAATTGATATAGAAAATGAAATTTTAATTCTAATTGGAAAATCACGTATTATTATACCAAAACCAATATTTAATGAAATTAAATTACTATCAGTTAAAGGCAAAGGTAAAAAGAAAAATATTGCAAAAAGTAGTTTAGAATTAATTAAAAAAAAATATGAAATAATTGATATAAATATTGAAAAAAAGGCTGATGATGCAGTAATACTTTATGCAAAAAAATTTAATGGAATTGTAGTAACTAATGATATAGAACTAAGAAAAAGACTTAGAAATGAATCTATTTCAGTTGTATATCTTCGTGGAAAACAAAAATTGTTTTTAGAAGGAAATTATAGGTAATTAGAAAATTTTTATTAATAAGATATATATTCCAAGTAAAATATCTTATTAAATAATGTCGGGGTGGCTCAGCCTGGTTAGAGCGCCTGACTCATAAGCTTAAGCTATAAGGGTTCGAATATTCTTTAGCTATTGTGCTAAGAAATCAGGAGGTCGCGGGTTCAGATCCCGCCCCCGACACATCATCTAGAGGTACAGGTTCCCACAATATTTTTATAGTGGATGATATATACTTTTTTAGAAAAAATGACTGAACCTCTAATCCCTGTTCTCGCCCCCGACTCATTACTTATAAGTTCAAGTTCCTACAATTAACTTATTATTTTTAATTACTATATTTTAATTATAAAACTTATACTTTCAATTTCCCTCTAAATTTATTTAAAAATTATTACCAACATTATTTATTATGAATTCTAGAAAACTATGTATACAATGTGGTAGGATTAAACCAGAGGAAGAAGGAACTCATTTCTGTCAGAAATGTAAGGATAAAATCATAAACTATTGTTGGAATTATCATAATAAACTTCAAAATTAGTATGATGAAAGTTAGTATAAATATCGATATATAAGTTGTAATAAAAATAATATCATCGCTTTTATCAATACAAAATATTAAATCATAAATTAGTATATATGAGAAGAGTATTTTAATTAAAATATTTGAATGAAAAGATTATGTAGCTATATTGAATATTTAATACTAGATCCACCTCCAACATTTATATTATATCCTTCTACAATATTTTTATAAAATATTTCTATTAATCTTCTTTCCAATGTAAAAAAAAATTGTCAATTTGAATTAATATATACTTGAAAAATTTGATTAAAAGAGAAAATATATAAATCATTTATTAATCGTCTAAACAAATTATTCAATTAAGAGGGAAAAATGACACAACTAATATGGCATTGGACCAAGGGAAATAGTAAATTTTTCACAAAAAAAAAAGATGTTGCAGAAAAAGCAATAAAAGAAGGTTTAACAGTAATAGTTAAAAAAATTAAACCAAATATCATTAAATATTAAAATTTTCATTATTCAATAAACAAATTAAAAATAATATTTATATGACTACCAGAAGTTTTTTAGATATTAAATGTATTAACCCCAGCTAATATGACCGATTTAGAATATAGAAAATTATTAAAAAAATTTCAAGATCAATCTTTTTCAAGAACAGGTAATGATGATCGTTTTAAATTACCTGAAATTGAAATTTTTTATGAAGGGAATACAACTGTAGTTAAAAATTTTGATAAAATATCCGATGCAGTTAATCGAGATCAGGATCATATTCTAAAAATATTATTGGGGGGTCTTGGAACTGCTGGTGAAATTAATAGTGGTAGATTAACTTTCCAAGGTAAAATACCTTCAAAAAGTATTCAAGATCGAATGAAAGAATATATTGATACTTTTGTAATGTGTTCTGAATGTAATAGACCTGATACTCATCTTGTTAAACAAGCAAGAACTATTCTAGTTAGATGTGATGCATGCGGAGCATTTCGCTCGGTAAAATCTCGAAAGAGAAAAGTAATTACACAAACTTCAGAAAAAATCAAGGAAGGTTCTATACTAGATTTAACAATAAAAGATATTGGAAGAAAGGGTGATGGTGTTGCTTATCTTGATAAATATACAATATACATTGCTGGTGCTATTAAAGGTTCAAAAGTTAAGGTTAAAATTGAAAAAATTTCTGGTTCAGTGGCCTTTGGTAGAATTTTAACAACCTAGAAATAATAAATAACATTTGTAAAATATTTATATCTCATCAATTTAATTAAAATTAATGGTAACATTCAAAAAGTATTCAGTTTTTTTTAATACCGGATCCTCTGGTTATTTTTAATTAATCTTATAAAAATAACGAAAATTATTTAAATATAAGTGACTATTATGGCATGGGTTGTCAGACAAAAGATGTCTTTTATCATCCGATGGACATATTTAAGGCATCTATAAGTCTAATAAAATATGATTATTTGACGCTATTCCGACAACTTATTGGTGTGTGAGGAGAAATATGGAAGCCCAACGTATAACCGTCAGACTCCCTCAGCGGGATCTACATTCAATAGATCTATTTATTAGAGCAGGTGAGTTTGCATCAAGATCAGAGGTTATACGACATGCAGTACATGATTTTATCAAGGAATATGCTACTGAGGTTATTGATAAAGCAGAAAAAATAAAAAAAGTTCAAGCTTTAGAATTAGCCGTTGAATCTTTAGAGCCTTACACTAAAAAATAAAGTTTATCGATATGGAGAGGGATGGGATGCACCCTTAACGAAGGACGCCTTTATAAGGCGTCCTTCAAACTACCAGAATAGGAGGAATGAGATGGGAAAAAATGAAGGTATGAAATCTTTTGTCGAAAATGCTATTGAAAATAAAAAAGAAGAAGAAAGTAAATTAAAATTTGATGATGATATGTTTGGTACTCCAAGAATAACTATAGTTGGATGTGGAGGGGCCGGGGGTAACACCATCACAAGATTAAATAAATTAGGTGTTAAAGGTGCTGAAACGATTGCAATAAATACCGATAAACAAGCTTTAGATCTTGTTGAATGTGATAAAAAAATATTAATCGGTGGAAACGTAACAAGAGGTTTAGGCGCTGGCGGATACCCAGATGTTGCTGAGAGATGTGCAAGGGAATCTAGTAGAGAAATTGAAGAATTAATTAAAGGTTCTGATCTAGTTTTTATCACTGCGGGTATGGGTGGTGGAACTGGTACAGGTTCTGCACCTGTTGTAGCTGAAATTGCAAAAAAACATAATGCAGTTGTAACCTGTATGGTTTCAACTCCATTTAACGTTGAAAGAGCGAGATTGATAAAGGCAGATGAGGGCCTTGATCAACTTAGAATTAAAGCAGATAGTACAGTAGTTCTTGATAATAATCGTTTAATGGAATTTGTTCCAAATTTACCTATTAACCAAGCTTTTTCTGTTATGGATCAAATGATAGCTGAAACAGTAAAAGGTCTTTCAGAAACAATTACAGTTCCCTCACTTATTAATCTAGATTATGCAGATATGAAATCAATTATGGATCAAGGCGGACTTTCAATAATGTTATGGGGGGAAGCTGATGAAGAGGCTGGCGTAGAGGCCGTTGTTACAGAAGCATTAAATCATCCACTATTAAACGTTGACTATAAGGGAGCAAATGGTGCTTTAGTACATATTACAGGTGGACCAAATATGAGTTTAAAATATGTGCAAGATGTAGCAAAGAAATTAACTGAAGATCTTGATTGTTATTCAAACGTTATACTTGGTGCAAGAGTACAACCTGAATTTGAAGGAAAATGTAGAGTTATGGCAATTATGACTGGAGTTCAATCCCCAAATCTTTTAGGTCCAAAAAGTGCAGTAACAATGCAAAATACTCCAACAAAACAAGTAGTTACTAGCCCCAAATATAATATTGATTTTGTAAGGTAATAAATATTCTTTACCTTATTTTTTATTTTTTATTACTGTCCCATTAAATTTTTTATCTAACAAAACTTTTTCTAATTCCTCAATCTTTTTACCGTTTAATACATATGTCAATAAATCTTTGTTTTTAATAACATTTAAAGCGGGGCCATCAATAACAACATTACATCCCGCAGATTTCCATGAAATACCATATTTATTAATTAATTTATCTGGAGTGATTTCTATAATTTGTTTAGCATCATTATATTCTTTAGGGTCTTTATCATAAACTCCATCCACATTTGTTGCAATTATAAACTTTTCTGCTTTGGTTTTTGATGCAATTTCAGATCCAACATAATCCGTACTGTGGCCCGGTATAGTTCCACCCATAATAATTATTCTATTTTTCATTTTTAGTGCATTATCAGTTGTTTCAGGTATTTTTGAATTTGAATTATTTATAATATTAGTTAATAATTTGGCGTTTATTCTTGTAACCAGTATCCCAAATATATCAAGGGTTTTTTCATCAAAATTTAATTTTCTTCCAATTTTTATATAATCTCTGGCAATTTTTCCACCACCAACAACAATATAAATTTTATAATCTTTAGCAATTCTCATTATTAAATCCGCTAATTTTTTATAATATTGAAAATCAATATCCTTGGACAAAATTACTGATCCGCCAATTGAAATAACAATAGTTTTCATTTAAAATTGATAAAGTATTTTGATATATTAGTTTTATTAATTATTATGCCACTTCAGGACCATCTTGCCCCATTTTAGTAGGTTGGGGCCCCCCAAGTTTTACCTGAGGTAATGGAATTGGTGGTGGTAATGCAAGATCTTTTGCGATGCCAACTGCCTCAGGTACGCATGCATGCATAACAGCAGTATGAAATTGACTAGCAATTTGATCCGGCATCTTTCTGGTATTTCTCCATTCTTTCGAAATTTTATTTGCATCTTCACCTATATAAACTAATGACCCTTCAATTTTAATTACCCCTACAGGGCCATAACTTGCGGTATATTGGAAATCAATTAATGTTTCACCTTTTTTTTCATCTTGCATATTTGTAATGTTACTATTATGATCTATCCTAATTTTTTGGGGTCTTTCATTTAATTTTGAATATCTTCTTGCTTCAATTGATTTTAATTGAATATTTTTTATTTTCATTATTAAGATGGAAAATAAAGAACTAGTTTTTACATGTTTCGTAAAAATAAATCTAACTTAAACGCCGAGGAGGAGATTTGAACTCCTGCTCCCCGGATGGAGAACCGGCTTTCAAGGCCGGCGCGTTGGGCCAGACTTTGCTACCTCGGCAAAAAAAATATTTTTTCAATGGAAATATTTCTATGTAATAAAAAATTATCTACTAAATGAATGACATTATTAAAAAATTTAATTGACTAACTTTATAGGAGTATATATAAAGATTTATGTTAAGATCGATCCAGGGTTGAATATTGTATCATATATCATTTTTAGAATATCAAGAATTAAGCCTAAAATTATAATATATTTTTCCCACATTTGATTAGTAATTGTTGAAATAAAATTATACAAATTAACCAATATACCTATAATAAATTTTCCGATGTTAGCTATTGTTCCAATTGATCCATTGATTATTGCAACTATTACATCAACAATTAATGTTAAAATAATAACAACAATATTTGCAGCCCCTACAACAATATTCCATACTGAACCTAGAACTCCGGTTATTGTGCCAATAATTGCCCCTAAAATTAATTTTATTACTGTAAATATTGAATTAAAAATACTAAATAAAATACTAAGTATTATTATTGCAATTAAACCATAGAATACAATTCCTAATATTGGGAAAAATAATGGTTGTTCAGGATCATTAAATAATTTTTCATTAAATCCATTAATTAAATTTTTAAATCCCATAAAAAAATCATTTGTTAATTGTTTTTTATTAATATTATTGAATTTATTAATAAAATTTTCAAAATCTATTGATTTGAATTCATTTAAAATATTTATTTTATATTCATCTACAACGTTATTATATTCTATTGCAGAAATTGAGGGAATCATTAATATTATGAAAGTTGAAATTATGCAACCTATAATTATATTTTTTTTCATTATGAAACTACCTTTTTAATAAATTTATTAATATATTGCATTTATTTTTATTAAAACTTTCGGTAAAAAAGGAATAATATTATAAATATAGATAAATAAAATATCAATTCAAAGTTTATATTTTTATTAAATTAAGATCTCAATACAATTTCAATATTTACGCCATCTGGTACCTGAATTCGCATTAATTGTCGAAGTGCTCTATCACTGGCATCAAGGTCTATCAGACGTTTATGTATACGTAATTCCCATCTATCCCAAGTTTCAGTACCTTCACCATCAGGTGATTTTCTACAAGGCACTTTTAAATGTTTAGTTGGTAAAGGGATTGGTCCACTTAAAGCAACACCCGTTTTTTCTGCTATCATTTTAATTTGATTACAAACTTGATCAAGTTTTTCTGCATTAGTGCTAACTAGGGATATTCTTGCTTTCTGTGCCATTCTTGTTGAACTCCAAATTATCTCATATTTTTTGTGTTTATAAAAATTTTAGGAGAAGCCTATTTGGCTTCTTCTACTTCAAGACATATTCCAGCTGCTACTGTTTGCCCCATGTCTCTAATAGCAAATCGTCCTAACTGTGGTATCTTTTTTGATGATTCAATAACCATTGGTCTTGTTGGAACAATTTTTACTATTGCTGCATCTCCTGTTTTAATGAAATCAGGGTTTTCCTCTTTAACTTGACCAGTTTTTGGATCAAGTTTCTTTTCAATTTTATCAAATCTGCAAGCAACCTGTGCAGTATAACAATGAAATACTGGTGTATAGCCTGCAGTAATTACAGATGGATGATTCAAGACCATTATTTGAGCTTTGAATGATTTTGCAACTGTTGGAGGATCATCCATTGGTCCAGCTACATCTCCTCTCCTAATTTCGTTTTTTGCTATTCCTCGCATGTTCACTCCGACATTATCACCGGGTACGGCTTGAGCGATTTGTTCATGATGCATTTCAATGGTTTTGCATTCTCCAACTGCACCTCCGGGTTTCATACTAGGTTTGAACATCATTTTCATTCCGGGTTTCATTATTCCAGTTTCAATTTTTCCTACCGGGACAGTGCCTACTCCCTTGATCGTATAAACGTCTTGTATTGGCCATCTAAGTGGTAGATTTGTTGGTTTATCTGGGACAATGAATTTATCAATTGCCTGAAGAACTGTGTCTCCAGTCCACCAATCCATTTTCCCTTTATCTTTTGCAGTATTATCGCCCACAAAAGCAGAAACTGGTACAAATTGTAATTGATCGTCTTTATATCCAACACTTTTTGCAAGTTTATGAACTTCTTCTTTAACAGTTTCAAACTGAGCTTTATCATATGGAGGTTTTGTGTCATCCATTTTATTTAATGCAACAATCATTTGTTTTACCCCAAGAGTCCTTGCTAGAAACATATGTTCTTTTGTTTGAGCCATTACTCCTTCAGGTGCTGCTACAACAAGAATTGCAGCATCCGCTTGGGAAGTTCCTGTTATCATATTTTTAACAAAATCCCTGTGACCTGGTGCATCAATAATCGTAAAATAATATTTATCTGTATCAAATTTTTTATGAGCTACATCAATTGTTACTCCTCGCTCTCTTTCCTCTTTCAAGTTATCAAATATCCATGCAAGAGCAAAACTTTCTTTACCTTTTGCTTTTGCTTCTTCTTTATATTTGTCGAGCATGTGTTGGGGAAATTGTCCAGTTTCTAACAAGATTCTCCCTACTAAAGTGGATTTTCCATGATCGACATGACCAATAATTACTAAATTCATATGTGGTTTATCTGCCATAATACATTACCTCCTATCAAACTCAATTTTCATTAGGCTATATAGATTTTTTCATATATACTACTTTTCAATTTTGATAGCGTATATGCTTCCTATTTATAAAACTTGTTCTGTATAAAACTTATAATTATATGAAGGGGAGAAATTAATTATTTTATAGTTAATTATTTTCTATAAATTAAATAATAAATGGGCTCGGAGAGATTTGAACTCTCGACCTCCGCCATGTCAAGGCGACGTCATAACCACTAGACTACGAGCCCTTTTTTGTTTAATACTATGGTAATATAGTTATCATTTTTTTATTTTACTAATTGGCGAATAATAAATTCTTTAAATATCTACATATTTATCTACATAAATACCTGCTAAAAAGTTAATTAAACTAATTTTATATATTTATCTTCTCTAAATTGGATGGGAAATACAGTGACAAAAAATATTGGGATGCAAATTGGTGAGAATATTCAAAATTTGAGTGAAAATAAAATTAATGAAGATATAGATGAATCAACATTTATATTGTGGAAATCAGAATTGCAAAAGGAATTACCTTCTTTTTGGCAAATAATGAATAGATTTTAGATAAGAACATTAATTTAAATATTTTTATCAAATTTTCTTATTAACAATTAAATATTATTAACATTATTTCAAAAAAATTATGAAATATAAAACTCCTAAAATTACAGTAGATGGTATTGTTAAAAAAGGCGATGAAATAATTTTGATAAAAAGAAAGAATAATCCTTACAAAAATTTATGGGCATTACCTGGCGGATATGTCGAATATAATGAAAAAACAGAGGATGCAGTAATTAGAGAAATATTTGAGGAAACTGGAATCTTGACAAAAATAAAAAATCTATTTGGAGTTTACTCTGATCCAAAAAGAGATCCTAGAGGTCATACTATATCAATAATTTATGAATTAAAAATAATTAAAGGAAAATTAGCTGGAGGAGATGATGCCTCTCTTGCGAATTTTTTTAATATTTATAACTTACCAGAAAAATTATCTTTTGATCATAAAAAAATTATTCAGGACTATTTGAAAGAGGCGATATAATATGTTTTGTCCAAAATGTAAATCTCTCATGTATCCTATAGATGAGAATTATATCTGTAGAAAATGTAATTTTCAAAAGAAAAAATCAGGTAGAAATATAGTAAAAACAATGCAAAAGAATAGAGACGTTACAATAATTGAAAATAATGATAATAATGTACTCCCAAAGACACGTATAAAATGTCCAAAATGTGAAAATAATGAAGCTTTTTGGATTATGAGGCAAATGAGAGGTAGCGATGAACCCGAAAGTAGATTTTATACATGTACTAAATGTAATTATAAATGGAGGGAGGATTAATATTGATATCTTATATTAATCTAAAAAACCGTCATTATTATAAACACTTATCACATTTCTCTTTTTTAAAATTACCTTAGAAAATATTTATTGGGGAGGAAATGAAATTATGTTTAATGCAATAGTAAAATCTGAAGTACTTAAAGGAATAATTGATGTAACATCTCCGTTAGTTAATGAAGTAAAATTCAATATTAATTCAAAAGGTATTTTTTTAAGAGCAGTTGATCCTGCACATGTTGCAATGATTGATCTAAATATTGATTGCAAAGCTTTTGAAGAATTTAAAGCAGATGATATGGAACTTGGAGTGGACATGGATAAATTATCAGGTATTATGAGACTTTCAAGTTCAGGGGATTTAGTATCACTTAATTATGATGAAACAGAAAATAGATTAATTATTACGATTGGAAATCTAGTACGAAAAATGTCTCTTATTGATACCGCAGGTATGCCTGATCCAAAAATGCCAAATTTAAATCTTCCTGCAAAGGCAATAATAAAGGCCTCTGAAATTAACCGAGGTGTTAAAGCATCCGAAGCTGTTTCAGATCATCTTGCAGTAATAGTAAATAAAGATAATTTTGAAATGTTTGCAGAAGGTGATACCGACACTGTAAATCTTAAACTATCTAAAGATTTACTAGTAGAATTAACCTCTGAAGGTAATTATAAAAGTCTTTTTTCTATTGATTATTTTAGCAATATGATTAAGCCTGTTAAAGGAGATGATAATGTTACAATACATCTCGGAAATGACAATCCAATAAAACTTGAATTTAATATTGCAAATAATAAAGGACATGTTAAATATTTACTTGCACCTCGTATAGAATCAGAATAATTGTAATATAATGTAGGGGTGTAAGCTATATTAAAAAAAAGATTAAGACGTAGATATATTGGTTTTTATGTTCATAAATCTAAAAAAAATTTTACTATAACAAGAAATAATTTATTAACTGAAATTATTAAAAATAGTATTATTCTTTTTAACAAAAATTTAAGCGAGATGGGGATTTATTTAATTAGATTTGATGGTAATAGGGGAATAATCAAATGTAATAATATGAATAAAGAAGAGACTATTAAAATATTAAAATCAATAAAAAAAATATCATCAATTAATATGGAATTAATTACTTTGGGAACTTCAGGAACTATAAAAGGATTAGTCGGTAAACATATGTATAAAAGTGTTAATATAAGAAAATAATAATCAACACATTAAAATGAAAATTAGAACCATTACATTAGGATTTAATTATAGAAGAAATTCAGAAGAAAAAGATTTTAATAAAATTGGAATTTTATTAAATAAAATTAAAAAATTTTTTGAACAAAAGAAATATTTCGTTCAAACTATAAGAACTTCTACTCAAACCTGGGATAATTATTATAATTCAAAAAATCAAATTATTGAATTAGTTCAAAATTTTGAAAAATATTCAAAAAAATATAATATCGATTATTTCAATATTGGACCAACATACAATACTGAAAATATTTCCTTAATATATGATATCATAAATAAAACTTCAATTGGCTTCTGTACAGCTCATTTATCCAAAAATTTATCAAAAAAGAAAATAATTAATTATGAGGGAATTAGACAGACATCAAAATTGATTAAAAAATTATCTAAAATCAATAACGATGGTTTTGCAAATCTTCGTTTTGCAGCTTTATTTAATGTTAAGTCTGGATGTCCCTTTTATCCCTCATCATTTCATAAAGGAAATTATCCATCATTTTCAATAGGATTAGAAAATAGTGATTTAGTTTATAAGGCATTTTCTGAATCAAGAAATATTAAAACCGCAGGCATTCATTTGAATAATATTCTAAAAAAAGAATATATGAAAATTGAAAGTTTAAGCAAAATAATGAGTCAAAAAGAGAAAATTAGATATGGGGGAATTGATCCCTCAATAAGTCCTTCAGTTAAACAAAATGAGAGTATAGCTTATGCATATGAAAATCTTGGAATTGAAAAATTTGGTGATCCTGGAACTCTTGCAATATCGAAAATTATTACTGAAACTTTAAAGAATCTTAGAATTAAAAAGTGCGGATATTGTGGTCTTATGTTACCTGTTTTAGAAGATTTTGGTCTTTCTGAAAGAAATAATGAAGGAACTTTCAATATTAACAATTTACTAATTTATTCAGCTGTTTGTGGAATAGGATTAGATACAATTCCATTACCTGGTAATATTTCTGAAAATAGAATTAATTCTCTCTTATATGATATTGCATCATTATCTAATAAACTTGATAAACCATTGTCAGCTAGATTAATGCCAATTCCAAATAAAAGTTATCGCGATATGACAGAATATAATTTTAATTATTTTGTTAATACTAAAATAATGAATATTTAATAGGATTAAATTGAAAAATTGCATAATAATTTTTAACATAATGTGATTTAATGGATAATAAAAAGATTGGAGTTATATCAATTCTATTTGCTAGCATAATGTGGGCAATTGAACCTATATTTGTAAAATTATCTTTTGAAACTTCAGATTTTATTCAAACCAATACAATTCGTGCGATTTTTGCTTTGCTTGTCGCTTTTGTTTATATTTTAATAAAAAGAAAGCCAAAGAAACTCAAAATATCGAAGAAAGATGTTGCTCCAATGATTTATATTGCACTTATCGCAACTCTTTTTGCTGATTTCATGTATGTTTTTTCACTTTCTCAGGTGGCTGTAGTAAATGCTGTAATAATAGGTCATATGCAGCCTGTGTTTATTGTTTTATTTGGAATTTTTACTCTTAAATCAGATAAACTTAACTCTTTTGATTATATTGGAATTTTACTAATGATTGTATCAGGAATTTTTGTGACAACTGGGACTCTTGAAAATTTAATTAGCTTTAGATTTGGTTCAATTGGAAATTTGTTTGTTTTATCTGCTACAATTGCATGGGCAACCACAGCAATTGTAACAAGAAAATATGTAAAGCATCTAAATACAGGTGTTCTTGCATTTTATAGATTTTCAATCGCTGCTGTTGTTCTTTCTATTTATTTGATAATAAATAATAGTTTTTTTATTGAAAATAATTATCAAGTCGCAGTTGGAATAATAGTTGGTCTTGGTACAGTTCTATATTACGAATCTCTTACAAGAATAAAAGCTGCTCAAACCTCTGCCCTTGAACTTTCTACTCCAGTGTTTGCTACATTTCTTGCATTTTTATTTCTTTCTGAAGTTCCAACGATTATGCAAATTGTAGGTGTTGGGTTTTTGTTGCTTGGTCTATATTTTATATCTAGAAAGGAAGGATAATGGAAGCAATATCTAGCAGATTTTAATCTTTAGATTTGACATTAAATATCCATATATACTGATAATGTTTGTTAGCAAATAGTAATGTTGCTATTGTGTAATTTATGTTATTTTTCAGCCTATAAAATGATGGTTTCAATGATAACAAATGTTTGTAAAACATATATGAAATTAATCGTGCTAAAAAGTAACATGTAGCCGCTGGTGGGCTTATAGGATATAGGTTGAATTCCCCTGACTGTTTTTTAACATGTTTCTCCAAGACATTATTTTATGTTTGAAAAAGATTACCCAAATTTATTAATTAAAAATAAAATATTTTAAACTTTTATTTAAACTCTAGCAGACAGCTTATTTTCTTAATCATAATAAGCAAGTAATAATTATATGAAATTTGATTATATCTATATCTTAATTCCGAATTTAATATCTTCTAGTATTATCTGTTGATCAAACCTTGGTTTCCAATCATAATGATTGCTTATACCATATGATATTTTCCAAGTAAAAAGCGGAATCCAAGCGACATCTTCCATCGCTAGTCTAAAACATTCTTTAAGAAATATTTTTCTTTCATATGCATTCATACAGACTGAAGCATTTTCACCAAGCCTATCCACTTCAGGATTTGAGTAATGACCTATGTTAAATAATCCAATATCCTTTTCCTCATTATTAGTTCCAATCAAATAATCATAAATCTCTCCTCCATCACCGGTTCCAGTTGTCCAACAATTTGCATAAACAGAGCAATTATTAGTCATTAGTTTAGATAAGAAATCTTCATAAGATAAAGATTTAATCGTCATATTAATATTAATCCTTGAAATCTGTTTTTTTACGTACTCAATAATATCTTCAGAAAAGACATCATAAGAATAATAAAATATCAATTCAAACCCATCCTTATAACCCGCATCTTTGATTAATTGCTGTGCATTTTCCAAATCATATGAAACTCTTTTAATTTCTGGATTATATCCAAAAATTGATGGAATAATAAATTGTGAACAAGGTGACCATGTTTCAGAATAATTACCTATCATTTCTTCAATATTGATAGCTTGATATATTGCTTTTCTTACTCTAACATCTGACAATGGATTTTTTTCATTATATCCATTAATACTACTATTTTCTCTGAAATCAAAACTAATATAGGCAACAGTTGGATTCTCTATTGTTTTAATAGAATATTCAATTGAATTATTATCTAAATATTTTTGATTAATTTTTGTGATATCTAATTCTTGATCGATAAATGCTTTAGTACAATTTTTATAACTATTTATTATCTTAAATGTTGCATTTTTTATATCAGGTAAAGGTTTTTTCCAATAATTATCATAACTTTCAAAATTAATATATTGATTTGCAACATGTTCAACTAATTTATACGCTCCTGTTCCAATAGGCCATTCATAATCTGTTTCCACCTGGTATTTTTTTGATACAATAAAAATATCAGTTAAAAGGTTTAATAAAATAGGGCAAGTCTTAATAGTTTTTATATCAATTGTGTAATTATCTATTATATTTACTTCCTCTACTAATTTTAATAATTCTTTTAACTGATTGTCTTTACTTTCATTTTTTAGTATCAAATCAATCGAATATTTAACATCACTTGAATTAAATCTATATCCATTATCAAACGTAACATTTTCTCTTAGAGAAAACCTCCATGTAAGGTTATCTGGGTTACTCCATGATTTTGCAAGACTAGGATTTATCTTATAAATTTCATCAAATTCTACGAGACTATTATAAATATTTCTATTGATAAGAAGTGTAAATATTTCATAACTTTTAACCCATGGATAGAATCCTATAATATCTTGATTTATAGCTATTGAAATACTTTTTAATTTATCATCTATTGAAGAATTTTCTATACATCCTGAAAATTCTAAAATTAATAAAAAACTTAATATTATTACAAAATATTTTTTCATCTGATCTCCCGTTTATAAATCACTAAAAACTATAAATATGTTATTTAATAAGAAATTTATTAATAAAAGCTATTATTGTATTCTGAAACAATAATATATGAAATATATGAAAAAAAAAATTAAACAAAAAAAACAAACAAAATTAATTTTTTAATATTTTTTAACAAGTTTTTATATTTTGGATTAATTTTTATTAGATAACTACTTTGTTATGTGGCGGTTATAATATTAAAATTAGTGGTCTTAAACTTAACTTTTAGATAATTTTTCTTCCCCCGAGCATAAAGAATTATAAAGAAAAAATAAAGGTTTTAGTGAGAAAGATACGAATTTCCATATTGTCTGGAATTCAAGAAGACGATTTTTCGTATTTTCTTGAATTTTTTTCTACGAGAACTATGTATAAATACCCATAAGTTTGAAAAATATCATATTGAAAAAATAAAAATATAATAAATCGAATGGGGGTGGACATAATTTAATCATGCTAAAAAGTAACATGGAGCTGCTGGTGGGAATCGATAAAAAAGTTAAGTTTAAGACCTTTTAGAGATCATTCAACACAAAAAACTTTGTTTTAAAGCCTCCTGAGAGACAAAAAGGAAAAGACAGTAGTATAATTAGATTATTTTTCACATGATAAAGTACATATTTTACAATTATCAATACATGGTTCAAAATGTATATCTATTTCACAGAATCCGAATTGTTTTTTAAGAAGTGATTTTAAGGCATGACAAAGCTCATGTGATTCATGTATAGGCATATTCTTATCAACAACGAGATGCATTTTAATTTTATCCTTTTCTCCAGACTGGATAATACTTACTTTATGAAATGATTTTATTTCTCTTTGTTTTTCCAAAATAGCATTAATAATATTTCTTTTTTCTATCTTATCCTTAGAGGTTTTTGAGATGATCGGTGATGGATCTAAATGTATAATCGTGGAGTATTTAGTTCGATTTTTGATATTTTCTTCTAAATTATCTGCTATTTTATGTGCTTCATCAAGTTGTAGATTGCTATCCACTTCTACATGTATAGTTAGAATTTTCGTAGTTCCGTAATCATGTAAGGAGATATCATGTATTCCTTTAATATTGTCAGTTGTTTCTGCAATTTCTTTAATTTGTTTAACTAATTTTTCATCAGGAGCTTTTCCCATAAAAAAATTTGATGCATTTCTGAGAAGGTTTACACCAACATATATGATTATTATTGAGACACATAATCCAAATATTGGATCAAGAATTGGAAAACCAAATCTTGCACCTAAAATTCCTATTGCAACTCCAATTGAGGATATTGCATCGCTTCGATGATGCCATGCATCAGCTTTTAGAACATCGCTATCTATTTTTTTTGCTATAACATTTGAATATCTTGCCATTAGCTCTTTTGCTACTGCAGATATTAATACAATTATACTGATAAAAATAGCAAATTCTCTATGTAATAATGTTCCCCCATTGATAATTCGATCAATTGACTGTTGAATAAAACTAAGTCCTACTATAATTAATAATATTGCGATTATCAAGGTTGCAATATATTCTGCTCTCCCATGACCATGTGGATGCTCTTTATCAGGTTTTTTCGCTGCAATTCTAAATCCAAATATGACTACACCAGAGGTTGCAGTATCTGATATTGAATGTACTCCATCAGCAATTAGAGCAATGCTGTTAATATAAAGACCTAGAATCAATTTCAATAAAAAAAGTAATGTATTTCCAATTATACTTACAGCTGCTTCTAGATATCCATATTTTGCTCGTATTTGAGGGTTATCTGAGTCACCGTAATCAGGTATAATTTTAAATTTAATAGATTTTAACATTTCAAATTGTGATTTATTATTACAATAAAGTGTTTTTTCTTTGAACTATAATGCCTTATAATTGCCCTTATTTCCAACATTATCATAAGCTATTATTGTAATTAACCTAATTTATTATTTATTGTATTATGGTAAGGATTATTTTTGTTCATCATCCTACATAGTCTACATAAATCTATTTCCAAAACAGTACTTCCATTATTAATAATCATTACTTGTGACATTTAGGTTTGGTATCTTTACCTTTTTCCAACTGGATTATAAATATTTTTTATTTTTTGATTTAATGTTATCGCCTTTTTTTTATTGGAAAATATAGTGCACATTTAATTAATATGAATTAATATTTTTGAAGATTAATTGTTTAAAGAAATACTTACTCTCTCTGCCATCTCCAATAGTATTAAAAAAAATACTTTTTAAATATTCGAATAAATGATGAAAAGTGATGACATTTGATGTGCAATTCATAAATATTTTATAATAGTTTAAAAAAACATATCGTCCATTAATAAATATGAATGAATTACAAAAAGAATTTGGAAAATGTGTAAAAAACTTTCAACAGGCAAGAAAACAAATTACAACTTGTATACAAAATGCAATGAATAGAGGATTAACACAAAAAGAAATAATGAGACATGAATTCAAAGAAAAAATCCATCCAGATTATGAGGGATAACTGATAAAAAAGGGGCGGATTATAGAAATCATCCAAATATATAAAAAATAATGAAATTATTTCCATTAAAAAATTTTTTATAGATATATTTTAGTTATAACATATGGCAGAGGTTATAAATGTCTGAAATATCAGATAAATTTACTAGGCATACTGAAAAAAGAATAAGCGAATTACATCAAAGAATGAGAGATTCTAAATTTCGTTATAAAAAGAAATATAGAACTTGAATTGTATAATTAATATGGATTAAATGTTTTATCTTAGAAAAAAATCTAAAGAGAAATTTAGAGAAGTAATAGAGTTATTTGATGAAAAAACTAATGAAATAGTGAGAAAAATTCATTTTAAAAATCAAAGAGATTTTAACAAGTTTATAGAAGATTTCAAATTAATGAGATATCCCGGTTATAAATGGGGATATAGTGAAAAAAGGAAAAAAATATTAGAAAAAAAATTAGGTAATAACTATGTATCAAAAACACCCAGAATTTGAAGAACCTCAAGATGAAGAAATAAAAATATGGCGATATTTGGATTTCACAAAATTTGTATCTTATCTAAATAAAAAGGCTTTATTTTTTACCCGGGCAGATAAATTAGATGATAGATTCGAAGGAAAGTTTACTGATGAAGATATAAATAGATGGAAGGATGTTTTAAAAATAAAACGAAAAACAGAGAAAATCGAAATTCTAAATGGTTTTAGGAAGGTTATTAACATTAGTAGTTGGCATATAAATGAATATGAATCTGCTGCCATGTGGAAATTGTATCTCACCAGCAAAGAAGGGGTTGCTATTCAATCTACTTTCAAACGTTTAAAAGATAGTTTCAAAGTAAATAAGGTTGATGAGATATACATAGGATTTGTAAAATATATTGACTATGAAAAGGATAGTATTCCAGGGGGAAATATATTCAATCCCTTTTTATATAAACGAAAGAGTTTTGAACATGAAAAAGAACTAAGGGCAATCATAATGAAATTTGCCTTGGCAGAACAAACAAAAGGAAAACATATTTTGTATGTTGATCCAGAATGGATTGGAAATTATGTCGAATCTGATCTAAGTGTTCTTATTGAAAATGTTGTTGTATCACCAACTGCTCCAGATTGGTTTGCTGAATTGATTAGATCCATTATGAATAAATTTGGATTGACTGATATAGAAATTAAACAATCGGATTTGACAAAAGATCCATTATACTAAAATTCGAATTTTTATATAAGTATATAATCAACACAAGAATTAAATTATTACTTGCTGATTATTATGGAGATGGCTAGCATGTTTTGAAGCCTCCTGAGAGGCAATAATTTTTAATTAAAGAGAAATCATTTAAGAATATTCTTTAAGATTATCTCTGCTCTATCACGAACTTTTTTAATATTATTACCATCGAAATATCCATTATGATAATTCAAAGAGATTGTAAGACGACCACCTGCAGTTGCAACACCAAGAACAATCTCAAGCTTTAAGCCCGATGATGGAGTAAAGTAAGCTCTTTCAATTTTAATCCCATCAATTTCATCTGGAATGTTTAATCTTCCAAGATTAGTGCTCATGACATCTGATATGTTGCTTGACATTTTTTTCAGATATTTTGCCACAAGACCATCATGACTATTTGCAAAATCAAATATTTTATCATATCTGCTCTGGTGAGATTGTACCTGATTACCAATAATAGCAAATAGCATTGCATCAGATAAAGTAGGATCTAAAAAAAACTGATTATATATAGGATTAAAAACATTATTATCATTAAGAGTTTTTTTAACAACTTTATGATATTCTCTTACATTACCCCAAAATGAACGATCCTTGATATATTTAAACTTATAAATTACTCCTCCTGCATAAAGACCAACAGCATCTCCAATTTCAATTCGAAGTCGATTACGACTATCAACAGCTGTACCGATTTTCACTTTCCCTTTGTAGGGTTTATAAGCATCCCATCTTGCTTTTACAAAAGCAACAAGTAATGCAGAGTTGACTGTAACATCATTGGCTCTACAGATTTCTACAAATCTCTGAGTATCAACTTTATTCAGAGTAATTAGTTCAACACAATAACTTGAATTCTTCCAAAATGATTCATATATATTCACAAGGTCTTCTTCATCAAATAATACTTTCTCCTTCTGCCATTTACTGTTCACTCTTTCAATGAACCAAGATGTAAATCGGTTCTTTGAAACACCTGATGGGAAAATTTCTGGAGTCTGAGGTGGGATTTCTGGCATTAACAGCGGTATCCTGTTGGGGTTTCTAAGATTTAGAAGAATCTCCCTGAGAGCAAATTCAAGTGATCTACCATCACAGATAGAATGATGACAGAATATGAACAATTCAGATATGTTAGAATCTTCCACAAAAATAATGCGCGTTAGTGGGCCAATTGAAGGTTTAACTGGAATTGAGTGTTCCATATTTAGTACTTCTAACCAGGTCCAATCTGATTTTCTCTTGTAAATTTTAATTGGTACGGCGGTAGCATTTTTTGTTGTAGAATATAATACATTATTATCCAACTCAATTCGTACACCAAAGAGGGGATATGTTCTAAGCATCTTTTTTACTGAATTTCTCAATTTCTCTATAGATATATTTCCTATTAGTTTTAATCCAAGTGAGATATGAGCACAAGGGGACATGAGAAATCTTCTTTCTTGCAGAGTTACAATACGTTGAAATTTAGATAATGATTCTGAAATCACAATTTTTTCACATTTTTGACTTTTTAAACTATCTGGATTTTTCACAGTATTGATGTTGCATCACCTTTTTTATTAAAATTAAAAAACTTAACTTCAAAACTATAAAGGATTAGGAAACTTATTACACAAATTGAGAGGATTTTTTTCACATATCACTTCCCACTATATAATAAACCATTTTTCAGGTACTTAATAACTGGGTTTAAAAATTTGTACAATACTAAAAAAACCAATTTAATAAAATTGGAGTACAAAACTAAGAATATCCTCCGATCATTAAGCTTGGATCCCCCAATAAGATGAATTCTTCCAATGTGATATAATCTTTCCAAACATTATTAAGATATTTTATTTGTGAATTTGTCAACATCTGTGATAATTTAATACCTGGTTCATATGATTCAAAGAAATCAATTTCTATTCGTGAACCACCTGAATCTAAAGGATTACCTATTGAGCCGCCATAAGCATTTCTTGTTGCTCCAATTGTTGCTACACCACCACCATAAGTATCTTTTTCAAAACGATATGATTTCATTTCTTAAATTATCATTAATTAAAATTTAAAGTTGAACCTAATAATTGTTTTGATTTATAATTAGTATATTCATTATCCTTAGCAACATACTTTAAAAATTTTAGATATTCATTTATAACTTTTATTATTGAATTTATTGCTTTCAATTTTATGTTTTCATCCTCGCTCATTAAAAGTTTTTCATTAGTTATTAAAATATGCATATATTGAACATATATTTTGTCAATTATATCTTCAATTTTCTCTTTAGGTATTTTTTTTAATATTATATCAATATTCTTTCCTATCATAACATCAGATACACCATATTTTCTACCAAGAGCAGATTTATTAATCGAAAATAAACCCTCATTTAATATCAATTCACATATCTCATTTCTTCTTTCTTCAACAGAATACTTTTTTACCATATTATCATCATCCAAAGTTCGAAAAAATTCAATTCTCTCCTTTTAAACTATAATTAATTCAAACTTTCGTTCTACTTATTATAATAAAACAATATTACTCGAGATTTTAACATATTAAAAAATTATTAAAATTAAATTTATTTAAAGTAAGGTTTTTATCATATAAAATAAGAAAAATTGTTATTATAAATCTTTGGTTAAGAGCCGCTGATGGGCTATAGTAACAATCCATCAAAGCCTCAACAGAAAATATTAATATTTTAATAGAAAAAATTTTAAGATTCTCTCAAAAGACAAAATATTCAAATGAATTATAAATAATGTTATAAGTTTGTATACAGGCTTAAAACTCTCAAAATTTGGCATTTTATAATTCTAAAAACCCATAATCGTGATACACTTATGCAAAACAATTACTTTATCCCCTTTATTTCCGATGGAATATATATAATAATATTTATTAAAAAGAAAATAAGGAGAAAATAGAAATTATTTCTTCTTTTATGGCTCTTCTTCAGGTTCTTCTTCTGGCTCTTCTTCAGGTTCTTCTTCTAGTTCTTCTTCTGGTTCTTCTTCTGGTTCTTCTTCTGGTTCTGGTTCCTCTTCTGGTTCGGGCTCTTCCTCAGGTTCCAGTTCTTCTTCGGGTTCTAATTCTTCTTCCTCTTCTTCTAATTCAGATTCTAATGTTATTAGATTTAGAAGTTTTAAAAGTCCTATTGGATTAACAAGATTTACTTTTCCTGCAAGTATCCTCAATTCATTACGTGCTTGCATTCGTTCCCAGATTCGCATATGAACTGCCATAACAAAATCTTTTTGACTTGCGAATTCCGTTGTTTTTTTCCATTGACCAGGTGCATTTTTTTCTTTTAATTGTCCTGGTGGAGTTTCTTTTGGTGTTGCAATAACTACTGAACTTGAGATTAATATAGATGCAAATATTACTGCATAAAAAATCCTCTTTCTCATATTTTTTTCATCTCCTATACCATCTATTTTCATTAATAATACTATAAAATCATTTTTGAGTAATTTTCCATATCGCAATAATAACAGTTATGGCTATATAGATACAAAAATTAGAAAATAAACCTAATAATTTCCTTTAATATTATTATTTCTTTAAGAAATACTTGATTTTTCTTTGAAGTATTTCTGCTTCAAATGGTTTTTCTATGAAATCATCTGCTATTGTATTCGCTGTTCTCTTTCTTGTATCATCTGTTACTGATGAAATAAAGATAATAGGCATTTTTTTCCATTTTGGATTTGATTTTAGTTTTTTAAATATATCCCATCCGTTAATATCGGGCATCATTATGTCAAGTAAAATAAGGTCAGGAGTATCTTCTTTTAATAATTCGAATAGTCTCTTTCCACTATCTATTGTTGTGACTCTGTAATCTTTGTTGTAAAATTCTAATACTTGTTTTATTGTAAAAAGCAAATCTTGTTCATCATCAACAACAAATATTTTCTTCATTTATTTTTCCCTAAATAATTCTAAAATAATATTATGTTATTATTCATAATAATATTTTTGTTCTTCTTTATATATTTCATTAATTCTTTTTATTTCAAGTGCTTTTTCTAACAAACCCATTTTCCTAACACCTCATTTATATGTTATACTCTGTTTGTAATTATATTTAAAAGGGATGTGTTAAATTATCGAAATGAAGATACTAGGATTCTGTATTTTTTACAAGAAACGTATAAATAAAAAATGCGATAAATAATGATATGGTGGATAGTGAAGAGATTTAATTATAATTTTATTATTCAATGTTTATTGTATTTTTGGTTACTAACCTTTTTAATTAATTTTTAAAATCCTTATGCTTATGAAATGATAAACCAATGAAAACAAGTGTTAATATTTGAAATAAACTAAACATCCCGACCATCATCATATCTCCAAGATTAGCATAGTATCCAGCACTTACGATAACAGTATAAAGTAACATCCCCATTGAAATCAAATAAATATGAAAACCCCACACACGTTTTGTTAATAGGCCATATCCTCCTATTAGTAATAATATTGCTGAAAGAAACTCAGCGATTAAGTGATAACTGATTTTGATTGGTGCTGTGTTAATTTCTGGAACTTGATTTATAGCTATAAAAACAAGCCACATACAAATCATTGCTATTCCTATTATTATTGAATATATTGATGCAATTTTCTTGATATTCATTTTCAAAACCTGTAAGTTAAGGCATTAATTAAAAATATTTAATTTATCCGATTTATTTCTAATGAAATATATAAAAAATAAAATACACATAGATACTTAAGCTTCAATTGTATGGTTGTTTAAATGATGGAGGTGAGAACATAGAACAATTTGAAATAAATGAATCAGATGATGGACAATTTTATTTTACATTAAAAGCAGCAAATAATGAAATTATTGCTACAAGTGAGATGTACACTTCAAAACAAAATTGTCAGAATGGCATTGAATCTGTTAAAACAAATGCACCAAATGCAGAAATAGTAGATACTACAGATTAAATCAATACTATTCTTTTTTTATTTTTTAAAGATTATTCTGATTTAAAATTATTTAAATCATCTTTTGCCTGAATATATTCACTTCGAGTCATTTCACCCTTCGCGTATCGTTCATCTAATATTTTCTGAGCATCATTCATAATTTCTTTTTCCTCTGTTTTTTCACTATGAATAATCAAATAGACAACAACAAGAATTATTACAACGAAAATACCGATAAACCAAAGACCAAAAAATGGGAATCCCCGCCAATTCATATGTCCCCAATCCATCATATTGTAAAACCCGCAACAATCTAATACAACATTTTCAAACATAATTAACAATTGTTAACTATGCAATTACTGCCTTAAAAAACTTTGTATTAAAATTAGATAAAGAAAAATATTCCAAGAATAATAAACGCAATTCCACCAACCTTTGTAATAAGCTTTTCATTTATTCTTTCTGATATAAATTTACCAAAATATATTGCAATAATAGAAAGTAATGAAAGTGCTAATATAGTTCCAATAAGTACAATTATTGGATTGTAATTTGTCGAAAAAAGTGCAGCTGCAATCTGTGTTTTATCACCCCATTCAGTTAACATTATTAGAAGAAAGCCAGCCATAAAGATATTTTTATCATATGTCTTCTTTTCTTCATCTTTCTCCTTCTTAAAAAGCATCAATAATCCAAAGAATATGAATACTACGCCAGATATAATTTTTAAGATATTAATAGGAACAACTGTTGTAATCCACGAACCTGCAAGAACAGCTATTCCATCAACAATTATAAAACCGATAATTACCCCAATCAATAAATGTAAATGTTTTTTCGTTTTAGATGATAAAAGAAGAATTGATATCTGTGTTTTATCACCAAGTTCAGCAATAGCAATTGCGATTAATGGAATGAAAAAATCTTCAATGATAGCATCACTTCCAACCAATTAAATTCAAGATTATTTAACTTTTCACTACACTACCTGGACAAGCGATATTCATTTTACATTTAGAACAAGCAGATTTCCTACCAACTCCAGCACTATAAATTGAGAAAATAATTAATAAAATTAAGATTCCAACCTTAGCGTAATCAAATATCAGGATTATTGATATGATAATTGCGATTATTGGGATAAACATCATTAAACCATACACTGTTGGTGCAAATTTTAAACCTGAGCTTTCAGCAAAATCCTCTAGTTTGCCTTTTTTAAAAACCCTAGCAGATAGTTTACCCCATCCAAGAGCACACCATTTATCATAATAATAACAATTCATGCATACTAACTTCCTTAAAACAATATAAACCATAATCAATGATACTGCGAGATAAAGCCAAGCCCACCAATCAAGTAGATACCAAACTGCTATTGCACCTACAACCATTATTAAAATCATTATAATATTCCCAAATAAAATTGTAGACATTGGATATTTCTCTAAACCCTTATCATTAATATTTACCTCATCACTCATAATAATCAAATCTGAATAGTAATCAATAATGTTATAATTTTGTATACAGGCTTAAAACTCTTTCAAAATTGCGTTTTTTATGCAGTTTATTATTTGAATGTTATACTTAATTAAATTGTTATTAGCCTCTTTTAATAAAGTATATAGAAACATAACAATGAAATAATTGCTAGTTGAAACAAAACTCAACAAAAGTGAAAGAGGATAATTAAAAAATATAAATACAATTATTTTAAGAATATTTAAGAATAAAGATAATAATCGACTATTTACTATATTATCAAGTGCGGATAACATTTCATTAATTCTGATAAAAATTCTACCAACTGCTGATATAGAATGTAGAGCAATCTTAAATATAAAGTCAACTAAATAAATAACAATCCTAATTATTAAATTCCTTAATCCTTTTAAATTGTTATTTATAAAAAATTTAGTACTAGATTTTTCAATATCTTCTTTTACCATAGATGATTGTGCAGATGGGATAATAGACATAGACAAGATTAGAAAACAACTAAAGAATGCTAATAAGAGAAATAATCTCTTCATTCTAGAGTATCACCTCTAGAAATGGCATATCAAATGGTTCTTTTGCTGGATGCCAATCAATATTAATCCAGAGTGCTCCAAACCAAATATTTCCAGTTTTTCCAATAATAATCTTTGGAAATATTCTTGGTCTATCCCAATAATTATTATCCCAATTATTAGTATGACTCTGCCAAAATTTTACACTTTTTGTATTTTTATAGAAATTATTTCCGTTTATGTCTGTATATTTTGCTTCTGATAAAGTAATTCCAATATTGTTTTTAGTTATATTATTATGATATATTGAAGTATATTCAGAACCTGGAATATTATACCAGCTCCATAGCAAAATACCATATGAATTATTAGATATTTTATTTTCCTTTATCTCATTATTATTTGAAGAGGATACTGTAATTCCATCTCCATTATCATTAATAATATTTTTAGTAATGGTATTATTTTTTGCACTAGCAATTTTTATACCATTACGATTGTTTTGAATATTATTCTTTGAAATTGTATTATCATCTCCGTTAATATAAAAACCAGAGCCTTCATTATTTAGTAATATATTACTTGAAAATAAACTGAAGTTTGTTATAGCACTAATACCAGCATCTACTGCTTTATGTCCACTATTCTGTAATGTAAAATCATAGATTTCAACATTGTTTACTATTACACTAACTGTTTTTCCTGTTTTATTGCCATCAATAATTGTAAAATTCCTATCTTCACCTTGTAATATTATTGATTTATTAACAAAAACATTTTCAGTATAAAATCCATTATAGACATAGATAGTATCTCCATTATTTGAATTATTTATTGCATCCTGTATTTTAGTATAATCCGCATCTCCATCATCATCGACATAAATGATATTATTTGAGGTATTCTCATCAGCGAATATAATTTGAATGAATGAAGAAATTAGAAAAATGATAGTTATTATTTGCAGAATACATTTATTCAATGTTTTCCCTCCTGAATATTATATGGTTCCTTAACTGGATTCCAGTCATATACATTACAAGGGTCACCAGGTATAACTTTTATTTTTTGATAATCGCCCCCCCAATAATTCCTATTCCATTTATTTAAAAAAACTGAGCTAAACATCCCCAAATAACCATAGCTATTTACAAAGGCATCAACAGTATTATTGAATATGTTATTTTCAATAATCCTAACATAATTCCTCCCACCATCTAATTTTATACCATATCCACTATTCGATGCAATTTTATTTCTTTTAATTAAAATATTTTTAAAACAGGTTAGATATACGCCATAATAATTATTTTCTATAATATTATTTGTAATATCAAAACCTACGTGTAAACCGCCAATTGTGCCCGATATAGCTATCCCACCACCGTTATTGGTAAGTATATTATTTGAAATGTTAATATTCAATAAACCACCTATTGGCGCTGGTTGAATAATTGCAACATCAAAATTTTGGATTGTAAATCCTGTTATCATAGGACTAAACCATCGAGAATAATGAGATAGTCTAATTCCATATGAATAATCAATAGACTTTCCATCAAGAATTGTAGTATACTTATTTTCCCCCTCAAGTAAAATAGATTTTCTAAGGACTAAAGTCTCATAATAGATTCCACCATATACAAAAACAGTATCACCATCACTTGCATTATCAATCGCATCCTGAATCTTAGTGTAATCAGCACCGCCGTCATCATCTACATAGATAATATTGTTTGAAGTAATTTCATAACTATACGTAATTGGAATTATACTTGAAAGTAATAAAACTAGAATAATGCCCCAGATGATGGATTTGTTTTTCATTTATACCCCCCAATATAACATTAGATGTTCTGATATAAAATCATTTGTAGCATTGTTGCTTGGTGAATATGATGTTGATGGTTAGGATGATATATCGTATGGTTCTTGAGCAGGATTCCAGTCAAAATTTATCCATAGTGATGCTATAATTGAAAATGGTCCTATTTTCCCAAAAATGGGGTGTGGATGTTCTATTGATTCTCCCCAATAATTCATTTTCCAACTTGTAAAAAAAGATGATACAAAGAAAGCATTCTCTCCATTATCTATAAAATTATTATAAGCAATAATATTATATAATGAAGAAGTCCTGTTCAAATCTGGGCTTATGAAATTCCATATAAAACTATTACTGATTATCTCAATTCCATAAAAAGTATTTGAACTTATATCATTATTTGTAATATTATTATAGCTTCCCTCAAATATATACAAACCAGTTCCATTGTTATAACTTATTTGATTTTTTTGAATTATATTATATGAACTTTTGAATAATTGAATTCCTTCAAATTCATTATGACTGATTATATTTCCTTTGATGTTATTGTAATTACTATAATCTAATATAAGACCCCATCTGGTGTATTTAATAGAATTATTTGATATTATATTATTATTTGAATTGGAT
The DNA here is from genome assembly GCA_020054475.1 of Thermoplasmata archaeon. Lineage (GTDB taxonomy): Archaea > Thermoplasmatota > E2 > DHVEG-1 > DHVEG-1 > JAJISJ01. The sequence goes on along the minus strand of JAHWGJ010000016.1, from coordinate 10,433 downwards.
AACAATATACCAGATTCCCAGTAATAAGTAATAATATTATTTGATATAATATTGTTATATGATTCAGATAAACGAATACCCCAAACATTATATCCACCAATTTCCGGGGAAGAGCCATTGAAATCATTATTATCAATATAACAATTATATGAAAAATCAACCAGGATATACGCCCAAAGGTCCCCCCATTCAATATTTGATTTAAAGTTATTTGATGTTATCGAAACGTTATTGACGTGGAATAGATTTAGTAAATATGTATAACTTTCAACAGATTGCAAGAACTCATAATTAATAAGGAAATTACTGATTGATACATCATCTGATGTTATATTAATGAGCTCTTTGGTACCACCATACCCATATATTTTTGTTGATGTTTTATTCTGGCCAATGATAACCAATGGTGTATCAATACGGAGATTTTCTTTGTAAAATCCATCATATACAAAAATGGTATCTCCATCACTTGCGTTGTCAATTGCATCTTGAATCCTTGTATAATCCGCACCACCATCATCATCGACATAGATGATATTGTTTGAAACCTCAGCAAATGTTATATTTGAAAATGAGGATAGAATAAGAATAATTATGATTAATGGAAGAATTTTATTTATATTACTCCCTCCAATAATATATATGATGCCCGTTAGATTTTAATTTTTCTATGATTCTATAAAAAGAAAGGAAAGAAAATGTTTTACCATTGGATAATGTTATAATTCTGTATACAGGCTTAAAACTCTTAAAAAATTACCATTTTTTAAATTTAATATATTTGTTATATATTTGAAGATTATTAAATCATGCTAAATAGTAACATGGAGCCGCTGGTGGGAATTGAACCCACGACCTATTCCTTACCAAGGAATCGCTATACCTCTAAGCCACAGCGGCATTTTTATTCTCTGAATATAAAGAGTCTTATTTTACTTTTTGCAAAATTGAGTAAAATACTAAATTTAATATAATACGTTTATCTACAATAAGTTTAGGTGATTTGTAATCAAATCTATAGATTTACCAGATGTTCAATCGAGCCCTTCACATTCAAATTTTAAATTAACAAGAGTTGGAGTAACTGGAGTTAAAAAACTTTTAAGTATAAAAAGACCAAGGAAAAAATCTATATCTCTTGTCGTAAAAATGGATCTTTTTGTCGATCTTCCCGCATCGCAAAAGGGTAGTCATATGTCACGAAATCTTGAACTTGTATCTGAAATTATTGACATGAACTTAGCAAAACCAGTGCCTGATCTTGAAACATTTTGTGCAGAAACTGCTAAACTTTTGCTAAAAAAACATGATTATGCAACGTATTCGGAAATAAGAGCTGAAGCCGATTATTTTCTAGAAAGAATATACCCTTCTGGAAAAAAGGGATTAGAACCCTATAAATTAGTGGCTGAAGCAAAGGCAAAAAAGAATGGGGGAATAAAAAAATTAATTGGAGTTAAGGTAATAGGTATGACAACCTGCCCCTGTGCAAAAGAAGTTATTAGAAAAATTGGTCATTATAAAGAGAATGAAGTACCGCCAACGCATAATCAACGCAACATTACAACTTTGATGATTGAAGTACCATTTGACGATAAATCTGTTGATGCAAATGATCTCATTGATATTACAGAAAAATCATTTAGTAGTCCAACATATGGAATTTTAAAACGAAATGAAGAAGGTAAAATTGTTTTTAATGCTCATAAAAATCCAAAATTTGTTGAGGATGTTGTTAGAGATATATTGAGATTAATATTAAAAAAATATTCAAATTTGCCTAAAGACGTTTTGGTTATTGTAAAAAGTGAAAGTGAAGAATCGATTCATAAACACAATGCCTTTGCTGAGAGAATAACCACCCTTGGAGAACTTAGGACATAGTACAGTAATAAACTATAAAAAATAAATCTTAATTAAACTCAAGTTATGTCGAAATATCATATTGCTTGTTTACCTGGAGATGGAGTCGAAAACGATGTGATGGATGCTGCAAAAATTGTTTTAGATTCAATTAATTTAAATGCTGAATATATCCCGGGAGATATTGGTTGGGAGTTTTGGAAAAAAGAAGGAGATCCCCTTGACTCAAAGAACGATTGATTTGTTAAAAGAATCAGACTGTGGATTGTTTGGGGCTATAACATCAAAACCAAATATAGAAGCACAAAAAGAACTTTCTCCAGATATTAAAAACAAAGGGCATATATATTCAAGTCCAATAGTGAGGTTAAGACAAATTTTTGATTTATATACAAATATGAGACCATGCAAAGCCTATGAAGGAAATCCATTAAATTATCGTGATAATATAGATCTTGTCGTTTTTAGAGAAAATACTCAAGGTTTATATGCCGGTGTTGAATTTAGTCCAGTACCAGATCATATTTTTAATGCTCTTTTGACTCATGATAAAATGAAGAAATTTGAAAATATACCACTTGATGAAATTGCAATATCAACAAGAATTTTCACAAAAGCTGGTTGTAGTAGAATAATCCGAAAAGCATTTGAATATGCCCAAAAACATGATAGAAAAAGTGTTACCCTTGTGGAAAAACCTAATGTAATTAGAGAAACTAGCGGCATGATGACAAAGGAAGATAGAAAAATTTCAGAGAAGTATCCCAATATTAAATTTTGGGAAACAAATATAGATGCTATGTGTATGTAGCTTGTAAAAAATCCTCAAGATTATGATGTTCTTGTTTCTTCAAATATGTTTGGAGATATTATATGATTTATCAGCTCAAATCATTGGAGGACTAGGGTTTGCAGCTAGTGGTAATATTGGCGATAATTTTGCAGTTTTTGAACCAACCCATGGTTCTGCACCAAAATATGCAGGACAATACAAAGTTAATCCGACTGCCATGATTTTATCTTTAAAAATGATGTTAGATTGGCTTGGAGAAAAAAAATTGCAAACAAAATTGAAAAAGCTATATCCTTTGTTATTAAAGAGGGTAAAGTAAAAACATATGATTTAGGAGGAAATAACTCCAGTTTAGAAGTAGCGGAAGAATTAGTGAAGAAATTAGATTAATTTTTATTTGAAATATGATATTTATTAATTATAGATATTTAACTTAAAAATGTGTTAGTTATTGTTAAAATATCTTTCAAAAAAATTAATAAAAAATCTTATGAAATTTATTTTTTCATTATATGGCATATTTATTGGCAAAGGATCTGACCAATCACTTTGCACTCCATTTTCATCTTTTGCTTTAACTCTTAAATTATAATTTCCTTTTTCCATCCATGTATGATTTGCTTCAACTTTTTCTCCTGATTCATAAGGACCTATCCAATCAGTATTTGTTCCATCACCCCATTCAAATAAATAAAATATCTTATCATTTTCTGGATCAAATGATATTGTTGAATAAGTATATTCTGTTTTAATTTGTCCATTTATTGTACCATTAGGTTTTTCAGGTTTTATTGGTGGTTGAGATTCGCTAGCAATTATTAATGAAGGATCCCCAAATGGTTGTGATTCTACTATGGTGATTAAATCAATTTCATCCATTGGAGCTGATAATATATATGATGTAATTGATTTTGTCCATAATTCTCCAAATGTTCTTGTACCATTCATATAATGTTTAGATAATTCTAAACATAATTTTTCAACTCCTTTTGTAATTATATCATATCCCGGATAAGATAGATCTACATCTGTTCCACCTATAAAGGCAATAGCTCCACCATTTGGATTAGTTAAAAATTTCCATCCAAAACAATCATTTTTCACATTATATGTACAATGATAACAAGCATCTGAAATAATTATTGGAAGCTTATTTTCATTATTTAGAGATTCAATATGATGATTTTTATAGAAACCTTCAGGAATCCATCTATTATTATTTCCATGAGGATGAGTCCCCCATAAATCTAAGTTACCATGCCCATTAAAAAAAACAAAACCTGAACCATTGTTTATTGCCATATTTATATTTTCCACATCAAATAATTTATAATTGGATGCCCATATTTTTATTTGATTATATCCTTTAAGGATTTCCATTATTTTTTGATGTACATATTCACCTTCATCAATTTCAAATTCATCTCCTGCTAATGAATCACCCCCAATATATGTAATATTATTAAACCAATTTTGTGAATATGCTTTATCTTGTTCATAAGTAATTATTTTATCGACACATATCTCAACTTCATTGGTATCGATACATGCAAGTCTTCCAAGATTGACATCAGGATATAGATCTATTTCATCATTTTTTCCTTTCCAATTATATTCGGCAAAAATATTGTTATTATTAGTATCCCAACTTGAGAAAGTTCCATTGAAGTTGTAAATATCAGCATAATATAAATCAGAGGGAAATATCCATTCTCCCGGAATATGATATAAATCAAATTCTTCAAAAAATATATGAGTATATCTTGCAGGGAGTTTCTCAGCGCCACCAACAAGTAAAACATATTTGATGTTCCAATTTTCTATAGAATATTTAATGAAATATTTAATTTTTTCAATTTCATCTCTACCTTCATATTCATCATAAATATCTTCAGTGTTTTTTAGAAAAGTTTGGATTCCAATATTATTTTTATGTTCAATTAATTTCTGCAACGATTGAGAATATTCTTCAGGAGAAATAATAACCATATCATAATCATTAGAGATTTTTAAATTATTAAATGAATATGAATATTTTATCTCTATTTTGATGTCATCTGCTATTAAAATGATATTTTTAATCGGAATGTATTGTGGATTAAAACTTAACTTTAAAAAATTTATTTGCTCATTATTATTATGGCCAGCCCCCTTAGATATATAATAAATTTTATCTGGGTATATTTTGTAATTTTCTTTATCAAAGTATTTGAAAAAATTGTTTAATTTATTTTTTTGTTCAATTCGCGAATTATAAAATGGTGTTGGAGAAACTTGAATGGTTTTATTTAAAATTATGTCTCTTGTCTCATATGTTACAGTTATTTCATGAATTTTTGTCCCTAATGGAAAGGTGAAAAATTTTGTTATTATTGGTAAAATTGGTTTTCCTGGTTCAACTAGTTTTGATGTAGATTCATTTAATTCAATAGATACGTACTCTTTTTTTTCTTTTATTATAATATTTGAAAAAGATATCGTATCAATTATAATCTGAATATCTTCATCATTATTATTAATTTCAGAGGCAACTGAGTAATTGCTCAATATAAAAAGTGCTGTAAATATTAATGCTATTAATTTTTTCATGTTCAATCAATTTTTATTAATATATGAATATAATTAATTTAATCTATTTATTACTTGTTATTATCCTATTGGAAAAAATATAATATATTTACATAAAATTAATTACATGACCAAAATTTAAATAAAAAAAAAAGTATAAAACTGATAAATATCTTATCTAGAAAAGTCTATAAACGGAAAATATATACCCCTGACAAGCCGGGGTTATCATCTATGATTACTAAAAAAACAAAAATTATCATCATGGGGGCAGCTGGTAGAGATTTTCATAATTTTAACGTATATTTTAGAAATAATAAAGAATATGAGGTTGTTGCTTTTACAGCTACACAAATTCCTGATATTGCTGGAAGAAAATATCCCACGGAATTATCAGGTGAATTATATCCCGATGGAATCCCAATATATTCTGAGGATGAATTAACAAATTTAATTAAAAAATTCAATATTGATGAGGTTATTTTTGCATATAGTGATTTAACTTATTCATATGTTATGAAGAAATCAGCAATAGTAAATGCAGCTGGAGCTGATTTTACATTACTTGGACCAAAAAATACTATGATAAAATCAAAAAAACCTGTTATTGCAGTTTGTGCGGTTAGAACCGGCTGCGGGAAATCTCAGATATCAAGAAAAATTTTTGAATTATTTCGTAAAAAGGGATTAAAAGTTGCCTCAATTCGTCATCCAATGCCTTATGATAAAGATTTAACGACTCAGATATGTCAACGCTTTGCATCATATAGTGATTTAGATAAATATAATTGCACTATAGAAGAAAGGGAAGAATATGAACCATATATTGATATGGGTGGAGTGATTTTTTCGGGTGTAGATTATGAAAAAATATTATTAGAAGCTGAAAAAGAAGCTGATGTTATCATATGGGATGGTGGTAACAATGATTTTTCATTTTACAAATCAAATCTATTGATTACTTTAGCCGATCCTCATCGCCCTGGTCATGAAATATCTTATTATCCAGGTGAGGTTAATGCAATAGCTGCTGATATAATTATTATTAATAAAGTAAATACAGCAAAAAGAGAAGATATTGAAACAGTTAGAAAAAATATAGTAAAAATTAATCCTGAATCAAAGATCATAAACGGAATATCATCAGTAGATGTTGAAAATCCTGAATTAATTACAGGTAAAAGAGTCTTAGTAATTGAAGATGGGCCAACAGTTACTCACGGGGGCATGAAATATGGTGCAGGAATAGTTGCTGCTAAAGACAATAATGCAAAAGAGATAATAGATCCAAGGAGATTTGCAGTGGGATCCATAAAAGAAACATTCGATAAATATAGCCATATGACAAATGTTTTACCGGCTATGGGTTATGGAAAAAATCAAATTGATGAACTTGAACAAACAATAAATAACGCAGATTGTGATATTGTGGTTAGTGGAACCCCAATAGATTTAAATCGAATAATAAAAACTAATAAAAAAATTCTTAGAGTTAAATACGATGTTGGAAAAAGCACATCTGATGAATTAGAAAAAATTGTTAATGATTTTATCAAAAAAAATCTATCTTAATTTTTCACCTTCCTTTGCAAATTGTGCCAATAACGCCTCTAATTGTATGTGATCATTGCATCCTTCAACTAATCTAAATTCAGTTTCACCAGTTTTTTCTATTAGTTTAATTTTACTTTCGTCAGATATGGTGAGATCAAAAATGGTTTGATGAATTTGTTTTATTAAATCTTCGCCACTTAAACCATATTTTAATAAAAGATCATATAATTGATTTCTTGCTGCCATAAAATTGCCTGATAAAGCAGAATTAATAAGTAATTTTACATCTCCTGGTTTTGCAATTGAACTTGTTTCAAATAATAATTCAGCTGTAATTTTTTTACTAATTGATGCCCCTACTTGTAAAACATTTATTGCTTTTCTAAGATCACCTTTTGAAACAAAAATTAAAGTTTCAATACCATCCTGTGTAATTTCAAGTTTTTCTTCCTTAGCAATTTTTTGAAGATAATTTTTAACTGAATCTGGTTTAATTAAACCAAATCTAAAAACAGTACATCTTGATTGAATTGGTTCAATAATTTTTGAAGAGTAATTGATTGATAATATAAATCTACATATATGAGAATATTTTTCAATTGTTCTTCTTAAAGCAGCTTGAGCATCCATTGTAAGTGAATCTGCTTCATCTAAAAAAATAATTTTAAATTGATTTTGTCCCATTGGTGCAGTTCTAGCAAAGTTTTTAATTTTCCCCCTTATAATGTTTATTCCTCTCTCATCACTTGCGTTTAATTCAATAAAATTTTGTTTCCAACTCTCACCGAATAATTCTCTAGATAAAGCTAATGCACTTGTAGTTTTACCTGTGCCCGCTGATCCTGAAAAAATAAGATGAGGAACATTTCTCATTTTTACATAAGCTTTTAATCGTTCAATAATATCATCTTGACCTACAACATCGTTTAGAACCTTAGGCCTATATTTCTCAATCCAAATATCAAACATCTTAATATCAAACTCGTAATAGAATACATAAATTAATTTTTTTGGTTTATAATCTGATTAATAATATTTGGAATTTTACCAAGATTTTTTGAAAAACTATGATCATCATTTAAAAATAATAACTTAGCTTTCTGGGCTTTAGCGAATTCTATACTCCAACAATTTGGAACAACTATATCTTCAGAACCTAAAATAATATAAATTGAACTTTCTAGTTTACTGTTAAATAAATTAATGTCCTTCATTTCTTTTAGAATTCTTATTGGCATATTTTTAATCGTATTAATATCCACTTCAGGGGGAATAATTGATGGATTCAATAATATCAATTTTTTAATATTTTGAGATGTTTTTGAAGCTCTTACAGAGAGATATCCGCCAAATGAAGAACCAATAAGAATGGCTTCTTTATCATTTCGTATTTTATCATAAATATTTTTTAAACAATCAGATATTTCCAAATTCTCTGGTTCACAATCTCGATATTTAATTGGTATAACATTCAATTTTTCTTTTAACAATTCCCCTTTTCTTGATTGAGGACTAGATAAATAACCATGAATATAATATATTTTATTTTGTTTCAATTTATTTACCGATTTTAGTGTAATTCATAATATAATAATAAATTTACTCTTTTACATTTATTTAATAAACATCAAATTGTTTTTGAAAAATGAATATTTATTATATATTTATAATTACAATGCATGATATATAAAAAAAAAATGTAAAAAAATAAAATCCATCCTTATTTGATAAATTAATAATTTTCATATTTGATATTTCTTGAAATTAAAATATATAAAATATTTCTGATATTATTACAAAAATGACATTTTAACATAACCTTTCATATAAATATTTAATTAATTAAACTAAATAATAATATTTATATTTTTAAATTTCTACCTGGGCCCAAATAGTATGAAGTTATTATGATAAAATAACAGATATTCTAATTTATAAATTACTTATAACTTTAACTAAAATTCTTCGATTTCTTGGACCATCTCCTTCATAGAAAAAAATATGCTGCCAAGTCCCCAATATCAAATTGTTTTTTTCAATAAGAATTATTTCTGATGATCCAAATAAACTTGTTTTAATATGTGCATCACTATTACCTTCTAAATGAAGGTAATCGTTATTCATTGGAAATATCTCTTTTAATTTTTCGATAATATCGTGTTTGACATTTTTATCAGCACCTTCGTTAATTATTATTCCTGCTGTTGTGTGAGGAATAAAAATAATTAAAAATCCATTTTCAATTTTTTCTTTTTTAACAATTTTTACAATATCACTTGTAATATCAATCATTTCATTTCTTTTTTTTGAACTTAATTTTAATTCAATCATTTAATTAACATTAAATTATATATTAAAATATTTTTTTCATTTTTAAAAAAGTTTTATTATCTAATATCAATACATAATTTGCGGAAGAAGTAATATGAAATTTGAACCGACTACATTATTATTTGATTTGGATGGTGTTATAGTAAATTCAGCAGATGTATGGTTATTATCATTAAATATGGCTTTAGAATATTTTGATCATAAACCAATAAGTCTTGATTTATTTAATGAAAAATTTTGGGGAAATGATGTAAATAATACTTTAGAATTATTGGGATTACCTAATAAAGCATTGGACATTGTCAATAAAACGTATCTTAAGAATATCGATAGAGTCAAAATTTTTTCTGATGTTGAATTAACTTTGAAATATCTAAAATATTTTAAAAAAGGAATAATAACTAACACACCGAAAAAAATTGCCCAATATTTGCTTGAAAAATTTAATATTTTAAAATATTTTAATATCATTGTTACTAGTGATGATGTAAAATATGGAAAACCAAATCCTGAAATTATTATTAAAGCCTGTAAATTACTTGATGTTCAACCAAAAGAGGTAGTAATAATAGGGGATACTATAAGTGATATTGAAGCAGGTAAAAATCTAGAATGTAAAGTAATTGGTATAAATATTAATGCTGACTACAAAGTTAATAAATTTTCTAAAATTTTGGATATTTTAATTACATAAATTTATTGAATATAAATTAAAAGTTGTGATAGAATGAATAAAAGAAAGGAATTAGTTGATGAAGTATATAATTTAGCTTTTAAATATGAAGCTGAATTGGGAAGTTGTCCACAATGTGTATTAGCTGCATTATATGAAACTTTAGATATCGGTGATCCAGATATAATTAAAGCAGTTGATGCTTTAGCTGGTGGAACGTCTTTATCAACAGAAGGAACCTGCGGAGCTTTGATTGGTGGTCTTGTTGCAATTAGTTCAATTGTTGGAAGAGAATATAATGATTTTAAAGAAGGAAAAAGAAAAAGACTTGTTTTTAAATATTCAAAAAAATTATATGATAAATTCGTTAACGAATATCAATCTCCTGTTTGTAAAGGAGTTCATAAAAAAATTTTTGGAAGAACGTTTGATTTATTAGATAAAAATGATTATATTGAATTTGAAAAAGCAGGAGCCCATGTAGATAAATGTACTGATGTATCTGGTAAAGTAGCAAAATGGACTGCCGAAATAATAATTGATGATTTATTGAAAATAAAAAATGAATAACATTGATAAAATTATTATAAAATATTTAAATATAGATAATATTATTTTATCATTTTTTTAATAAAAAGATTTAAAACCTTT
>JAHWGJ010000015.1 GCA_020054475.1 Thermoplasmata archaeon | reverse complement strand
AAATGGAATTGTAGATATGAAATGGAGTGAAAAATGCAAACATTAAATGAAGAATTTACTAGAAAATTTTATATATAATATATATAATGTTTTCTAAAAATATCTCAGAATTTTTTTATATTTTTAGGGGAGTATTTTTATGATTCAATCAAAATCTAAGAAAAAAGATAAACCAAATATTGAAGAAATAACTCAGTGTCCTGAATGTAAGGGAGCTCATTTAACAAAGGATTATTCTAGAGCGGAATTAGTTTGTGAAGAGTGTGGACTTGTAATAGATGAGGATTTTATGGATCATGGGCCTGAATGGAGAGCTTTTGACAGTGATCAAAGAGAAAAAAGATCAAGAGTTGGAGCACCTATGACTTATACTATTCATGATAAAGGTTTAAGCACACTGATTGGTTGGCAGAATCGTGATTCTTATGGTAAATCTATTCCAACAAGAAATAGAGCTCAACTATATAGATTAAGAAAATGGCAGAGAAGAGTCAGAATAAGTGATTCAACAGAAAGAAATCTTGCTATTGCATTAACAGAACTTGACAGAATGGCTTCTGGTATGAGTCTACCAAGAAATGTTAGAGAAACAGCGGCGATGATATATAGAAAAGCTGTTCTTAGGAATTTAATTAGAGGTCGAAGTATAGAAGGAGTAGCTGGAGCAGCTCTTTATGCTGCCTGTAGGCAATGCAATGTTCCAAGAACTTTAGATGAAATTGCAGGAACCTCAAGAATTCCTCGAAAAGAAATTGGTAGAACTTATCGTTTTATTTCAAGAGCATTAGAATTAAAATTAATGCCAACTTCTCCAAGGGATTATATATCCAGATTCTGCAGTTTATTAGAATTAACAGGAGATGTTCAATCAAAGGCAGTTGAAATTATTAAAGATGCAGCAGATAAAGAATTAACTAGTGGTCGTGGACCGACAGGTGTTGCAGCAGCATCGATTTATATTGCTTCAATTTTATGTGGTGAAAGGAGAACTCAGAGAGAAGTTGCTGATGTTGCAGGAGTTACTGAAGTTACTATACGTAATAGATATAAAGAATTAGCAGAGAGATTAGATATTGATATAATACTCTAAATATAATCATTTATAAAAATACGATTATCAAACTATATCGTCATTAAATTTTTTATATTATGACTAAATACGGATTATAATACATTATGATTTACAAATATATAAATTATGATAAAATAATTAATAAAATTACAAAAAAGGATAGACTTTTTCTGGGAGATTATATAATTGATCCTTATCAAAATTGTGAATTTGGATGTAAATACTGTGATTCAACATTTGAAAAAATAATATACATAAAAAATAATTTTTTGAATAAAGTAGAAAATGAAATTAAAGATTTATCTAAAGGTACAATAATAATTGGTTCAGTAGTTGATCCATATCAAAATATAGAAAAAAACCTTAAAATGACTAGAAATTTATTAAAAATTATTAAAAGACATCATTTTAAACCGCATATATTAACGAAATCCACATTGATATCACGAGATATTGATATTTTATCTCAAATTGAAAATACTATTGTAACTATTAGTATTATATGCATAAATAGACAAATTTCAAATTTCCTTGAAAATAGTGTTCCATCAACTTTTAAAAGACTAGAACTAATTAAAAAATTATCTGATAATGATATAAGAACTGGCTTAGCAATTATGCCAACATTGCCATATATAATTGAAGGCGAAATTGAGGATATTGTTAAATTATCATTAAAATATAAAACTAAATTTTTATTATACAAATTTTTAGAACTAAAAGGTTATCAAAAAAAGTGTTTTTATGATCATATGAAAGTTTTAAATAAAGAATTATTAGAAAAATATAAGCTTTTATATAAAAATAATTACACTCCAGATTTTGAATATATAAAAAAAATTAATTTTCAAATTTCAAAAAATTGCAAGAAATACGGTTTACCAAATAATATCTAATAAAAGAAATCATACTTTTTTAATCTTATAGAGTGTAAATAATATTATAATTGAAGAAATAATTATTATTAATACTAAATATATTATATTAATAAAATTTGATTCCTCTATTTTATTAGGATGGCTAGTAGCGCCAAATGGATTATGTCCATTGATTTCAAAACCAACTTCTTTATCGTATCTTAAAGGTTGAATATCTTTTTTTTCCCAATTATTATTAGCACTAAATTCTGTACTTGGAACCCAAATTCTTAAATTTGGATCTCCATATAAACAAACATTTTCTGCGAGATCCCACCACCAATTCGGTTTATCATCACTTACATATTCAATACCTACTTTTTTAATACCTTCAGAATATATCTCACCTATTGTTTCGCCCAATGCTATTCCTCTAGGTACTCCATTTTGCCATACATCTGAATACCAGGATGTCGCCCAAGGGTCCATTATTTGAAATGGGGAACCGTGCCTCATTAATGTTAAATGTAAATATTTTCCTGCGGGTAAACAAGCTACACTGCTAACACCTGCTGAATGAATATTACCTAATGCATCATCGATCATAGAACCATTATACCAAGCAGTTCCAAATCTACCAAGTAATACAGTTATTATAACACCATCATAATAATCTTCATTTTCCTGAAGCCAATCCGGGGTAATTGATCGTAATATTGGTAAACTAGCAATATTACCTATAATATCTCGAATTGGCCTCTTAGCAAGAGCCCAATCAAGAGCAGTTGTTAAAAATCTTGGTCCAACGGGATTAGGATTACCAGCAATTGCTGCTATTACCCCATTAATATCTGAAGTCATTGTATCTGGCTCATCAGTAGAACCCAATAACCACTCATAACCCCTCCAAGGATTGGTTTCCTTTTTATAACCTGCAAAAGGTATTGGCGGATAACCATAAGGGTTTTCATTTTCAACATCCCAAAACATAAACATACCGCCATCTAGAGGGGCACCGTGTGTATTTACCATCCATAATAAAACACCTTGATTAAGGTTATACATATTTGCTTCAAAATTAGTTGAAAATACTGGATCATATCCTCCTTGTTTTATATAGAAAGGTTGAACTTCTGATCCACTCAAATCTGCAAAATATCCCCCTGATTCACCATTAACATTTATCATAACACCTTGATCAATCGGTTCAAAAGATTGAGATCTGCCAGGAATTGTTTGATCAGCACATTTATATTCAAAACCCCAATATTTACTAGCTCTAGAATTAAATTTATGATCATAACAAACTAATGTGTCTAATATGGGATAATTAAAAATTTCTTTTTCAGAAGTTTTAGTTATTTTTAAACCTAGACTTCCCCTCCAAGGAAATTTTCTTTCACTACTGCTACCATTAATCATCTCTAAACCCATTGGATTTGTTAATGCAGGGTTTTCAAAAATTAGCATAGGATAAAATACATTTTTTGAAATCCATACTGAAATATCGGTTGGAGATCCAATAAATCGACCGGGTAAACCCTTTCCTACAAATACTCTATCCCAAGTGAGGCCAATATCAAATTGACCGCCTACTGTAATTATTGTTTCATCTCCTTCCCCATCAAAATTATTTTTTTTTAAAAAATCATATACTTTAGTTCCTGTGAGATACATTTCACTTACAGTAGGTAACTTAGTATGACCGTTTGGATGTCTCCTCCATAGTTCATTATGCCAGACTAAAGATGATGATAATTCAGGATGGTTATCAATTATTATAACTGGGCTACCGTGATGAGCAGCTATATAAGATGCAGGACCTATAAATCTAGATCCGCTTTTTTCACCTTCAGGTTTTAATTCAGCTACATACCAATATGTCCATGGATCTATTGTTGTAAAAATTACATCATTACAACCAGATAATGATTGAATTTCACTGTAGATTTCTGAATATTCATTAAATTCATTTTTAATATTAATAAAATTAATTAAATTATTTTTTACATTTTTTTTAAGATGATTACCAAGATTTAATAAATATATATTTCTAATACCAAGTTCATTTAAAACATCAAAAGTTTTTTTTGAGATTTCTGTAGTATTAATATATAATAAAGGACAATTTAAAATTGAAGCAAGCACTGCTCCTTCAGATGCTGATGCTAGGCAATCCCCTTCTAATCTTGAAATATTTTGTTTCCAAGAATATTCAATATTAAAATCAATTGGATTATTTAAATCACTCATTGAGTATACACAAATTTTATATTTTTCACCTGGTAAACATTCACCTAATCTTTCAACATTCAAATCCGTTTCAATTCCTGGAGGTAATATATATCCTTCATCATAAATTGAAGATTCATATTTAGTTGGAACTCCTGGTTCTCGGGATGATAATATTTCTTCGCCATTAGGGCCTATCAATGAAAAACCTAAATCAACTGAAGGATCATTCCATGATAGATTGAATATAACATTTCTACAACCATAAGGAGGATTTTCCGGTATTTCAATTTCAATACCCGGATACATATTTATATCAATTTGATAAATTACATTTTTCATATTTTTTAAAATATCTGAAATTTTACCATATCTACCAAAATTGAAAGTTAAAAAACTTCTATGTTTTTGTTCTTCAAGGCTTGTTTCTTCAAGGTTATTAAATGAAGGAAATGAAGTTAAATCTAAAGATTTTGTTGGAACATCTGTTAAAGCTACACTCCAACGTCCAGGCTTATAAACGTAAGCTGAAGTTTTATCGATATCCATTCCACCTTGCGCATTCCATTCACTTGTAATAGCTGCCATCATCCATTCGCCTTCATTTTCACAATATATTTGAAGATCTCTATCGCCGGCAGGTATTGACATATTGATTATACCCTCAAAACCTGGAATCCCTGCTTCAAAGTAAAAACTTGGATACCAAGATCTAACTGTCATAAATTTATACTCATCAGGCACATAAAATTCATTGTAAATGGGATACAATTCATTTGTTTGAGGAACTTCAAAATGTTGTGAAATTTTACCATTTGATGGATTTATTGTTCCAGATAGTTTTCCATTAGTAATATTATTTGGTTTCTCAAAATTTTCCTCAATAACAGATATCACCGCATTATTTGAATAACTCCATTCAGATAATGCAATATTATTTGCTATTTCAAAGACATTTTCCCCTGAAATCTCAATATATTCTCTAGCAGTCCATTCAGAATTTATTTCATTTTTTGGAATGTTAATTAATGAAATTTGATCTAATTTATTATTAGAATAGCTAAGCCAATCTTCCATAAAATATTCAATTCCCTGGTAAGCATTTAAAGATCGTTCTTTTTCATTTAAAAAAATATATTCATCTTCATAAAATAACAATGGATTTGAAAATATGCGATTATTTTCTTCATCAAAAAAAACAGATGAAGGTACTGACGCTAAATATGAATAATCATCAATTAAATTGTTTTCATTGTGATTTACAAAAGTAACCTTTTTTATTGGGACATTAGATTTCCATGATACACCTTTATCAAAACCTTTATGATTATTTGCATCTAATTCTGCTGAAACTGAAGCTGCAACTATTGAATTTAAAAATAATATTATTAATAATATATTAAAAATAAATTTTATATTATTTTTTATAATCACAAGAATACCTCCGTGTAAATTGAAATTATTAATATTATATAATTATTCCATTAAAACCTATAGATATATTATATATAAATAATTTATTATAAGCATTTCTTAATAAATTAAATATTTAAACGAAATATATATTTGAGTTAAAAGAAAATGGATGAAAAACATAAGAATATTTTTATAAAACAACATTATGCAATTGTAGGAAACCATTCAGGAGTAAAATTATGTCATTGGATGAGGCAAAGTTTGTTATTTAATAGAGAATGTTACAAACAAACATTCTATGGAATAAAATCACATAGGTGTATACAAATGTCTCCGGCTATTAATAATTGTACACATAAGTGTTTATTTTGTTGGAGATATCAAGATTTCACCGAGAAAAATTTAACAAAAATTGATGATCCAAATTTAATATTAAATCATTCAATTGATGCTCAAAAAAAATTAATTACTGGTTTTAAAGGAGATGAAAGATGTAATATTAAAAAATGGAATGAAGCAAATAATCCTAATATGTTAGCCTGTTCATTATCAGGTGAACCTACATTATATCCAAAACTTGGTGAATTATTTGAAGAATGCCATAAAAGAAATATAACAACATTTTTAGTGACTAATGGTACTAATCCAAAATTTATAGAAAATCTTGATCCATTACCAAAACAATTATATATTTCTCTAGTCGCTCCAAATAAATCAATTTATAAAAAAATTTGTAGCCCATTGATTAGAAAAGGTTGGGAAAAAATAAATGAAACTTTGGGGTTATTACCATCTATAACAACCAGAACGGTTATCAGACAAACTTTAATTGATAAATGGAATATTGAAGATAAATATATTGATGAGTATTCAAAATTAATAGAAAAAGCAAATCCAATGTTCATTGAAACAAAAGGATATGTTTTTGTAGGTTATTCAAGAAATAGAATGCATCTAAGAAATATGCCAACTCATGAAAATATTTGTGAATTTGGTAAAAAACTTTCTAAAAAAATTGATTATAATTTTGAAATGGATAAACCTGATTCTAGAGTTGCTTTGTTAAGTAGAAAAGTAAAAACATCAAAAATTTTTTAATAATTGCACACATCTATAATCTTAAAGATTTGAAGAAAAAAAATCAACCTATATAAAATATTAATATTTAATAATTTTATTAATCTTTTAGTAAATCCTCACCACCATGGAATTGAATTTGAATTGCAGTATATAAATCATCAATTCCATAATAATCCTTTCCAACTGCTTTAAGTTTTGTATTATTATCAAAATCACTTAAAACCTGTAAAATCTTTTCATTTATCTCCCTATAAACTGAAGGTTCTTCACTTTCAATTGCATATCTTAATGCATTTATATCCTCTGACCATAATTTAATTTTTTCTTTTTCTTTTTCATTTAATAAGTCTGATTTACTTAAGATATTTATTTGTGGTTTTTTTAATCTAAAATTTGTGTTTAATGATAATAGCATTTGTGATATAAAACCAGATGCATTTTTAGCTAATAAATAATCAATAAGATAAGCAATAATTGAGTGATTTTTGTCTAAAAAGTTGATAATAAACTTCCCCGATTGTCTAAAAACAAATAATTCTAATTGTCCTGGAGTATCAATTAATACATAATTTGCTTGGAATGAGTTTATACTTTTTTTTATATCTTCAGAATTTATTGCAATCATATCTGCACATGCAATTTGAGCTCCATTTGGACCAAGATCATAACTTTCCATTATCTCTTTTAAAGATATCCAATCTCTAATATCCACATCAGGAACATATGAAAGATTCTCGGCACCTGGATCTAAATTTACTGTAATAACATTTAAAGATTTTAGTTCTAACCAACTTTTAAATGAACTAGTTAAAGTTGTTTTTCCTGAACCAGCAGTTCCAATAAAATATATAAATATTTTTTCGTCCATATTAAATTATATTTTAATTTTTAATTTTATTCATTTTACTTTGTATAAGTTTTGATGTTCCAATATCATGTCTAATGTAAATGTGTTTGCCTTTAACATATCTTAAAGCATTTTCACACATTATTTCTGCATCGACTAATAAATCAGATATCCCAACGATTGCTAATGATCTTGATGAAGTAGTATAAATATTATTGTTTTTTTTATTTACTGATGCATAATATAATTTTGAACCAGAATTTTTTATATTTTCTTCATCGAGAGTAATTTTTTCATCAATCATACTTTTCACCCCATAACCTTCTGGCACAATATATTTACAAACAGTTGATTTATTATCGATTATTATTTGCTTTTTACAAAGGTTTTCATTCAACATTGCCTTGCATAAATCTATATAATCTGATGATAACAATGGTAAAACATTCATAGCTTCTGGATCACCAAATCTTGCATTTACTTCAATAATTTTTGGTCCTTCACTTGTCAGCATGAACTGCCCATAAATCGGCCCAATAAATTTACATTTTTCTCGATTTAATGATTCTATTATCTTTTGTAGAATTGCTGCAGATTCTTCATATATGCTTTTTGAAATAAATGGTAATAATCCATTCGATAATGAATATGAACCCATTCCTCCAGTATTTGGACCTTTATCTCCAGGAAATAATCTTTTATGATCTTGAACTAAAGGAAGTGGAATTATGCTTACTCCATCAGAGAAAGCTTGTAAGGTAAATTCTTCTCCTTTTGCTTTTTCTTCAATTAAAACTTTTGATTTTCCGCCTATTTTTTTCTTTATTATTTCACCTATATATTCTATTGCTTCGACAGTATTATAAAAATGATCACCAGAAACTCTTACTCCTTTACCTCCAGTGAGCCCAATTGGTTTTATTACTACTTCCCCATTTAAATCTTCAATAAAAATTTCAGCTTTATTTATATCTGTAAAACATTTGAATTTTAATTGACCTGGAATTTCATATTTTTTTAGAATATTTCTCATCCATTCCTTATCTGTTTCGATTCTAGCTGCTTCTTTTTTAGGCGCGCATACTAAAACACCATTTAATATTAACTCATTTGTTAAACCAGATTCCAAAGGAGCCTCAGGCCCTATTAAAACAATTTCAATATTTTTATTTATTGCATATTCTACAATTTTATCTACTTCGATTTCTTTTTCAAATAAATATTCTTTTGATAAAGATTCTATTCCTGGATTTATATTACTCATTACACTATATAATTCAATATTTTTTGATTTTTTAACAATATCACATATTGCGTGTTCCCTAGCTCCACCGCCTATTACTAATACCTTCAAATTAACTACCCCCAATATCAAGTAAACTTATTTAAAATAATTTCTTTGTAAGATAAAATGATATTATTTTAATTGATTTATTTAAGAATGAATACATATATATTATTTTAAATTTAATGTTTATTTTAAAAACGGCTTTGCAATATTATTCTTTAATCAATTTAATATGTGATTAAATCAAAGATCAATTATTATTAATTATTTCACTTATAGATAATAGTGGAATAAATTCTATATTTAAATCTTCGATTTTTTTCTTTGCGCCACTTTCACGATCAACAATTACTATTACTTTGTCTAAAATTGCTTTTTGTTGTTTTAAAATTTTTATAGTTTCAATAACTGATCCTCCACTCGTAGTAACATCTTCAATAATCAATATTTTCTTATCTTTAACATTACTTCCTTCAATTTGTTTACTTGTACCATGAGCTTTTTTTGTTTTTCTAATAATAACATATGGTATTCCAGTTTCTAATGATAAAGCTACAATTAAAGGAACAGCGCCTAATTCCATACCAGCTATTAAATCATAATTTTTTGAAAATTTTGAAATTTCTTGTGTAATTTTTTTTAATACATTTGGATCTGTACTTGCCTTTTTTATATCTATATAATAATTGCTTGAAGTACCCGATGTTAAAATAAAATTTCCAAATTTAATAGCTTCACAGTTCTTCAAAATTTTAATAATTTCAATTTTATTCATACTATACTTTATTGATATATACAGTAATATTTTATTAATTTGGTGTAATTTTATAGTATTTCCTTTAGATCGATATAAGATAAGTTTTAAAATTTAATCTTATTGAACTTTTTTCATTAAATCATCATTTTCTATAAAATCAAATAAAGTTTTTTGCATCCACATCACATTCTTTGAATAATACTATATATATAAATGTTTTTCTTTTAATGATTGAAAAATTAATTTTTGTAAATATATCAAAAAGCTATTTTTACTAAAATAATTTTTATATTATGATATATAAATTTTATATCAATCTTTTATTTTAATGTAAAATTATAAATAATATATAAATTAATAAATTAATGTATAAAAATAATATTAACATATAAGGGGATATATAAATGCCAAGCATTACAATAATATTATTAGGTTTTATTGCAGGAATGTTAGCAATGACAATAATTAGTTTTTATAAATGGTTTATTGACATTTGGAATAGAACATAAATATTAGATAATATAAAATATAAAAAATTATTCTTTTAACCAACTAATAGCATTATTTTCATTATCGAATAATTTGAAAGTTGCACCCCTATTTACTGCAACAGTTTCAGTAAAATCATTTTTCTTACTTAAACTTCTTAAACAAGCAATTTTAATTAAATCATTCATATATGTCTTAGAAATATATTCGCCAATACTAAAACTCTCCAATTCAGAAAGTTCATAATCAAAAGATCTTATATCTAAAAGCACTTTAGCGATACCATATTTTTTTACAAAATCTAATATTTTATCAAAACCTGTTAAAATTTGTACACCTGGAAACTCTCCTTTTAATTTTAAATGAATATAACCTTCCTTTTTTTTACATTCGACTTCAACGCCCATCTTAAAATATTCTAAATAGAACATCTTATAAAAATTTTGTTTAAAAAAAGGCTATAAGATAATATTGAATATTATATCATATTAAAACATTAAAAGATAAAAAAAGAGAGATATATATTTAAAATATATCTATTGATTATTTTGGGATCTTTGGAATAACTTTCTCAATTTCTTCAGTTTTTCCAGCATCCCAAATAGCTCTTATGGCCAAGAGTCCTGCTGCTGGAGCTGCAAAAATTGCTAGATATTGTGTAATATTCAAGAAATAAGGTGCAAGTCCTTCATAAGTTCCAAATGTCCATGTACTTGATAGAGCACCGATACCCACCAACGTTAATGCTGCAATTAAAAAAGTAGGTACTTTCTCATGTGTAATTGAACCCATTGCAAAGAAGGATAATAATCCAACTACAAAACCCAAAGCAGCTAATAAAGCAGCCATATATGAATTTGGATCTGCATACCAATTTGCTCCAACAATTAGACCAATTAACACTGATACTAGAATTCCAATTAAAAATAACCAGCTTCCAATTTTCTTTAATACTTCTTCCATTTTTCACCATCCATCCTAGTAATATTTATTTTCTTTATCTTAAAAATAAAGAATAATTATTTAAATATTTAGTGTAAATGTATGTGTATCTGAATATGTAGGTAATGATTTTTAAATAATAATAAAAAAAGATGGAAATTATTTTTTATTTTAATTTATCAATAATATATTTAATATTTTTAAAGTCCTCTTTTAATATATTTATATTATTGCTATTATATACTGCAACTGCAGGATGATATTGAGGTATAAGATATAATTTACCGTTAACTGAATTTATAGGAAATATTTTACCGTGAATATTACTAATTTTATCAAAATCTAATTTAAATTTATTAAAAATAAAATTACTGGAAAAATTACCTAATGTAGAAATAATTATGGGCTTTATTAGTTCTATTTCCTTATCCAAATATTTTGTACATAATTCAATTTCTTTTTGCATTGGATTTCTATTTTTTGGAGGGCGACATTTAAGAATATTTGTTATATAAACTTCACCCCTATCAATTTCTATTGAATGAAGTAAGTAATCTAAAATTTTTCCTGCTTTTCCAATAAAGGGAATACCTTTTAAATCCTCATTATAACCAGGGGCCTCACCAATAAAAAATATATCAGAATTTTCAGAACCATTTCCAACTACGTAATTAGTCTTTGATTTCCATAAATCACATTTATCACATGATTTAATAAATTTATTTAAATTTTTAATATTTATTTTATCATCCATAAAAAACACCAATAATATTAATCCTTAATAGAAGTATTATTTAAAAAATTAATGATTATATTCTCTTGTATTTCAGTAAATAGTTTTTTATATTTTATGATAAATTTAGTATCATGTTAAGTAAAGAAAAAAATAATATTGTTTTTATTAGATTAAACACTGATGAAGATTTTTTCAAATCATTAACAAAAATATGTAAAAAACATAATATAATTAACGCCGTAATTTTATCTGGAGTAGGGCAATTAAAAAATTTTTATCTTGGTTATTACAAAAAAAATAGTGGATATTTAACTCAAAAATTTATAAATCCACATGAGCTTTTAGATTTATCCGGCAATATAATCCAGGATCAAAATATTTTTGAATTTCATATTCATGCTATTTTGTCAAATGAAAAAATGAAGTCAATTGGTGGTCATTTAATAAATGGAAAAGTTGAGATTACTAATGAAATAATATTACTTAAGACATTTATTCAAGCTTCAAGAAATCTTGAAAAATCAACTGGTTTGAAAAAAATACTATTCAAGTAGAAAATATAATAAAAAATTATTAAAGTAAAATCATGATAAACCTAATAAATTAAATTAATATTTGAATTTCAAAAAAATAAACTATACTATGAGGAAAGATATAATGAATGATTTACATGAAATTAATGAAAAAATAAAACATTTAAAAATATCTAGAGATATTTTACAATTAGAATATTCAAAATCTGAATTTCATAGGAAAAAAGAAGAATATTCCCACTCTACAGTTCCCTCAAAACCTGAAGATGAAGAAATATATAAATTATTAAATGCAATTCAACAATTAGATTTTTATATAAAAAAATTTCAAGATGAGCAATTTAATATAATTAAAGATGAAGAAAAAGATTAAATAATATTTCTTTTCAAACCAAATATTGACCTAATTAAAACAATAATTGGTATGATTTCTAATCGTCCAATCCACATATTAAATATTAACATTATTTTTGCAATTGAATTCATTTCTATTTTCGTAATACCTGAGGTTAGACCTACATTTCCTTGAGCAGAACATACCTCAAAAATTACATTACCTAACGTTTCTTTTGGAAAAATAGTTGAAATAAGAATAATTCCAAAAGATAATAAAATTATCCACATAAATGATATTATTGCTGCCTCATTGATTAAATTCATCGCATTTTCTTTAGATAACGATTTTTCCCCAAGTTTATGAATAAAAACACGTCTAGGAGTTGATATTGCTTGTTTAATTCTCCATCCAACTCCTTTAGTTAATAATATTGCTCTAAATAATTTTATACCACCTGCAGTTGAACCCGCTGCACCTCCAATAACCATAGCAAATGAAAGTAATAATTTTGCTGATTCACTCCAATTAGGTAAATTTTGTACTGATGAAAAGCCCGTACATGTTAGTGCAGAAATAAATTGAAAACTTGAATTATTAATATTATTAAATAAATCCCATTTGAAGAAATTTGCATTAATGAATATTAATGTAAAAACACCTATTATTATTAATATTATCATTGCTTTTAATTGAGGATCAGATAAAAATCTTCTTATTTTTCCTTTAAGAAGATCGTAATGTACAGCAAAAGCAATACTACCAAATATCATCAATAAAATTATTGCAATTTGACTAGCTAATCCAAAGCCTGCAATACTATCATCATTAACAGAAAAACCACCAGTAGCTATACCGGTCATAGCATGGTTTATTGATTCCCATAACGTCATGCCATCATTTGAAAAAATACCTATAAAATACAATGAAATAATTCCAATTATGGTATAAATTAAAAATATCCACCATATTGTTCTAACAGTTGTAACAATGGAAGGATGAGTTTTTTGATCACGAGCTTCTCCTAAATATAATACAAAAGAACCTGTGCCAGGTCTTGCTAAAATTGAAAGAGTTAAAACAATTACACCAACGCCACCAATCCATTGTATGAAGGACCTCCAAAATTGCAGCGTATATGGTAAATAGCCTTCATTATCAACCATTGTTAAACCTGTTCCAGTCCAGCCAGATATAGATTCAAAAAAGGCGGATAAGATATCCATATGTGCTAAAGAATTGATATTATATGGTATAAGAATAAAAGGAATTGAGCCAATAGCAGATATAATTAACCAACCTAGAGCAGCAGTAACCATAGCACTTTTAAAATTTGCTAATTCCGCTTTTTTGAAGATATAATATAGGGGGAATCCAATAATAAAAAATATTAAGGAAGTAATTAATAAAGGACCAACCGCATCAATTTTGCTATTTAAACCATATTCATTGAAATATAAAGGAACAATTAAGGTTATTATTGATATAAATCCCAATATTATAAGTATGGCCCCAATGTCTCTTAGCACAGTTTTTATATCATTCATCCTCAAAAACGACCTTATAATCCAAATTTTTTTATTTAAAATATATTTAACATAATTATAAGTAACTAAATTTGCAGTCAAATAGATATATAATAAAATTATATATTTTTCTGTTTTTTCAACAATAACGTATTATTTTGTTTTTAACATTTTTTTAAAAGATATATATGATCTTTTTTTGTTGACCACATTTAATAAAAAATTAACATCTGTCGTTTCAAAAAACAAGAAAAAAAATATTATTTATTAATGTCTTCTTGCTAAATTATAAACAATCCACAATAATTTAAAAATTCTTTCATTTAACGCTAAAAAAATTGAAATTATTAATTATATTTAGTTTATTTTTTATTCCTAAGAGAAAACAAAAATAATAACAACCAAAGAGTTGCGATAAGAATTGCAGAGGTTACTGATAACCATAAATCCAATGTGAGGAATACGTATGCAAGACCATAATTTCCAATTGATGTTGCAATAGCTGTGAAAAGATTCAATGATGTTTTATTATTAATTACATCTATCAATTGTGGTATGGTGACTGCTACAAACATAAATACTATAATTGTTATCGCATAATCCTGCCAAATCATATCTAAATCCTCTTTTTATAATGGTAAATGATCAAACTTAATAAAATATTAAATTTTATTTCAATCCCCATGATAATATTTTCCATAATTATTTTAAGACACTTTTTCTTAATATCATTATTTTCATACTAAATGTTAATTATCCCGTATATTAAAAAAAATTTAAAAAAAACCTTTTTTAAACTGTTTCAATTTTTTTAAGGATTTTTATTAAAAACTCTATATTTTTCTTCTTTCGTACCTAATCGCTTACCATGTTTTTTAATTAGATGTTTAAGAAATTCCTCTTCTTCTTTTGTATATGCATCTGGTTTAATTTTTGGATCTTTATGCATAATTTTCACTTGTCCTAATTTTTCAAATTATATAAGATATAAATTTAAACGCTAATCATTAAAAAATTCTTTATTATAACATTTATTATTTAATAAATATGTCTAAAAATTTATTTTTTTATGAATTAGTTAATGAATAAGTTTATAGATTTTGTATTTCTTTTAATCTAATTTTTATATCATTTATTAACATATTTGATATATCTCTTTTAGTATAAAAATCCGCATTAATTGCAATTGATAATTTTGTGGCAATTAGTCTAGATATTTTACCTCGATATTTTTTTGGAGATTGGTTAATTATTTTATTTTGATATATTATGCCATGTTTAGGGTTTTTCCCACCCTCCTTTTTAAATCTAAAAAAAGCATTTTCTGCACCCAATATTTGAATTGTTGAAGCTGGCATTTTGGATAAATTCTCCATATTTCCAGATAAAGATATTAACCTAGCAGTGATAATAGGTCCAATTATTTTACAGCAATTCGGAGCTAATTTGTTTACATCAATTTTAATTTGATTTTCTAATCTAATTATTTCCTTTTTAATATTATTAATTATTTTTTTAAACGGTTCAATTTTATATTTTGGTGTATGTATCATTAACCAATTATCTAATCTTTCAGATAATAAATTAGAAACTTGTATTAAATTATCTAATGATTTTATCATTTGAATTACCTGATAATCCTTTAATTTTAGTTCTTTTTCCAATTTATATTCAACTGATTTTAAAGATGCTTTTAGGAAAATATCAAAGGTAAAATTAAAACTTTTAAAATTAAGAATTATTTTCTTAAAAATTAAATCATCCGGTTTATAATTTCCAATTTTTCTTAATCTTTTTTCATTTACTGTTATTTGATTTTCTTTAATTCCACGAATAATATCAATTTCTTCAGGTAATATTTCATTGTTTTCTATTTTTATTAAAATTTTTGCAATTTCTAAATAATTATTTAAAAAAAGATGTTTTTTTAAAATATTATTTTTTTTATCAATTAAAAATATTCCAAACCATTTTGTTATCAAATACATTTTTTATCTATATGGAAATTTTAATTCAAATCAGTTATTTATTATTTACTAAATAAATAGCAATTCATAAATTATTAATTTTTTAGATTTAAATAAAAAATTGTCATTAATTAAAATTTTAGATAATAATACAATTTTAAAAGTAATAAAAAACCTATACTAACTAATAAATATTAGATTTTAATATATGGTTTTTGGTGGCAATTTGATTGACATATCCGCAAAAATTGGATCAATAAAAATTAAAAATCCAACTATTTTGGCATCCGGAATAATGGATCAAGACGCAGAAAGTATTAAACGAGTTTTTGAAAATGGAGCTGGCTCCATTGTTACTAAATCAATAGGATTAAAGCCAAAAAAAGGATATTTAAATCCCACTTTTGTTGAATTAGAACATGGAATATTAAATGCAATGGGGCTACCAAATCCAGGCATTAATGATTTTAAACAGGAAATAGTAAAAATAAAAAAATATGGTATTCCAGTTATAGGAAGTATATTTGGTTCAACATCAAAAGAATTTATTGATCTAGCTTTAAAAATGCAAAAATTTGGAGTTGATGCTTTAGAATTAAATATGAGTTGCCCTCATGCAAAAGGGTATGGTTTAGAAATTGGATCTGATCCAGATTTAGTTTATAATATAATTAGTAATTTAAAAAATACAGTAAAAATACCAATTTTTGTTAAAATATCTTCTAATCTAACAGATATTATTAAACTAGCAAAGGCAATTGAAGATTCAAAAGCAGATGGAATTGTAGCAATTAACAGTATAAAAGCTATGAAAATTGATTTAACGATTCGAAAGCCTATTTTATCAAATAAAATTGGTGGATATTCAGGGAAAGCAATAAAACCTATTGGGATAAGATGTGTATATGAAATTTCAGAGAATGTGGAAATACCTATTATAGGAGTTGGAGGAATAACTAATGGAAAAGATGCTATTGAATATATTATGGCTGGAGCCTCTGCTGTACAAATTGGTACGGGGATGTATTATAGAGGCATAGATATTTTTAATAAAATTTGCATCGAAATTAAAGATTGGATGGAAAATAATAATTATAAAAAATTATCTGATTTAATAGGAGTTGCACATATATGAATTCTCTAAAAATAAAAGAAATAATAAAAATTAAAAAAGAGAATCAATATGTAAAAACAATTTTTTTTAAATACGATGAAAATATTAAACCGGGACAATTTTTCATGATTTGGATACCAAATGTTGATGAGATTCCTATGAGTGTTTCTTATATTAAACGGAATATTGCCGCGATAACATTTCGAGATGTGGGGGATGCTACTAATAAACTTTTTAATTTTAAAATTGGTGATAAAATAGGTATAAGAGGACCATATGGTAATGGATTTAAATTAAATAGAGAGAAAATTATATTTATTGGTGGTGGTACAGGTATTGCGACTTTAGCTCCTGCAATTGAAAATGCCTATAAAAAAAAATTTAATATAAAAATAATAATTGGTTTTAAAAATAAAAATGAACTTTTTTTTGATAAAAGATTTGGAAAGTTGATAAATAATTTATATATTTCTACCAATGATGGGTCAATAGGATATCATGGAAATGTTACGGATTTAGCAAAAGAAATTATTAAAGACGAGGATTGTTTAATAATTACCTGCGGTCCAGAAATTATGATGAAAAAATTATTTGAATTATTCAATACTTACCAATTTCAAGCTTCTTTAGAACGATATATGAAATGTGCAGTTGGAATTTGTGGACAATGCTGTGTTGGACATGGATTAAGAGTTTGTTTGGAAGGACCAGTTTTTGACGCCACAATGTTAAAAAATATTAAAGATTTTGGAAAATATAAAAGAAATGAATCAGGGAATATCAAATACTTTTAAGTTAATAAAATAATTTAGTAATTAGGTGAAATATATGAATGTTTATTCTGATGAATTAAAAATTTTAACAAAAAAAGAATCGGATATAATAGATATAACGGATAAGGTTCAAGATTTAATTAAAAAATCAAAAATAAGAAATGGTATAATTTGTGTATTTGTACCTGGATCAACTGGATCTATCACAACAATTGAATACGAACCAGGTTTAAAGAAAGATTTTCCAAATGCATTAGATAAAATTGCACCAAAAAATATTCAATATAAACACCATAATACTTGGAATGATGATAACGGACGCTCACATGTAAAAGCAAGTCTTATGGGACCGAGTTTAAATCTTCCAATAAAAGATGGAAATTTGATACATGGAACTTGGCAGCAGTTAGTTTTTATTGAGTTAGATACAAAACCTAGAAACAGAATAATTATAGTAACTATAGTTGGAGACTAATTTATTAATATTAATTAAAAATAATTAAAATGAATAAAATTACAATATTGGATGGATATATTGACGAACCAACTTGCTTAGGAGTTCCACCTTTTATTAGCCCATATCCAAGATATATTGCTGGTTCTATTTGGAATTTTGATAAAAATATTAATTTAAAATATATTACAATTGATCAACTAAGAAAAAATCCAGAGAAAATATTTATTTTAAAAAAATCTGACATTATTTTTATAATTGCTGGCTCTTCCGTCCCCGGAAAATATTTATCATCATATCCTGCTAGCCCCCAAGAATTAATAAAAATTTTTACTGATATTAATAAATCCAAGAAAATTTTATGTGGCCCAGCTGCAAAATATGGTTTTACAGGGCCGGGTAGATCAAAAATTAATAAAATATTATCTGAAAATAATGTTTTTGATTTATATATTAAAGGTGACTGTGAAATAATTATATCTGAAATCATAAAAAATAAAAATGATTTAGAAAAAGTTGATACTTTTAAAAAACGAAAAAATGCTCATGAAATTTATAATTTTTCTTTACTAGGTTCAAAAATTGTGATGCAACATCCAAATTTTTATAATCAATTAATAACTGAAATTGAAACCTATCGAGGTTGCTCAAGAAGTATAACTGGAGGATGTTCTTTTTGTTGTGAACCATTAAAAGGACCTCCTGATTTTAGACCTATTTCCGATATAGTAAATGAAATAAAAAAATTATATAAAACTGGAATTAGACATTTTAGACTTGGTAATCAACCATGTATATTTTCTTATATGTCTAAAGATTCAGACAAAGAGGAATTTCCAAAACCAAATCCAAAAGCATTATTAAATTTATTTAGAGGAATTCGAAATGTAGCTCCAAATCTTCTTACATTGCACATAGATAATGCTAATCCGAGGATTATCTCAAAATATCCAAAAGAATGTAAGGAAATTGCTAAAACAATAATAAAATACCACACGCCTGGAGATGTTGCAGCTTTTGGTGTTGAAAGTATAGATCCACTAGTTATAAAGAATAATAATTTGAAAGCTGATGCAAATGATGTATATAATGCAATAAAATTGCTAAATAGTATAGGTTCAAATTTAGGAAAAAATGGAATGCCAGAATTATTGCCTGGAATAAATCTACTTTTTGGATTAAAAGGTGAAACAAAATCATCATATAAAATAAATTTTGAATTTTTAAATAAAATACTTGATAATAAACTAATTATCAGGAGATTGAATATAAGACAGATTATCCCAATTCCCGGTACTCCATTGTATTCAATTAGCAATAAAATTATTAAAAAACATAAAACTGAATTTAGAAAATTTAAAAAAAAGGTTAAAGAAAATATTGAAAAACAAATTTTAAAAAAAATGTTACCTTTAGGAAATATAATTTCTAATGTTTATACAGAATTACATATTGGTAATATAACTTTTGGAAGACAAATGGGAAGTTATCCATTATTAATAGGAATACCGGGTAAACTTCCACTCAATATTAAAATAAATGTAAAAATAATAGATTATGGATTTAGATCAATAACAGCTTTACCATTTCCACTTGACATTAATAAATCAAATAGAACTACTATAAGGGCAATACCAAGTATAGGTAGAAAGAGGGCAAATCGAATATTATTAAATCGCCCATATTCTTCAAAAATTGAATTTATTAAAAAATTTGATGATTCAAAAATTGCAAAACAAGTGTTAGAATACATTACATTTAATTAGTTATATTTTTAAAAATTAAAATAAAATAGAAAAATAAAAGAAATATATAAAAAAAATTTATAATGATAAATTACATATATAAATTAAAAGGTAATAGGAATGAATGAAATACATCCAGGAGAATTTGATAAAGATACACAAATGTGTAAAGAATGTAAATTAGAAAATTGCAAAGAACCTTGCGATAGATACAAAAAGAAATATTTAAGAAGAAGATTTGATGGTGAAAGAAACTCTGAAGTAATGTAAATTAAAAATATAGAGATTTAAAACATATAAAAATAAATTATAATGATAAAAAAACCTATAAGAATAAAATAATTGTAATTAATAAATATAGTTTTTAAATATTATATAAAATAAAAAGACATTTTAGTAATAAAAATATTAACAATACATTATGGATATAAAAAAATTAAAAACTTTGGAGAAAAAATTAAATTATAAATTTAAAAATATACAATTATTATTAAATGCAATCACTCATAAAACCTATGCTTTTGAAGCTAAAATACCTCTAGAATACAACGAAAGATTGGAATTTTTAGGTGATTCAATTTTGAATTTCATAATAAGTGAAAAATTGTATAAAATTAATAAATATTTTTCTGAAGGTGAGCTAACAAGACATAGAGCAATATATGTAAATAATGTTTTTTTAGCTGATATTGCAAAAAAATTAGATATCGGAAAATATTTATTATTAGGTAAAGGTGAAAAACTTCAAAAAGGAAATTTAAATCCAACAAATTTAGCAAATTCTCTTGAATCTATTATTGGTGCAATATATTTAGATTCAAATCTTAAAACAACAAGGAAAATAATTTTAAATAGTATTTTAAGTAATAAAATCGAAGATTAATTTAATAAAAAAAGTTTAAACATTAATTTATATTATGGTAATGTAAGATAATGATAAAATTTGCATTAATATCAATGAGACCTAAGATTGCAAATAAAAAAAAAAATTTAGAGATAATGAAAAATTATATTATTAAAACAAATGCTGATTTTTTTATTTTTGGAGAAATGTCACTAACAGGTTATAGATGTAAAGATGAACTTAGAGATTTAGCTGAGACTATTAATGGTGTTTCGATAAATTATTTAAAAAAAATTGCTAAAAATAAAAAATGTTATATAATTTTTGGAATGCCATTGTTTGATGATGAGGTTAAAGGTATTATTCATAATTCTGCGATTCTAATACAACCTGATGGAAAAGTAGACAAATATGATAAATGGTTTTTTCCAAATTTTGGACCTTTTGAAGAAAAATTATTTTTTGATGGTGGCGAAAGCGTTAAAATTATTGATACTAAAATTGGAAAAATCGGTTTAATAATTTGTTATGATATATTTTTTCCTGAATTATGTAAGGCGTATTCTCTTCAAGGCGCGGATATAATTATTTGCATATCGGCATCTCCATCAATTACAAGAAAATATTTTGAACAAATAATACCAGCTAGGGCTATTGAAAATACAACTTTTTTTATATATACAAATTTAGTTGGAACGCAGGAAGATCTTGTATTTTGGGGGGGATCACAAGCTTATGATCCTTTCGGTAATTTAATAATTAAAGCACCTTATTTTAAAGAGAGTATAACACTTTGTAATATTGACTTAAATCAAATAAAAATTTCAAGAGCTAATAGACCGGTTATACGAGATATAAGACCTGAAATTTATCAAGACCTATATCATTATTCAAGAAAACATAAATAACAATGTTTATTTTAAAAAAAAAGAAAAAGTATTATAAACAATTTAAAGCTTTATTTATTTTTAGGGGATTGCAAAGGCTAGGGAAGAGAATAGGTGGTGAGGATGAGATAAAAACTAGTACTCTCCCTTTTAATTACTCTACAACCCCCAATAATAAAATATATCTATTGTTTTTAAATTTTTTGTTTATATTAAAATATGATAATAAATAAAAAATATAGATTTTTAAATACAAAAATCTACACAATAAATTAATTCGAATATCCACCTGGCACTAAAGAGGGATCACCTAATAAAACCCATTGCTGAATCATTTGTCTATCTTCTCCATCTTGATTAATGTCAAATTCATTTACATAATCCGTAATTGCAGAACTATGAGCCATTCCAATATTTATTTCCCCAAGTTGACCATAATGATAAAAAAATCTTGGAAATAACCAACCATCAAGGCCCGTTGTATAGTCAAATCCCCATAAGCCCATGCCTAATCCACTATTTCCCATGGTTGCAATAGCGCCACCTTTTTCATTAGAAGTTAACCACCAGCTCCAGCATTTTGGAACCCACTCCATATAAAAAAATCTTAACGGGCTGTTAAAAAAATAGCCTGAAATTCCAAATTCTTTTATTCCTTCAATCATATTAGATAAAGAAACATTGAATTGACTATTATGACATCCACCAACAAGAATTATTGGAAGTTTATCTTCATTGTTTAATTTAGGATTAATGCGAGATGGATTATAAAAATCATACATAGCCAGAATTACAATTTTTTCCTCTTTTTCAGAATCGTATGGCGGAAATGTTACCAAACTTGCTGGATTTGCATGTCCGGCCATATGAATGAATCCAGAACCATTGTTAATCCCTTGTTCTGCATCATATCTATCTTCTAATGTACCAAGAGATGCCCATAATCTAATGAAATTAAAACCATCCATAAAACTGGCAGATAAATTAGTATCAATTTCAGCCTCAAAACCCTCTGGCGATTCAGGATAAGTATCTCCACCAATAAGAAGCATGTTTTTAAACCATGTTTCATCAGCCTTAATTGATTCATATTCTATAATTTTATTCACAACGGTATTTACTTCTTTAATTGATCTGCAAGCAAGTCTACCTATATAAACATCAGGAGAACCATCAATAACATCTTTTCCAAACATTTTAAATTCAGCAAATTCACCATTACCGTTTGAATCCCAATCTTCAAACATTGTACCATTTTCTTTATAAAGATCAGAATAATATAAATCACTGAGATAAGCTTCTTCACTTAAAGAATGTCCATATCTTACTGGTAAATACCATTCTTTGCTTTGTCCTTTTAAACCTCCAATTAATAATACATAAATAATACCTTTTTCTTCAACAGCGTTTTTAATGAATAATTTTATATTCTCTTGGTCATCTCTCCCACTTGTAAATTCTGAATATATTTGTTCTAATGATGCATAATAAGTTTTAATATCATAATCATTTTTATGTGTGATTAATGGCTGTATTGCATCTTCGAATTCAGCTGGTGAAATTATTAAGAGATCATATTCATTTGGAAATTCTATTGTTTTTTCTGGATTTTCATATGAAATTTCGATATCAATAAGATTATTATAATATAAAATATCATTAGCTGGTGAGTATCTTATTGGGTAAAAATTAATAGATAAAAATACTACATGTTCTGATCCAGATAATCCTGCTGTAGTTTTATAATTAAAAGGTTTATCGGGATATACCTCAGTGCTTTTGTATATATCATCATTAGTTTCTAATTTTATTTCTTCATCATAACCATCTATTAATGCTTCGTATCCGGGTCTAATTTCCTTTGTTAAAATCTGCGAATTTGTTTCTATATATTCAACTTTTACTTCATTAATATTTACTCCAAATGGTAAAACATAAGTTTTTGTAATTTTTGGTAAGACAGGTTCACCTGGTTTGATAACATATGATGTTGCCTCGTTTAATTCAATTGATAAAAAATTATCATAATCCATTATAATCGGATTTGAAATCTGGTATAAATCAGACTCAATAGTGAATTTTTCTTTTTGGTATCCTAAAACTCCAATACTGCTTAAAATTATAGCTCCAATTATGAAAATAGTAATTATTTTCTTCATTTATTAACCCCTTTAAAATTTATAATATGTTATAAGAATATAAATCTTTGTAATATTAAATAATTATTTATTTTGACTAAAAATATCAATATTAGCCTCCGAATTGTATTAAAAAATATATGATTTCACATAAAAAGCTAAGTTATTTCCTAAATTGAAACAAATGTCCATATG
Source organism: Thermoplasmata archaeon (assembly GCA_020054475.1). Taxonomy (GTDB): domain Archaea; phylum Thermoplasmatota; class E2; order DHVEG-1; family DHVEG-1; genus JAJISJ01. The sequence goes on along the minus strand of JAHWGJ010000015.1, from coordinate 15,638 downwards.
ATCCCAATTATAATTGAACATTTTCTCCACTACTTTCAATTTGACATGAAAAATATGTCCATTGTTATTCAATGCTTGTGTTACATTTGTTAAATAACATAAAAACTATTTTTCAATTTTTTATTCATTATTTAATAATGCTTTAATCAATTTAAGTAAATTTTATTTTCTTTATGACAAAATATGCTAATAAACTATAGTGTATATCTTATAAAAAACATTATTAAAAATAATATATATATTTTTTTTTGTACCCCGAGAGAGAGTATAGAGAGAGAAATGGTACAAAAAAATATAGATTTTTATAAAAATAATAATTCTATTTAAATATGAATATTGAATTAATTTAAGCAACTAACGTATATTAAATTTTTTTATTTTTTATTTCTTTTGCAGGAATTCCCCCATATATTTTTCCCTTTTTTAAAATTTGATTTTGAGTTACAACAGCACCTGTAGCTAAAATAACATTATCCTCTAAAACAGAACCTGGCATTATTATGGACCCTGCACCAATTATACAATTATTTCCGATCTTAACGGTGTTTATTGTAATTTTATTTTCCTTATAATTGTGAATATGTCCATAAATAATAGAATATTCCCCCATTGTTACATTATCCCCTATAGAAGTTATACATGGGTCTTTTATTACTCCGCCAACTAATGAGTTTATTCCAATTTTCATACCAATTAATTTATAATAAATAATTTTTATTCTACCAATAGGAATTATTTCAATTATCTTTCTACATGGTGTATATAATGAACAATTTAAGATCCATTTAAATGAATTCCTATCACTATAGTTATAATTATATTTTCCAATTTTATATTTGATATTGAAAATATTTATAAAAATTCCAGAGATTATTAACTGAGCTATAATTAAAATAATAATTCCTAAATAAATAATAATTGGTAATAATAGGAAAATAAATAACTGATATATTTGAAATAAATGATAAAAAATATAAAAAAATATAGTAAATGGAATAAAACCTATTGAAAAAATTATGAATACTATTAAAGTAATTTCAATTTTTCTCAAGAGAAATAGAAAATTACTTTTCCCTTTTGATATATTTTTTATCATTATTATATGTAACAAATTTAGTATATAATAAATTTATTTGTTAATTTATAATTATTTTCAAGTTTTTGTTTTTGTAGCTATAATTTTATATTTCCATCCCTTAGGATAACCTTTTCGTCTACTGATATTAAAACCACCAGATTTCAATAATAAAATTACTTGATCAATATTGTACGCATTATTATACGCATCAATATGATATTTAACAACATTTGAACCAGCAAAATTTATATACATATGTATTTTTATCAAAAAAAGTTTCCATTTTGGAAATTTTTTATTCAGTATTTCCAATACAAATTTACCACCTGGTTTAATAACTCTATTTATTTCTAAAATAGCTTTTTTTGGGTTTTTCCAATATGATAAAGAAAACCTACTAACTAGAATATCAATAGAATCGCTTTTTAAAGGTAAGTTTTCCGCAATTGATAAAATACTATTAATAAATTTATTATTTGGGTTATACTGGTATTTCTCAGCATTCTTAAGCATTTTAATTGATTCATCTAAACTTAAAATAACTGAATCTGGCAACAAATTTTTTATTTCTTTATTAATTAATCCTGGACCAGATCCTAAATCTAAAATTATTGGATTTTTAATATCTTGTTCAATTTCTTTATATATTGTATATGCTAAATTTTTATACAAATCGGGATACTTAATCATATACTTTGTAAATTCTTTTGCAATATTATCATTAATTTTCAATTTAATTTCACATCTTGAATTATTAATTATTCATTGGTTAATAAATTTCTAATTTTAATATCTTTATTAAATCCTTCCCTTAATGTAATAAATCCTCCAAAAATACTTGGAATTAACCATGCTATTGTAAACCAGAATAAGGAGAGACTAACAATTTTTTCAGGGATTATATTAAACATTGAAAATAAGCTTATCAATGCAATTTCTCTTGTTCCTAATCCATAAATTGTTATAGGTATTGATGCAACGATATTTGCAATTGATAGAATTGCAATGAAATAAATAAAATCGATATTAATCGCAAATAATTTTGCTATTAAAAAAATTATAAAAAATTGTAAAAACCACCCAACTAATGATAATATAAAAGGGATTTTTAAAAATTGTAAATTTGGTAAATCTTCATAAAAAGATTCAATAGAATTTGATATTTTTTCTGCATCTATTAAAAAATTTATTGGTCTAAATTTTATTATTTTTGTTAATATTTTTTTTGATAATTCTTTTTTCATCAGTATTATTAATAGTATAATGATTAAGATAAGGACAATTATTAAAGTAATTAAAAGGTTTAATAAACCTGGAGATCTATTTAATAATATAATTATTCCAAAAATACCAAGAATTAATAGACTAATATAATCTATTGTGTTTAATAAGATTACATTTGAAAAACATTTTTGTAATGATGTTTTACTTTCATTTTTAAGATAATAAATTCTAGCGTAAGCCCCATAACCGCCTGGAGAAATAAACCCATAAAAATAACCTATAAATATGTTTTTTAATGAATATAAATATGAGACTTTAATTTTTTGTTTTTTTAACATAATTTGCCATTGGAAATTTAACAATAAAATTACTGGAGAAATTGAAAATATTGATAAAAATAAGTAAATAGGATTAATTATTGAAAAATCTGATAATATTTTATTTAAATCAATATTAACTAAGATATATATTAGAATAATAAAACCAATAATCGGTATTATTTTTTTTAAATCCATCAATCTTTGGATATATCCATAAGTTTATATTGATTTATAAAAAAAATATTAAAAATTTCTCTTAGTAACTATTAATGTTAATTAATTAAAAAAAAATATAAAAAAAAGGAAAAAATGGTGATTTATCTAATTGTTTTTATAATCCACCAATTTTTAAACTTGGGTCACCTAATAACACCCATTCTTCAATAGTTTTTCGGTCTATTTGATCTGAATTTACTGAACCAATAATATTGATATAATCAATAATTGCCTGATCATGTGTTTCTCCTAGTATTGTTTTACTTTGGTTAGCATATGCATCAAAGAATCTTGGTTCAATCCATCCGCCTAAACCAGAATCCCATCCTTCATTTACATAACCATATCCGAGACCAGAATTTCCCATTGAAGCTATAGCTCCTCCACTTTTCTGCATTACTAGTTGTGAGCTTATATCTCTTGGTACCCATTCAAAGAAAGCATATCTAAATGGTGATCTAAACCAGAATCCCATTATACCATATTTTTGCATTCCAGTTATAATATGCATTAGAGTTACATTGAATTGTGCACTATGACATCCGCCGAAAACAACAATTGGTAATTCACCATCATTGGTCAACTTAGGGCCATCCCACATTTTAAATCCGTCAATAAATACGTGATCCTCATCGTCTGGTGGATGATTTCCCCATGATGCGGGATTACTATGTCCAGCAAAATGAACAAATCCTGCGCCATTATTAAATGCATTCTGGACGTCTTCTCTACCTGTAAATGCACCGGGTATTGAAAGCCATAATTTATTCATAGTAAATCCAAAATCTTCAAGGATATCAACTGTTATTCCTGTTTCTAATTCTCCTTCCCACCATCCAGGAGCGCCTCCTCTACTTGGAGGAAAAGTATCTCCGGAAATTACAATTGCAGTTTTAAACCATGAATCATCTGCATTATTTTCGTAATCAATTATTTTATCAACAATTGTATCTGCTTCAGATGTTGTTCTTATTGGAAGTCTTCCAATTGTTACATCTGGATAAAAGTCCATGGTATCTCTTCTTATACCTTTAAATTCTGCAAAAACACCGTTGCCATTTGAATCCCAATCCTCAAAAACTAGATTTTCTCCATCATATTTATAAACATCAGCAAAATATAAATCGCTTTCATATCCTGTTTCCCAGTTATCATCATTTAATGTTCTTCGTGATGGTACATACCAATCTAAAGTTTGTCCTTTTCTACCGCCCGCAAGTAATACATATTTAATTCCTGATTCTTCAATAGCATCTTTTATTCTTAATTTAATATCTTCTGGATCATCACGACCATCATAAGCAGGATATATATCTTGAACTGTTTCAACCATTGTTTCGATTCCATTACTATTCTTATGATCAACTAATGGTTGCAAATTAGTAACAAATGATTCATCTGTTATTATTAACATATCAAATTCATCAGCTTTAAATAATGGTTCTTCTGGCAAAATATATTCAATTTCAACATCTATTTGTTTTGGTATTTCAATTGTGTTTAAAACTGGAGAATATTGAGAATTACATCTTATTGTTAAATATATAACATGTTCTTGATCTTTTAATCCTGAGCCCATTCCAATAGAATATGGTTCAGATGGATATAATTCCGCACTAGAATAAACATCATCATTTTGTATGTATATTTCAGATGCATCAATTATTATATCATTCGACATTGGAATTGGTTTAGTTGATGGTTGTATCTTTTTTTGAAGTGTTTGCTGTTCATTTATAATATCTACTTTTACATTTTCAATTTTAGTTCCTGCTGGAAATGTATATACTTTTGTTATTACTGGAATTATAGGATTTCCTGTTTCCATCAATTTTGAGGTTGATTCTTCAAAATCTATTAAAATATATTCATTATTTTCTTTTAAAATCGTTTCAGATATGGATATAGATTCCATTTTGTATAGGCTCTCTGGATTATTATCAGAGATTGCAACAGCTCCAAGACCACTTATTACTAAGATCCCAACTATCAATATTGGTATTATTTTTTTCATTATTTTGTCCCCTATTGTATATTAATAATATATAATATTATATTATTTAAGCTTTTTCTATTGTTAATTATCTATATATTATTAATTATTATATTATTTTTAAATCAAAATTAATAATCAAATCAAGTAACTTATCGAAATAATAAACAAAATAGTTTTTTAATCTTTCATTTCTAGGCATTGTAATCGGCAATGAGTCAGACCAAGGACTTTCATCCCCATTTGTATCCTTAGCTTTTACTTTTATATTGTATTCTCCTTTATTCCATTGATATTTAATTGTGCATATTTCGCCAGAGTTTATTGGACCTATCCAATTACTGATATTTCCATCTCCAAAATCCCATTTATAGTATAATTGATCATTATTTGGGTCAGTAGTCATTGTTGAATAATTATATTCTAATCCTGCTTCTCCAGTTTTTTGACCTGTTGGAGTCTCTGGTTTCTTAGGTTTGTTATAAAAAAATGAAACAGATGGATCGCCAAATAAATTTAATTGATAGTAGCACCATCTTATACAGGATCTTCCTATTAGATATAAATTATCCTCTTTTGAATCTTGATTTGCTTTACCAATTTCTGGTATATTTTCACCAAATACTGCATCCCAGAATTCTCTATTAAAACGTTGAGAATCGCCATCAGTACTATATGCCCAAAACCAACCGTATCTTGCATTCCAAATACCTGAAAATGCTGCTGAATCTGTTTTAACTGTATAACTTTCCGCTATGCAATCTGTACTATCAAATCCACCTGAATTGCAGCCTTGCGAGTAGATGAAAATAGGTTTATTATTTTCTAAATAATTGACACCATCATTTGTTAATCGCATATTATAATGATAGTTTGAATGACCATCATGATTGATGACAGATATATCGTTATTGTTTACATATTCGATTATATCATTCATTGACCAAGATTGTTCTCTATCATACATTGTAATTATATTGTATATGTCTGAGGGGATTCCTAATGTAGAGTATCCGTCATCTGTTGAATTATCAATTAATTGATCCAGATAATTGCCTGACCAACTAGCTATTCCATAATTGCCAAGATTCTCTCCTAAAAGCAATACTTCGGTAATATAGGGATCTTTCTCATTATGTAAATTGATATAGGATATGGTTTTTTCAACAAAATTTTCAACTTCTTCTATATTATCAACACATGCTCTACCTACATAAACTTCAGCAAAAAGATCTATATCATTTCCATTTTCCCCATCGTTTGGTTCACCCCATTTATCATCATTATCATAGTTAAATGGTCCATCAAGACAAGAATAGTATAAATCTGAGGGCATATATGTTGTATAAGGTGTTGTTTCTTCATCTAAACCGTATACCCATAGGTTTTTTGCTGGGATAACTCCATCATCCCCTCCAATTAATAAATAATCTAATCCTCTTGTAATGTAAACCTCTCGAATATATTCTCTTATGTTTTCTGGATCATTTGCTCCTATTTCATCTAGTGTAACAATTTCTGTATTAATTCCTTCAGCATTATGGTAATTTTTTAATTCATTAAAACTATTTTTTAACTCATTCGTAGTTAAAATAAGAAGATTTAAATCATCAATTTCAGACGATGAAATTTCTTTTTTAGAATAATATGTCTGTATAACATTGGGGTTATCAATTTTAGTAATCACATCTTTTTTATCTTTCATTAATCCTCTAAATAATAAATCATCATTAACATTTTGAAATATTTCAACATTAACTGTTAATTCGGGATAGAAATATAATTCCCCATTTTTAGGGTAATATTTTACGGGATATAATTCTAAAACAAGTATACTATACCCTCTAAATCTGTAGACTCCGATTTTTGTATAATTTTGATTAGGATATTGATTTGTTGAATTATATACTTCTTTTTTTGGTTTTGGAGGATTGATAGTATCACTGTTTTGTTTTGATATTGGTATTGGAGTACTTGTTGGTTCTATCACATAATTTGACCCTAAATAAATGGGGTTATTTCTTTCAACTATTATTTTATTAATATCACAATTTTTTGGTAGCAAAATATATGCACCTTTAACTGGTAAGCAAGGCTCATTAGGTTCTCCAATGTTTATTGTATTTGAAAACGAGATTCTATCATATGATTCTTCTTTGATTATTATTTTTTCAATTGTTGGATTATTAAATTTATATGTTAGATTAATATAATCGTTATTTTGAATTTTTTCTGTATTCGCTAACGATATATTAGAAAATATGGAAATCATCAGCAAACTTAAAGTTATTAAAATTGATTTGGCAATTATTTTGTTTGAATTTATTTTCTTTTTCCCCTTCATTTATCAACACCTCTAAAAAATAAATAATTAACTATATTAAAAATATAATTCATTTAATAATGAAAATATTTTTGGGAATTTTTCTAACAAATTTAAGAATATATTATTGTAAAATATTTTTATTTTTGGCATACTTATTGGTAATGGATCTGACCATTCGCTTTGTACTCCATGATCATCTTTTGCTTTAACTCTTATTTCATAATCGCCTCTATCTGTCCAAATATGACTGGCGTCCCCTATTTGATTAGAATCATATGGTCCAACCCATCCTGAAAATTCTCCATCACCCCAATCAAATAGATAAAATATTTGATCTCCATCTGGATCTGTTGTAATTGCAGTATATGTATGTTCTTCTTTTATGCTAGCTGAAGTTGGTCCTTCTGGAGGATTGGGTTTTTCAGGTTGTAAGGATTGTGCTGCAATTGAAAGTGTGGGATCTCCAAATGCTTGCCATTCTTCAATTGTTTTATAATCTGTAGCATCCATACCAGGAGAAATATAATTATTTAAAGAATTAGCCCACATTTCACCAAAAGTGATAGCTCCATCTTTATATGCTTCAAACATTTTTATTGTTATTCCTTCAATAAGACCATATGTTACCCATTCACCTATATACGCATAGCCTAAGGCTGTTGCGCCACAGGATGCAATTCCACCGCCATTTGGGTTCGCAACGAAAGACCATGAAAAACAATTATCGTTTTGATTAAATTTACCTACACTACATGCCCCAGTAATAATAATTGGAAGTTTATCAATATTTGTTAAATCATAGACAATATTAGAATTTTTATAGTTTCCAGTTGGTGTTGGAAGCCATATATTATCATTTTCATGAGCATGCGTGGCCCATACATTTGTATTTCCATGACCTGAAAAATCAACGAATCCGCATCCTTCATTTATTGCATTATTTATTGAAGTTACGCCTGTTGGATTAGCTTTTGATAAAACCCCATTTGTTACATTTAAACTCTTTGGAATAAAACCTTCCATAATATCTATTACTTCGTTGTTAACCATTTCACCTTCTAATATTTCATTATCATCGCCTGGAAATGAATCTCCTCCAACTGCAACTAAATTTGTGAACCAATCCAATGTATATGCAACATTAGTTTCATAATCAATGATCTTATTTACTGAGGTTATAACTTGATCTGAATCAACACATGCAATCCTTCCAATATAAATATCTGGAAATAGATCAACATCATCCTTTAACCGAGATGTGCCCCAATCATATTCTGCAAAATCATCATTTTCATTTGAATCCCAGTTACAAAATTCAAAGGTTTCATTATATATATCAGCATAATATAAATCACTTACAAATATTTCAGTGTCACTACTACTTACTTTGATATGGGTAGATCTTGTTGGAAATTTTTCAGAACCTCCAACTAATAAAACAGATGTTATACCCCAAGTTTCAATAGAATTTTTTATGAAATATTTTATCTTTTCAGGTTCATCTCTACCTTCTACAGGGAAAATATTTCCTGCATATATCTCCTCTAGAGTTACAAGATTTGTCGATATGTTTCTTGAAATTTTATGATTAACTAAATCATTTAATTCATTACTAAATTCGGATGGTGTAATAATTAAAAATGAATAATCATCATTAAATAATATTTGGGATTCAGGTAAATTATATTTAATTTCTACTTCAATATTTTCAGTCCACTCTATTTTATTTTCTAATGGCAGATAATGTATGGGATATGTTGTTATTTTAATAAATAGTATTCTTTCATTATTTTGTATACCTGTTCCAATTTTATAATCAAACCAGTGATTAATTGATATAGCATTATTATCATAATTAATTGAATCAAATGCTTTTTCACCGATTATTACTGGATCAGGGGAGATTATTACCTCCTTTTCAGTATATTTATTGTAAATATTTTGAGGTGTACATTTTATTTCCTTTATTTCGGTTCCTATCGGAAATTGAATAGTTTTTTCATAAATTGGAATAACATAATGATCTTTTTTAACTAATACTGAGTTGGTTCCATCTAATTTCAATGATATGAATTCATTATTTTCAACTATGTTAATGTTTGAAAAATTAAAATGTATATTCTTTTCATCGTAATCATTATTTGGTAGACCTACCGCTCCATATCCGCTTATTATCAAAATACCTATAAGTATTATTGAATATGATTTTTTCATTTTTTATTTGTCCCCAATATATTATTATAATTAATTATTATATAAAGCTTTTCTAAAAAATTTTATTTAAAATCAATAATCAATATAAAAATTAGAATAAAAAAAAAAAAGAGAAATAGGGTATAATTAATTTAAATCCCTATTACAAATGGACCTAATACTGTCCCACTTGCTGATGCTGAAGCTCCGCCTGCTGTAACTGTTATATCAGCTGCACCAAGTCCTAGAATAAATCCAGAGCTAATTGTTTCAGAACCACCTGCAGGTAAATCAATTGTAGAAGTTGTTTCTCCACCAAGTATCATTAATGCTGCATCTATTGCTATTGTTGCTTCTACATCTGTTGCATCTGCTGTTCCTGTGTTTTTAATAACTGAGGTTACTCCAAAACCACCGGCAATACTTTCTACTTCGATAATTGCTACAGCTGATGCGCCTGATGTGTAAATATCTTTTGCACCGTTTCTGGTATCAGTCCATACAACACCTATTTCATTTACGGCTACAGACCCTTTTTCGTCTGAAACTGTTCCGTCTACTGAGTTAAGTTTTTGAGGTGCTCCGAATGTTGCTCCTCCATCTGTAGATTCGGCTTTATAAACATCTCCACCTTTTACATATGCTACTTGAACTGTACTCCCACTAATGAAAACACTTGGAGCTGCTCCAGAATCTACTGTTGTCATCTGCCAGCTATGTCCAGGGTCATATGTTGAGCCATCTGTTGGGCTTCTTGCACATATTACATTTCCACCATCAACATATACAACAGCTACGTTACCGCCACTTGTTGAAACATCAGGGTCAGATCCTGTCGCAATATATTCACCTGGGTATTGTTCAATATCGGACCATTTGTCCATACCATTTTGTTGTTCTCCAGATAAGTGTAGGTCACGATCAGAAGTTGTTGATTTTACTGTTATTTGATCATTAGTTTCACAGGCAATATAAATTCTTTCAGATCCTGAATCCATTTCAACTTGTGCTCCAGGAGCTGATGTGTGTTCTGAGTTACCATCATAATAGAATCCCCCCATTACTGGTGGTGATTCGAAATCAGGATAAGTAAAGTACCCGAGACCAAATAGTTGTATCAGGTCATATCCGTCTTCAGTGGTTAATGAAATGAACCAATCTCCAATATTTCCGGCTGCACAGAAGTTATAGTTTTCTGATCCTGATCCAGAGATTCCATACCAACTTGCTTCTTCAGCAGTAGTTATGTCGCCTGGTATAAATGCCATTTCATCATTATATAATTCAGCATATGGATCAACCATTGTCAAGAAGTATTGATCAATACTTGATTCATAAAGGATATCAGGGTATTGTAAAAAACCTGATCCAGATGTGAAATCTATTGAATCAAATACAAATTGTGTTGTCCAAGTTTCACCTGCGTCGGCTGACCATACTACAGGTATTTGTGCTGAAAATAATCCAGCTACTTGTTCATAAACAACAACCATTACTCCGCCAGGTCCTGAAGTTAATCTAGGATGTATATCATCACCATCAGGATTATCAACAGATATTAAGGTATCTGCAAGATTTGTTGGAATTGCAGATTTATCTATTGATGTATTTGATGTCGTTGTTATAGCACCAGCTTGTAAACACATTAGGCCAGCTACAGTTAAAACTAACCCAAAGTATACTATGTTTTTTAATTTTTTCATATTTCTTCTTACCTCCGTCTAAGAATATAGTTATTAATTTATAACGAGTTAGTACTATATAAAATTTATCGTTTATAAAAAATAATATATTTTTTTATAAATAAAGTTAATAACATTTACTTCTATAAATTTTTATAATAAATAATAATTTATATTATTATTTGATTTTATAAATATTTTTAAATTCTATAATTAATCATCATTTTAAATTTTAAAAAAAAAAAATTCCTACATTATTGTAGGATTTATTTATTTAATTTTTTGTTTTAAATGACTATTGGTGATGGTTCAATCCATTCAGGGCTATAAAGTACTAAAGTTGGATCACCGAATATAACTTGCATATTTGTTACTTGCATTGATGAAGTTCCATATAATGTAGTTGGATCTAATGTTGTATAATCTCTCTGATGTAGCCATACATATCTGGAAAATGATTCACCAATGCTATCCCCATATATACACATGTCTCTTAGCCATGAATCATCTAATAGATCTGCTTGAGGACATAATCCTGTTCCTGCATTGCCAAAGCATAATGCTGCACCATGCGATAGATATACATTTGGTCCAAGGTGTGCTTGTGTTGTACATGACATCCATAAATCCATTATTGAGTGTAGGTTTTCGAATAGTTCATCCGCCCATTTGAAATGTATGAAATCATATAGATTTGGTTCTACTGCATTATACCATGTGAATCCACCCCATCTAGGTGATTTTGTTTGTGTGTCGTCATACATATATCCTCTCCATGCATCCCACCATGTTCGTGTTTTTGAACTCTCGTATTTTGTTTCAACAAATGGGAATTGTTCTTCAATGTTTTCATACATTGCAGATATTCCTGAACCTCCAGTTCCATGTCCTGAGTAATAACTAATACTTGCTCCAGTGTTGTATCTCTCTAAAATGTTATCCCATATTACATGTCCTTCATAGAATCTTCCATGTGAGCTGAATGATTTTTTTATTTCTCTAGATGATAAAACTGTGTGTCTTTCTCCATCATTTGTATTCCATTGCCATCCATCTGGGAAGTTCATTAATTGTGAAGTAGTTGTATCTCTACCTGGATTTGCATATATTATTACAGGATATAAGACATCTCGAACAATTACTGCATTTGAATATGGTGCTGTTGTTACTGGTATATGACCTGCATATGATTCATTTCCCATCATTGCTCTGCAAACTATATCTCGAATATCATTTTCTCTATCTCCAACAAATAGATATCCTTCTTTGCCATCAATGTCAAGACCATATCCATCTATCATATTGTATATTCCTTGATTTATTGCAGACATCCATCTTAATTTCAAATCAAATCCTAAAGGTGGAAATGTTCCCTCAGTTAAATAATCTTTAATTATCTTTACCCAATCTATTGGTTCATACATATCTGGTAAATGTCCTAGTGATAAACATCCATGATAATAATCACCACCATATTCTCGCCAAGTAGCAGCTTGACCTAATTTATTATAACCATCGGGTGCCTCTCCAATGTTTAAGACTGGTGAAACATGATACGCTGCTATCATTGATGATGGTGCAAAGTAACCATCACCGGAACCAAGAGAGGTAATAGTAATAAAGTTTTCTGATTTTGAATCATCTTTTATAGCATCTATTACCTCTTGCATTGTGTTATATTCAGTTACAGTACCTGTTGGTGATGCAGTGCTTACTTCTCCAATATTTACGAATATTATATCTGTTACACCAAGTAAAGTTAAAGCGTTTGATGTTTCAGATGGTATTGAATCTTCTGTTACATAAAGCAGTGGCGCATGTTTAGATGAAGCAATTACTGCACCATTTGATGCTGATAATGCAGAATTTACTCTATTTGAATTATGTTTTCTTAACACCGCATTAATATGGTAATCTCCACTAAATCCCACATCCCCTACTTCACTATCGACAAAGGGAACTACAATGGCTGTCCATTTTCCTTCCATTGGATAATGAATACTAACTGTAAAATCATCATGTGGTTCAAGTTTCCATGATCTAAATTCATCATAATCATGTTGCCAGTGACCTCCATTCCAGTAATGTATAGGTTTAATTTCCCCGCCATTATAATGAGGCATATTGGGCTTCCTTAGATTACCTTCAGGGTCAATAAGATATATAATCAAATTTGATGCTTCGCCATCACTAATTGTCACTTCTATACTACTATCTGTATCATCAACTGGGATTGTATACCTATCTCCAGCATATTTGATTATTTGAAGTTCTTCCAACCCATTTTCACTTGTAACATATGGCATCCATAATCCCGCCTGTGTAACAGGGAAAAATGTATCATAATCCGGGCCATTAAAATCATAGGGATATGGCCACCAATCTTCACATAAAGGATGTAGTTTTGGAGTTAATATTCCAGTATCTCCACCAAAAGTATCCCCTACTCCAATAAGGTGAATTGCTCCCCATTGTTTTCCAATAAACATTGGTTTTGACCAAACAGCTCCAGTTTGAGTAAAAGAACCTGGTTCAACTATAGTTATATCTGGTAAAGAAGATAAGCTACTATCTTCATCAAATAAAATCTCTATTTCATCCTGATAAATACTCCCGTCAACTGCTAGTACTGCTGTATCAGATGAAGACCATCTTGATGTAGCTATACCTGCAGCTGCCACTATTGGATCTGATGGTATTACATATTCTTCCGCAACAACATCATGTCTTGCTAAATATGTATTCCAATCATCTATTAAATATTGAGTAGTTTGATCAACAGTTCCAGACCACTCAGTTTGAGTATCACAACCTTGATAAAATATTGGTGAAATAAACCTATTTCCATTGTCAAGATAATTAGCTGCTGGTACAGCAGCTATATATCCATATTCATCTTTATTACTATTATCATCATAATTTACTATGAAAGATTGTGCAATTGGAGTAACATCTGGTTGTCCAATTGGACCCGGGGGTGAATTAGCTGTTCCACCAATATTTACTTCCAATTCATAAGCGCCTGAGCCATATAAGAAATAATTATCTGGCCATTTGTCTTCATCCCAACCGGGGAACATATCAATCTTAATTTTCCAAATACCTGTTTCATCTGCTGGATATTCAAGTTCATCAGTTCCATAATATTGTTCAGAATGTACTAATTGACCAGATGGATTGAATAGATGAACATCATAATCAGATTTCTCAAGTGGTTCAACAGTTACAAATATACCTTGTCCTGAATTTACATTAAAACTATACCAATCTTCGTGATCATTAACATCCATATATCCCGTATATGAACCTGTGGTGATTGCTAATGCAGATCCAATATCATCTCCAGCGTCTCCGCTTGTCCCTGCATCATTTTGTCCATTTATAGTAACACCGAAAGTATATTCTCCACCATTTGCCCCTTCATTCATAAAAATATGTGCAAAATATATGCCTGTTTGATCTGCTGTATATGATGAACCTATTGGCATTCCAGAACTATCTACAAGCTCAATTCCAAAATTTTCGCTACTGCTTATAGATGTTTGAATGGTCTGACCTTCACAAACGGTAAATCTATAAAAATCATCAGAATCATCAATACTAGGGTCTAAAGAACCTGTCCGTCCTCTTCCCGGTACTTCTTGATCAATTGGTTCGCCTACATAGATAGGAATAGATCTTTGTACTCTATTTCCTGCATCTATATTATAACCAATATCATTTTGACCTTCATCTAATAACAAGGTTTCTTCAGGTATATATACTGTATCTAACTGAATAGGTTTATCAGGATAATTATCTTCAGAAAAAGATAATGGGTTTTGATCCAAATTAACTATTTCATTTTTAGCATTATTCATTGCACCTGACATTGGCAATCCAAATATAGTACCAACAAAAAATAATGTTACTAAAATTGCCCCAAACTTACCAAATTTAACTTTATTCATAATTTCTACGCCTCCATATGTATTTAAGTATTAATTAATATTAAGAGTAACATACTTAAGCTTTGCTATTATATATAATTTTTAAATTAAAAAAGGAAAATAATATTTAAAAAATTTATTTTTAAATGATATTTTTGAATAGAAAATGGGTGAATAAATTATAAAATTTAAACTTAATAAAATCATTTGATTTTCGTTTTTCCATTTTTACTGTTAATACATCAGACCATTCACTTTCAATATCCCATTGATCTTTAGTTTTTACTTTAACAAGATAACTACCTTTAGTCATCCACATGTGTACACCCCTACACATTTCACCTGATTCGTAAGGTCCAATCCATTCTGAATAATGGCCATCACCCCAATCCCAATAATAAAATAGTTGGTTATTATCGATGTCAATTGAAGTGGTATTATATGAATAATTTTTTTCATAATGACCTTCTGTTTGTCCAATAGGCTTCAATGGTTTATTAGGTGGATGATTTGAACCTCCATATGTTTTAAAACAAAAATCTAAACCAGAATATTGAGGTTGATTATCTAATTTATACCAGGATATTCCTTGGTTTTCTGATAAATATCCATCACCTATTAAATATAGATTATTTAGAGCATAATGCCAAAGTATGCCATCATCTGAAATTTTTAGT
>JAHWGJ010000038.1 GCA_020054475.1 Thermoplasmata archaeon | reverse complement strand
GAAAATCATTCATTGAAACAAACAGTTTTCATATGCCATATCACAGAATATTGAAAATCAAATATGATGATAAAATTATATTTGATAGAAATAGGTTATAGGATAATTATTTAATGATTAATATCATATATTTATAATATTATTTAGATAATTATTAAATTAATAATAATACAACAAATGTCTCAAAAAAATTAAATATAGTAAACTTTTTATAGGAAAATCATCTATAAATTATAGTAAGGGGGGAAAAAAAATACGAAAAGAATTTGCGCTGGATGTAATTTAGAATTATCCTATTTTAATAGCTATCGTCATCCAGTTGAAGGAAATATTAAATATATTTGTAGTAACTGTTGGGATAGAATTGAATTAAGCGAAAGAGAATATGGAAGTTTTATTTCCAATGAAATTTCAAATAAAAAAAAGAATTGTATTTGCTATATTCTGATTAGTACCGCTCCAGCAAAAGAATATAATGTTTACAATAATCTCATTGAATTTCCCGAAATTATTGAATTACATTCCTTATTAGGATGGTATGATATAATCATTAAAATCAAAATTGAAAATCCAAAAAAATTAGGAGATTTTGTTCTAAATAAACTTAGAAAAATTAAAGGCATAACAGATACAAGAACTCTAACTGGATCTTTTTCTCTAACAGGTAATTAAAAATATCTGATACTTAAAGAATTTAAAAATTGATTCACAATTATAGCTTGATTTTAGATACTTATTTAAACTTTTATTATCAATAAAAAAACAATTAGATTATGTTTAAGAAAGAAGTTGATAACTGGTTATATTACATTTCATTAATAAATGAACGTAAATCGAAATAACACACAAAAGATTAGATATTGAACTTCTAGCCATATCTTGCGTATATATCTAATGTTTTTGTTAAAAATATCAACGAGTCAATATATAATTTTAACTATTTTTTTAAAAAAATTGATTTCAACAGGGTTAATAAACACTAAATTAGACTAAAGTTTAATATAATAAATGTTCATTAGTATTATGGTGATATATGGAATGAAGAGAAGCTTAATAACTTTAGGCGCATTATTTTGTGTTTTTTGTATAGCATCTACATCTACTGCTATTCCACAAGTCCAAAGTACTTTTGTTTTAGATAAAATTGATGATTTGAATTATATTAAATTAAAATTACAAAATAAAATTACGGAAATCAATGAGTTCATATCTCAAAAAATTAAAGATATATCTACATTAGGCCTAATAGATAGTCTTATAAATTTACTAATTAAATTACTTGAATTTATTTTGAAAATTGCAGATTTTATATCTACAATATTAAATCTTGGGGGTCGAATATTACAATTTGTAAATCAAATAATATACATTATCGAAACAATAATTTCTATAATTAACTGGATTCTAGATTTATTCAATCCCGAAAAATTATTGTCTAATAATTATTTCTAAATTTGATTTCAATAAAATTCTTTAATTTCAAAATTAAAAAGTTTTATTTATTTCTAATTGCTATAACCTGATATGGATTTTAACATAAAAAAGCCGACCCATATTCTATCCTTTTTTTTAATATTAATTACATTTTTTATTTTTATTATTTATCCAATTTTATCATTTCTTGGGATTATATCTTCCTCTAGCATTTATCCAGTTGAAAATCTTTCTTCAGGATTAAAAATAATATTTGAATTAATTTTATTATTGACCCAATTAGCTCTTGTTATAATCTTGTTAATTTTATTCCCAATTATTTGGTATTATGCTATAAACAGATATGATTTGAAAAATATGTTTTTACAATTAAAACTTAAAAAAGAAGGTATAAATAATTCAATATTATGGGGTATAATAACTGTAATTATCGCGTTTACTTTTATTGCAATTATTGGGGTATTATTACAATTTTTTGGATTTGATTTGACAGATTCTAGTAATATACCTCAATTAGAATTATATTTTTCAATTCCAACTATATTTATATTAATAATTATTCAACCTATTGGTGAGGAAATATTTTTTAGAGGTTTTTTATTTGATAAATTCAAAAGCTTATTTGGAAAAACCTCTGCTATAATAATTACTTCAATACTTTTTGGTATGGCACATTTATCTTATGGGCATATATATCCGGCGTTTTTAACAGCAATAATTGGATTACTTCTTGTTTTATTAGTTGTAAAAACAAATAATTTATATTCTGCAATTTTTGCACATATAATCTTCAATGTTATTAGTTATAGTTTTTTTATAATTGGAAAATCATTGCAAATTTTGCCGTTAATGCTTTAAAGTACATTATCATAATCCTATTAATTTTATGGTGTTTATATGCAAAAGGAAAAAACATTTGTAATGATAAAGCCAGATGCAGTTCAAAGAGGAATTGTTGGGGAGATTATTTCACGATTTGAAAAAAAAGGGATTAAAATAGTTGCAATGAAAATGTTATCAGTTGATAGAGAACTAGCTGAAGAACATTATGGAATTCATAAGGGTAAATCATTCTTTGAACCAACGGTTGAATATATAACATCATCACCCGTGGTAGCTTTTATTCTTGAGGGTAATAATGTAATTGAGATGGTTAGAACAATGATGGGAAAAACTGATCCCCAAAAAGCTGGATTAGGTACTATTCGCGGTGATTTTGGTCAATTTATTGGTAGAAATATTATTCATGGATCTGATGGTGCAGATACTGCTAAATTTGAAATCAATCTCTGGTTTAAACCAGAAGAAATCTCAAAATATTGTCGGATAGATGAAGATTGGCTAATGGAATAGATGATAGTTACAAAATAATTGAAGGAATTAAGCAATTAAATGAAATTCATTTGTGAATAAAAATGACATTTGATAGAAAAACTCTAGTTATTCCAGATAAAACAAAATTTGAAGAAAAAACTATTTTTACAAATGGTGATGTAATTATTAGTGATAGATCTTTAATTAGATTTGGAATTAAAACAAATGGAAGAATTTTTATTGGAGAACATGTGATAATTGATGGAGATATTGATTCTTCAAAAGATATTAGAATAGATACTTTTTCACATATAGGGGGTAATGTAAAAAGTGGAGGGGATATATTTTTAGGTGAGAAAGTTAGAATTGATGGTCAGTTATCATTATTAGGGGATCTTGATGTTGCAGATAGTGTATTTGTAAATGAAGGATTTGAGGCCAAAGGGTGGATTAATATTAGAAGCCCAATTCCAATAATTATATATATATTTATATATCTGGTACAACTATTAAAAATGGGTCACAGTGAAGAAATTGAGAAGCTTCTAAAAGAGATAGAGGAAAATAATGGAGAAACAATTCCAATTTCGGATATATTTCTTTTTATTCCTAATAATTCAATAATTGGTATTCAAAAATCTCAAATTGATTCTAATCTACAAATAGGGAAAAACTCCAGAATAATCGGAAACTTTAATGTAAAAGGAAATATAATCATTGAAGATGAAGTTGTGTTATTCGGTTCAATAAGTAATACAAATAATATAAATTGTGGAAAGGATATTAAAATTCATGGAAATATTGATTGTAAGGGAGAGGTTACAATAGATGATAACTGTCTTATCCTAGGAGATATTAGAGGGAATAAAATATATATATCCAAATTTGCAACAATTGATGGAATGTTGCAGACAAATAATGGAGTTTCATTTTTACCAATTATTGAAAATAAAACTGAAGATAAAATAAGAAGATTTGAATCCAATTTAGATAAAATAGAAGGACTAGAAGATATATTGGAGTAATCAATATGAGTATGCAAATAGGAATCGTGGGAAAACCAAATGTAGGAAAATCTACTTTTTTTAATGCAGCCACAGCTGCACATGCTGAAATTGCGAATTATCCATTTACAACTATTGAAGCAAATCATGGTATAATGTATGTTAGAAAACCTTGCCCCTGTAGAGATTTTAAGGTAAAATGTAATCCAAATAATTCTAAATGTGTAGATGGCATTAGATTTGTTCCAATTGATGCAATTGATGTAGCAGGATTGGTACCAGATGCCTTTAAAGGTAGGGGATTAGGAAATAAATTTTTAGATGATTTAAGACAAGCTCATGCTTTAATACATATCGTAGATTCTTCAGGTAGTACAGATGCAGAAGGAAATCCATGTGGTGTTGAAAATTATGATCCTTTAAATGATATTGATTTTTTAGAAAAGGAGATAGTGCTCTGGTTAAATGAAATAATAAAAAAAAGCTGGGAAGATATTTCACGAAAATGTGAACTTGAAGGTAAAAAAATTGAGAAAATGCTTGCAGAAAAACTAACTGGCTTAGGAATTAAGGAGGAACATATTTACAATGCTATACGTAATATAAATACCAATACAGAAAAACCCTCTAAATGGACTGATGTTGATTTTATTAATTTTACTAAATATATTCAAAAAATTAGCAAGCCAATGTTAATAGCGTTTAATAAAATTGATATTGCATCAGATAATATTGAAATGAAAATCAAATCTATAAAAGACAAAGGTAATATAATTGTACCTACTAGCGCGGAAGCTGAACTCGCTTTAAAAAATGCTTTAGATAAAGGATTAATTAATTACAATCCAGGTGATGATACATTTAGTATATTAAAAGAATATGATTTAAGCGATGCTCAAAAAAAAGCATTAGATTATATCAACTCTCATGTTTTAAAAAAATATGGGTCAACAGGAATACAAAAATGTATTGAAGAAGCTGTTAAAATGTTGAACCTTATAGTGGTATATCCAGTTGAGGATGATACTCACTTAACTGATAAAGAAGGAAGAGTTTTACCTGATGCATATTTAATGCCAAAAGGTAGCAATGCAAAGGATTTAGCATATAAGGTTCATACAGACATTGGAGATCATTTTATAAGAGCTATAGATGCAAGAACTCATAGAATTATAGGGTCAGATCATGAATTAAATGATGGGGACGTTATAAGAATTGTAACAGATGCATGATTATTATTTTATATACCTGCATAAATATCTGCGAAATACATTTTTAAGTAGTAATTATATTCATTTATTTTAGGATCACTCTAGAAAAACTTTATTATTTGGAGGGGATGATATGCCTGGAAAAAGAATTAATAAGTACAAACCATTTCCCAATATATTAGATAAAAAAATTCAATTTAACGAAATACCATTAAAAACAGTTCGTGTGACAATTTATGCTTTAAGATGGGTGTTTCTTCTAATTTTCATGTTTATATCTATTGGAATTTTTGTATTATTTATCACGGGAGGGCAAAATTATATACAAATTATTTTAGGATATAGCATAACAGGATTTTTTACCTTTTTTATGGGTTATTTCGGATGGATTCTTGCTCAAGGAATAATTGAAATCATGACTGGGAAAGAACCAAATGAGGAGCGTACATTTTCATATTATTTTAATAAAAAAAAGAAATATAGATTTTAATTTAATAAAACAATTTTATTTAATTTTAAATGATTTTAAATAGTATATTATACTAGATATAATATGAATGATACTATTTAATAATCAAATAATTGTAAATGATTTCCTTTAATATTTTTTATTTATGTTAATGTAAATTTTTTGATATATTATATTATTAAATTTGCCATATCTTTTTTTTTTAAGAAAATTATTTATTGAATATTAAGATTAATTTTTAGGTAATGAATCCTGTTCATACTCCTTTTACATTAGGATTAGTTAATCCAAAATATGCATGAATTACTTTTGGTTTAGTTACAGGTTTTTTGATTTTTACATGGATGACATTTATTTTTTATAATATTATACTTAGTTTTTTATCTGCAATAATATTTTTTATTATTTACTTTTATTTAGTCTATAATTTTGTTTTTAAAAAAGAATAATGATGGTAAGTCCTTAGAAAACAAGGATTTGTATAAAAAATGATAAATTATTAAATTTTAATATTTATATGATAAGTGATGCTGTTTAATAAAGGCCTTATATTTATCTTCATAACTTTACTTTGGATTATTTTATCTGTATTATTAATTGCTTATTATCTATTTGGAATTAAAATAGATTTTTATTGATATGAGATAATGATTATAATTGGACTTTTTATAGTAGCTATTGTTCATTATTATTTACGAAAAAAAAAATGAATGTTAAAGGGAGGGAGAAAGGAAAATTTTTAAAAAGTAGTTATAAAAAAATTTATAAAAATTTCCTTCCTACATAATAACATAACAATTGTTAATATATAAATTTTTCTATTTAGATTTTAATACATTATAATAAAAAACTATTTTATTGTTATTTTTCGGCATTTGACGAATAATATATAATTATATTTATATATGTGCTAAACATTGACAATATGTTATTTTTAGGGAAGGAGAAAAGGGAATTAAAATATAAAGGGGTTTACACCCCTTATTTATAAGGGGTTAAACCTTTATTATAAAATTAGTGTGTATTGGTGTTTTTGTCTTGTTGTTTTGTTTATTGTTATTGTTATTATTTTTTTGTTAATGTGAATGTTTTGACATATTATCTTATTTTTTTTCCATATATCCATAATTTACACAATATTTATATATAATGTAACAAATTAAACAATTAAAATTATTTATGAAAACATATATATTTTTTTAACTAATTATATGTATTGTTAAGTTAAAGGCTGTAGAGAAGAAAAGAATAATTATTAGTTATACTCCAAATAGATTTTGTTCCCTATCTTTTCTTCTCTTTACCTCTGTTTAATCATTTTATTTTTTTCATATTTTTTTTTATTTAAGTTTTGAAAAGTAAATTTTATATATTTGTTATTTAATGAATATTGTTGTATAATGTGGAGGGAAATCTAAGCAAAGTGTAAGAGAAAAATTTTTTTCATTATTCGCCCCTATTTTATATTGAAATGATTTTTTCTCTCTCCCCATTATATTTTTTTAGTTATGTTTTTAAGCAACTATTTATATTTAATAAAATAGTAATCGTTGGTAAAATTATGATATTGTTTGATAATCATTTGCATCTTAGAGAAAATGGACGTTTCTTAGAAGCTGTAAAAGATTTTAAAAATGCTGGAGGCACTCATTTTATTTTATGTCAATTGCCAATGGTAAATAAGGTAATCATAGATGGAAATTATAAAAAATGTTATAATGTAACCTTGAGAATGGCTGATAAAATAAAATCTGAAATCGATATTGGTATTTTTATTACATTGGGACCTTATCCAGTAGATTATATTAAATTGAAAGATAAATTTGGAAGATTAAAGGCAATTGAAATAATGGAGAAGGGAGTTGATCTTGCAATTAAATTTTGTGAAGAAAAAAAATCTGTTGCTATTGGTGAAATTGGTAGGCCCCATTTTAATGTTGATGAACAAACAATAACTGATTCAAATCATTTACTATTATATGCTATGGAGCGGGCGGCTGAAATTGAAGTACCTATTGTTTTACATACTGAAAGCACAACACATGAAAATTGTAAAGAATTTGTTAAAATGGGTGAGAAAGTTGGTTTACCCCCGTATAAAATTATTAAACATTTTTCGCCACCATTTATTTATAAAAATGAAAATTATGGTCTGATGCCTTCTATTTTAGCTAGTAGGAAAAATATTGAGATTGCCTTTAAAAAGGGTAATCGGTTTTTAATGGAAACTGATTATATTGATGATCCTTTTAGACCTGGTGCAGTTTTAGGGCCAAAAACTGTTCCTAAAAGAACTTTATATCTCTTGGAAAATGGAATCATTACTGAAGAACAAATTTATAAAGTACATCAAGAAAATCCTGAAAAAATATATGATATTTCTTTAGAATAAAATATATTAATTAAACCTGGTGATTTTATAGTAATTTTTTAACCAATATATTTAAGATCCTCTGTTTTTTCTATAGATGCACTTTCAATTTCTTTTAATTGTTGTGCAATTTGTTGAATTTCTTTTGCTTTTTCTTCTAATGCGGAGAGATTAATTGTTATATTGGTAATTTTCATTAAGATTTTTAAAACAGCTTTCGCACTTTTTGGATCTACGAGATATCCAGGTGTTTCTCCCATCAGACAGATACCTTGCATATCTCTTAATTTACCTAATCCAAGTAATAGGCCACTTGCTCCAACTATTCCCCCTCCAGGTTCATTTTTTTTGAAAACAGCGCCAAAATTTTTCATTATTTTTACAAGTTTTTTATCTGTAGTTGCGCATAAAACTTTTGGATTTTTAATTTCGTGACCTAATCCATAGCCACCAAGTGTATATATCTCTTTGACATTATTCTCTTCAATAATATCTAATATCTTCTCAACTAACTCATATTGACCTTGTGAGGAAAGACCTTGATAATCTCCAGTTAAAAAAATGATATCTCTTTGATTTTTTTTCTTTGCTTTCCAATAATAAAACTCATTTTTCACTAATTCAGTTGTTCCATCAGAATTGATAAAAACTTGTGGGGGGAAATCTTTACAATATAGTTCCATGAATTTTGATGCTTTAATATTATCAATTAAGTGCTCAACAGCTAATTTACCAACATTTCCGATTCCGGGAAGTCCTTCTATTAAAATTGGATTTTTTAATTTTGGTTGTTTATTTATTTTTCTTATTATAACGTAATCCATTTTATTTTTCTCCCATTTGTTGTTTTTTAAGTTTTCTTCTATATTCTCCATAACGATCTTGTGGGGAAAACCGTGGTGGATATCTTGATATGGATTTGTTTTTACATTTTTTACAAATATTCTCTAGAGTATATTCTCTACAATTACTGCAAAACCGTAAATTCTTCATTTATTCTTCAGCCTTTCGATGAAATTTTATTTCTCCATTTCCTTTAGTTATTTCTTTTTCAATTTTTTCAACCACTTTTTTCATTTCATCTTCAGCAATTTTATAATCCGGAGCTTTGATTGTTATCATATAGTTAGGCGCTCCAATGTATTTTATATTTATATTAACATCCTCATATTCGCTTAATCCTGCGCTTGATAGAGCCTTTTTTATTTGGTTTATTCCATCAGGATGCCAAGATTTAATATCAAGATAACCTGATATTTCAACAAATTGTATTGATATATTTTCTTTTGCTAATAGATTTAATTCTTCTATCCAATCTCCTTTAAATCCATCATTTATTAATACTTCAGAGTCATATGCCATCTCTTCAAATGCTGAATATAAAGAGCCATATCTTTTAATTAATTCATTTCCAAATTCTTTATAACATTGTTCTACTGTTTTATTTAATTTTTTAGAAAGCATTTGTATTAACCGTTGTGCCTTTTCACTGTTTTTCCATTCTTTAATTTTATCTCTTTTTTGGTGTTCATTTACTCTTTTTAGAGATAAATCTACATGCCCTTTAGATTCGTCAATACTAATAACCTTGCAAACAACTTTTTGTTTTTCTTTTATATGGTTTCGTATTCTTTTAACCCAGCCGCTAGCTACTTCAGCTATATGTATAAATCCTTCTTTATTTGGATATTCATCTAACGAAATAAATGCTCCATAATTTTGAACTTTTATTACTGTGCCTACTACAAATTCCCCTTCCTCAGGATAATCCTTTTTAATCATAATTTGAGACCTTTATTATTCAATAATTTCTAATAACTCTCCTTTAATTTCTGCTTTACCACCCTTAGGGGTGGCAAGTTTACTACCACATATATGGCATGATACAGGGCTACTTGCTTTATCGAATAAAATTTGTTCATTTTCACAATCTTTACATCTTACTTTTATGAATTTACTTTTTGTTTTTTTCATTTTTTTATTCGCCTACTTCAAATTTTTTTGATCTTTGGCTAGCGGGTTGAAAACTTTTTTTACAAGTTCCACATGTATATTTTAATGCAATTCTTCGACTTGTTTTTTCTCGCCCTTCAGGTTTTGGTCTTGGAAATCCTCTATATCCTCTCATAATACGTCGAAATCTACGTTGCCCTTGTTTCAATTCACCAGCTTTCCTTTTTTTTAAACGATGTAATTCATGTGATGTATGTTTTTTACATGAAGGGCAGTATCTTTTGATTTTTCTCGGTTTTTTCATGTGAATCTCCTATATTATTAAATTTGAGTGGAATGGTAATAAGGAGGTAATATAAAAATGTAAGCTAAATTG
>JAHWGJ010000037.1 GCA_020054475.1 Thermoplasmata archaeon | reverse complement strand
TAATGAAAATGATGCGTTATCAGTTGGTTTTAAAAAAAATAACGACTATTGTAAAATACCAAATCGAAGAACATTTAGACATTGGGAGAACGTTAGAATAGATAATAGAAATCTAAGAACAGCAATGAATCTAGCTATTATGGAATTAAGAAGAGAATTGGAAAAAAATGGAGAAATACTAGGACAAAAAATTGGAATTGATTCAACCCCTTTGACATCATTGTTTAATGATAAAGAAGCCAAATATAGTGGACATTACGAAAAAATGGGTTATAAAATTCATGGAGCATATGATTTAGATAGAAATATTCCTCTTGCAATAATCATTTCCCCCATGAATAAGGGTGATTCACCATATTTTAAAAAATTATTACAATTATTATTTGATCTTGGTATAAAATTTGAGAAGGTTTTTGCTGATGGAGCTTATGATAGTTTTGAAAATTTTGCAACGGTACATGTAAAATATCATGCAAGATTATATACAAATCTTGGAAACAAAGCAGTATTCAATGAAAAAGGAACTATTGATACTATAAAATATGAATATAATAAATATTGGAGAAATAAATCTTTTATTCCAATAGATAAGATTTCTTTAATTGATCAAATGGAGTTTCTAATGACACATGGTAAAACAGAATTTGTTGGAGCATATTTTCGAAATCAGCTATTAAATACATGGATTTTATGGAAACGAAAACAAAAGAAAAAAGATCATATCATTTACAATGATAGAAACGCTGCAGAAGGCTTCCATGGATTTGTAAAAAAATATCTCAATATGCAAAATTATTTTGATTATCGGGGATTAAAAAACGTTGAAAGACATGTAAGATGGACATATTTAGCAATTCTTGGAATTTCATTAGCAAGAGCACAAAATGGAATAACAAAAGATTTAACTCAAATAGCTTTTTTTGAATGAGAATTTTTTCATAAATTTTGACATGACTAATTAGCAAAAGTTAATTAGTCAAACAATCTTGACTCGTTAGTCAGACCCATCTGTGCAAAGCCATCATTATAGAAAATTTTATATATTATATCTATCATGTCTCTTAAATAGGTATCGAAAAATTTAATAAACTTATGGGAGTATTTTTATGATTCAATCAAAGTCTAGAAAAAGAGATAAACCAAATATTGAAGAGATAACTCAATGTCCAGAATGTGGTGGAACTCACTTAACTAAAGATTATTCGAGGGCAGAATTAGTATGCGAAGAATGCGGATTAGTAATAGATGAAGCTTTTATTGACCATGGGCCTGAATGGAGAGCTTTTGACAGCGATCAAAGAGAAAAAAGAGCTAGAGTAGGAGCACCGATGACATATACAATTCATGATAAGGGTTTAAGCACAATGATCGGTTGGAAAAATCGTGATTCTTATGGAAAATCTATCCCAACTAGGAATAGAGCCCAACTATATAGGTTAAGAAAATGGCAAAGAAGAATTAGGATAAGCGATGCAACGGAGCGAAATCTTGCCTTTGCATTATCTGAGCTCGACAGGATGGCATCTGGAATGGGCCTTCCAAGAAATGTTAGAGAGACCGCTGCAATGATATATAGAAAAGCAGTTCTTAGAAACCTAATCAGAGGCAGAAGTATTGAGGGGGTATCAGCAGCAGCACTTTATGCTGCTTGTAGACAATGTAATGTACCAAGAACCTTAGATGAAATTGCAGGATCATCAAGAGTTTCAAGAAAAGAAATTGGTAGAACCTATCGATTTATTTCAAGGGAATTAGGTTTAAAATTAATGCCAACATCTCCACAAGATTATATATCCCGATTCTGTAGCGAATTAAAACTAACAGGCGACGTCCAATCTAAGGCCATTGAAATTCTTAAAGATGCAGCGGATAAAGAACTAACTAGCGGTCGTGGACCAACAGGGGTAGCAGCGGCATCGATTTATATTGCTTCAATTTTATGTGGGGAAAGGAGAACACAAAGAGAAGTAGCTGATGTCGCAGGAGTTACAGAGGTTACTATTCGAAATAGATATAAAGAATTAGCAGAGAGATTAGATATTGATATAATACTATAAAGAAATGACTCGTTGGTATCAAGAAAAAAAGAAAGAATATTTCTATAAAGAAGCTAAACGCACAGGATACAGATCTAGATCAGCTTTTAAATTAAAACAAATACAAAGAAAATTTAAAATTATTAATAAAGCAGATTTTGTATTAGATTTTGGTGCTGCACCAGGCGGTTGGAGTCAGGTAACAAATGAAATAGTTGGAGAAAATGGAAAAATAATTGGAATTGATCTATCATATATCAAACCAATTAAAGGAATTCAATTTATACAAGATGATTTAACAAAAAAATCAACAATCTTAAAAATCAAAAAAATTGTTGGAGAAAATGGAGTTGATGTAATATTATCGGATATGTCCCCAAATATCTCTGGCAATTATTCAATTGATCATGCAAATAGTATTTATCTATGCAAGCAATCACTTAATTTAGCTGATCAAATATTGAAGAAAAATGGGAATTTTTTATGTAAATTATTCATGGGTGAAGAATTTGATGATTTTTTTAACATATTTAAAATTAGATTTAAAAATGTTAAACTATATTCTCCTCCCGCATCTAGAAAAAGTAGTAGTGAAATATATCTGATTGGAAGATTTTTCAAAAAATAATTTTAATATTTTTTTTTACTTTTACTATAACAAAATTATTATATTAAAATTAAGATAAGTATAAAATATTATTCGATGATTGAATTAACGGTATTATAAATTAAAAAATCAATAATATTACAATAATATTATTAATATACTGACCATATGCCGTTAAAAATTGAGGCGTACAAATGAACAAATTACACCCTGAAAATCTTGATAATTTCTTTGATGTCACAAAAACAGATGTTAACAAAATGATTGAATCCATGATCGATAATAAAAAAATCGTAAAAATATTAACCGCCGGAAAAAGATTACGTCCTTTAGTAGCCAAACTTTCATTTAAGGTTTGCACAGGAGGAAAAGAAACTCCATATCAATATCAGAGATTCATTGAGAGCACTGTAGCAATAGAACTTGCTCATACTGCATCCCTTGTTCATGATGATATAATCGATAAGGATAAGGAACGAAGAGGCAAGCCATCATTCTATATTAAAGAAGGAATACCAAAAGCGTTATTGATTGGTCATCAAATGCTTTCAACAGGTTTTAATATTGCCCTTAGCCATGGTGAAAAAATTGCTAAATTATATGTAGATACCTGGGATGAAGTTTTAAATGGTGAATTAAAAGAAGTAGATTACGATAGCACTTCTATTCATGATGGCACTAATGAATTAACCTCAAAATCAAAAATATTTAAAGAATATTACAAAATAATTAATATGAAAACAGCATCATTATTCTCTTCAGCATGCAAAGCTGGAGCAATTGAAGCAGAAGCAAAAGGAGAAATATTAGTTATTCTTGCTAATTATGGAAGAGAAACTGGTCTAGCGTACCAACTTGCAGATGATCTTGTAGATCTTGAAAATGGTGAAATGATCGACAGTGTTATTATTCCTCTATTAACAAGATTAGAAAATAAAAAAGTTGATAATAATTCATTAAAAATTAAATCAATAAGATCTAAAATAGCAAAAAATTCTACAAAAATTAAAGAATTATATATTGATGAAATTAAACGTCATGTTAAAAAAGCTGAATTTTATAGTAAATCAGAAATGATTCCTGATTCACCTTATAAATATTTACTTTCCAATGCACCTTCTTATATTTCAAATAGGATGTTAAAAGAGATTAACATTACAATTTAATAGAATATAAATTTAGTTGATGTTATTTTTATTTATCTTATTATATACAAAATACATTATAAGAGCGGTTATAATTATTATAATAATTAAAAGACCTAATAAGAAATTTCTTATAAAAATTGATAGAATTATATCTGCAAAATAAGCAATTAATATACAACCAACTATTGATCCTGCAGATATCGCAAAAAAAATATTCCAGGGTTTCATTCCTATTAATCTACCAATAATTGATCCAACAAGGCCACCTGAACCTTGAAAAGGAACCATTACAAATAACATAATCCCCATAAATCTTAATGGTTTTATCCAATTATATTTGTTTGAAGATTTTTTTCCAATTTTCTCAACTTTTTCTATAAAGCCTCCAATAAGAGGAATTTTTTTAGCTAGATCGTAATTCCAAACTAGAAATAATGCTACTACAATATCAACAAAAGCAATTGTCAATGCCATAATTAAAGGATTTATTGAAGTTACAATAACCTGTTGATTGAATAGTGGAATTGTTATTTCACCACCACTAACTCCAATAGGAATGATGGATTCCTTACCCAGAGGAGGGAAAAAATAGGCAAACATCAAAAATAAAAGTTTAATTGAAATTTGATTATCCAAGAGCATATAAATAAAAATAATTCCAATTCCGGCAATAATAAATGGTATGAAAAATTTTGCAGATCTATTTAATAAATTAAAGTCTGATAAGTTTTTCATATATTAAATACCTTAATATAAAATCATTATAAAGATTGTTTCTATATGATTAGGATGATATTACTATTGCAGCATGATCCTTCTCATAATTAGATAAATCAATAATATCAATAATTTTAATTTTATTTAATTCTAATTTATCAATTACCATATTATAAACCTGTTTAGGTTTTAATGAAACATCAATACTTCTTGCTTTGACCATTATTATTCCCTGACTATTGATTTTTAAATATTTTCTTATATTATTTATAAAAATTTCATCTTGATTCCTTTGAGATATATCTTGGTAAATAAAATCTACTAGGGGAACACTAACATTGTATCTTTCTGGATGGTTTGCATCAGACATAATGGGTATAATGTTTTTTCTTTGATTACATAATTTTAATAATTTTTTTAAAGCAAAAGGGGATTTTTCAATAGCGTATACAACTCCATTGTTTACAATATCGGCTAAATGACTAACAGTAGTTCCTGTTGCTGCCCCTAGATATAAAACATCCGATTTTTCAGATATATCTAATATTTTTAAACCTTTATGAATAGCTGCTGATAACTTACTTTTATATGGATTCCACGATCTAAATTCTTTATTATTATATTTTATAATTATTTCATCATATACTTTCAACCCCTTACAATAATTAGGATTCTCTGTAAATATTTTATTTTTATATTTATAAACACCTGACATCGATAAAGGTTTCATCAATAATTGTTATAAATGGATTTGATAAATACTTTGTCGAAATCTTAAATTATAATCTCAATATATACCTATTTGATAATTATGCTAATAAAATCACCAATACATGATGTACATGAGAAGTTTGCAGCAAAATTTACAGAATTTGCTGGATTTAAAATGCCGATCTATTATTCTTCAATAAAAAATGAACATATAACCGTTCGAGAAAAAGTAGGCCTTTTTGATGTATCCCATATGAGTAATATATGGATTTCAGGATCAGATGCTGAAAAATTAATTTCGCTTACAACAATTGAGGATGCATCTAAAATAAAAAATGAAATGAGTCAATATACTGCAATATTAAGAGAAGATGGTACTATTATTGATGATGTAATTTTTATGCATCTAAACGATGAATATATGATGATACCAAATGCAGGTATGTCGGAAAAAATAGCTGATTGGTTAAGGAAAAAAGCAAAGGAAAATAATTTAACAGTAAAAATAAATGATGTATCTAGAAATTATACAATTCTAGCAATACAAGGACCAGATTCAAGGAATACCTTACAAAAACTAACTGATACTGATCTTAATAAAATTGGATTTTTTGGATGTTCATATATACATATTGCTGGAAAAGAATGCATTATATCTCATACTGGCTATACAGGAGAACTTGGATTTGAATTACAAATCAATAATAAAGAAAAACCAGAAGTTTTATTTAATAAAATAATTTCAGAAGGAGGAGAATATGGAATTAAACCAATTGGTCTTGGTGCTCGAGATACACTAAGATTAGAAAAAAGTTTTCTTCTTGCCGGAAACGAATTTAAAGATGGAAGAACTCCTCTTGAAGCATTATTAAATTGGGCGATTAATTGGAATCATGAATTTATCGGAAAAACATCATTATTAAAACAAAAAGAAATGGGAAATTATGAACGTCTCACAAATCTACTATGTTTAGAAAATGGAGTTCCACGTAATGGCTGTGAGATACAAAAAGATGGATTAAAGGTGGGAATTGTTACAAGTGGTACTATTTCTCCCTGTTTAAATAAGGGTATAGCTATGGCGTACGTTAAGTCAGAATACAGAGAAATTGATAATATTTTAGATATTCTTGTTAGAGGGAAAAAAATTAAAGCAAAAGTTACAAAACCACCATTTGTAAAAAAAGATTGGGCTAAATTAAAATAGAAAACTATTAAAAAAAATATTAAAATAATGGTTATTGATAATTATGACAAATGAGATTAGAGATGATTTAAAATATACAGATTCGCATGAATGGATAAAAGTTAAAGATGATATAGCGATAATTGGAATAACAGATCATGCACAATCTGAACTTACAGATATTGTATTTGCTGAATTACCTGTTATTGGAAAAGAATTAAAAAAAGGCGATGAGCTTTGTGTCGTGGAATCAGTAAAATCTGTTTCAGAGATATATTCACCTATTAGTGGAAAAATTATTAATGTAAACAAAAAACTTGAAGATAATCCTGAAATTATAAATGAAAATCCATATGATGATGGATGGATTGTAGAAATTTCAATCACTAATGAAAAAGAAATAGTAAATTTACTTGATCCTAAGGAATATAAAAAATTAATTGAATAAATTTGTTATTATTTATGGGATTTACCCTAAATATTTTAAATAAGAACTATATCCCTCCACGATGGCAAAAAAAAGAAAAGAAAAAGAGGAGGAAGAGGAATTAGATTTTAAAAAACCAAAGTTTGACAGAGAAAAATTTATAAAAACTGAAAAACAAAAAGTGAAAATTACGCTTTTGTCATTTATATTTGGTATTGCAATATCCTTTATTTCTTTTGGTTTTTGGATATTATTACGAGGTAATGATTTTAGATGGGAATTAGTTTTATTATTTGGAGTTTTTACAGCTGCTTGGCTAAGATACATATTTCAAAAATTAAATATTGATTTAACTAACCTTGGCAGAAAAGGAATGTTTACTTCATATGCCATATATTTCTTCTCTTGGCTTCTTGTCCTTATTGTACTTGTTAATCCACCATTTTATGATGATGAATCACCTAAAATTGACTTAATTTCTTTACCAGCAGCTCAGGAACTTGGAGGAACAGTTAAAATAATTGCTAAAATTACAGATAATGTTGGTATAGATACTATTGATTTTACATTATATTATCCAAATGGTGATTCTTTAATAATAAACGACTATACCTTTGAAAATAACATTTTTACCTTTATATATCAAAATAATGAAAACATAATTGGGAATTTTAATTATAAATTAATTGCAACAGATATGAGTGGATTAGAATCTAATGAGGATTTAGGTAAAGGCTCATTTGAATATAATAATGATACTATTAAATTAGCTGATCCTTCAAATGGTGAAGATGTTAAGTATGTTACAGATATAATATTTGATTTAATATATGATTTTGATAGAGTATATTATACTGTTGAAAATGGTTCTGAAATTAATATTACAAAAAAAGATAATTTTTATGAAACAAATCCTGTATATCGCGGATGGATAATAAAAAATAATGCATCAATTAGAGTATATGCTGAAGTTATTCATTATTTTGAAAATTTGAATACCAATTTTAATAATACTATCATAGACAATAGTGTATATCATTTTAATGTAATTGAGGATCAACAAATAGGAACACAAGAACCTCCGGAAATTGAACTTCCAAAACCTAAAATTGTTCAAGTTCCAGGCTTTGAATTAATAATATTTGTTATATCAATGATATTATTAGTTATTATTTTGAAAATTAGAAGAAAAAATTAAAGAAACATCAAAATATGAATGAACTAGCAGAATTCTGTAAAAATCTAAAAAAGGATTTTACACCAAAAATAAAGAATACAAGAGAACCAGTTAAATATTGGTCTGAAATAGATATAATTGATAATAAACCATCTGATGCATTTGTAATTATTTTTAGAACAAAAGGTTGTTCTTGGTCAATTAAATCTGGTTGTACAATGTGCGGATATTTTAATGATAGCCTATGGGAAAATCTTACACAGGAAGATATTTTTATACAATTTGAAAAAGCTATGGACAAATATAATGGAGAAAAAATTGTAAAAATTTTTAATTCAGGCAGCTTCTTTGATGATAAAGAAATCAAATCAAAAACTAGAATAAAAATAATAAATGAACTAATTAAAAAAGTGGATAAAATATCTGTTGAATCTAGACCAGAATATATAACAAATGAAAAATTAGCCGAAATATATGATATTACGACCCCTAAAAATTTTGAAATAGGTATTGGCCTTGAAACAGCTAATGATTTTATACGTGAAAAATCAATTAATAAAGGTTTTAATTTTAATCATTATCATGATGCTGCTAAAAAAATAAAAAAATATGATTTTAAGATTAAGACTTACTTATTGTTAAAACCACCTTTTTTAACAGAGGAAGAAGCAATAAATGATAATATTGAAACAGTAGAAAAAATTAAATCAATTACTGACATAATTTCATTAAATCCTACAAATGTTCAACGTAATACTTATGTTGAATATCTATGGAAAAGAAATCAATATTCACCTCCATGGCTTTGGTCCATAATAAAAGTTTTAATTGATAGTAAAAAAATTATTGGAGAAAAAAGAATTAAATGCGATGTTGTGGGTGGTGGCAGTTATAGAGGGCCACATAATTGTGGAAAATGTGATAATGAAATCATAAATAAAATCTCCAATTTTTCTATAAATCAAAATATGGATTTATTAAATATAAAAAAATGTGAATGTTATGAAACATGGCTTGATCAGTTAGATATTGAAAAATTTTGTTTTGGGTCGCAAATTAATAGTCATAGGAAAATAATATGAATTCGGTAGTATTTAAAGGAGAATCTGTTGTTCTTATTGATTCAAATTTTAGAAAATTCATTTTATGTATAAAAGATAAAACAGATAAATTTAAGGGTATTGGTGTTTTTAATCCAATATCTTTAGAAGGAAAAAAGTATGGTGAATTAATTGAAATTGGAAATAAGAATTTTTGGATTTTAAAACCCTCATTAATGGATAATTTAAATGCATTAAAACGTAACGCTCAAATAATTTTACCTAGGGATGCAGCTCATATTATAATTAATTGTTCTATTGAATCTGGAAACAATATTGTTGAAGCAGGTATTGGCTCTGGATCCCTTTCAATTGTTCTTGCAACAATGATTAAACCGAATGGAAAATTATTTTCATATGATATAAGAAAAGATTTTCTTGAACATGCATTGAAAAATATTGAAATGGCAAATTTATCGGATTATGTTTCAACAAAATTAAAAGATGTAACAACTGGTATTGATGAAAAAAATTTAGATGCAGTTATAATAGATATTCCAAACCCCTGGGATGTTATTGAACATGCTTGGAAATCATTAAAAATTGGTGGTTATTTTTGTTCATTTTCCCCCTTAATTTCTCAGGTTGAACAAACTGTTAAAAAATTAAGAAAGCAAAATTTTATTGAAATAAATACTATTGAAAACATTCAAAGAGAATTAATAATTACAGATTATGGTACTAGACCAAGTTTTAATATGTTGGGGCATACAGGATATCTAACTTTTGCAAGAAAAATTTTATAATTTGATACCCTTCTGATTCTGATAATTTCCTGATTTTTTTCCATATAATTCTGAAGGAGTTGAAGAAAGTTCTTCAAAAACTATTTGACAGAATCTATCCCCAATTGGTATTTCAATTTCAACTTCATTTGAATTAAAGCAACTAATTGTCAGTGTTCCATGAAATCCCGCATCAACTTTACCAAAACTTGCAAAAATTCCTTTTCTAGCATAGCTTGAACGAATCCATAATTGTGAAGATATTTCAGAACCCATTTTTATAAATTCTTTAGTACTTATTACAAACCATGCTTTAGGAGGAATTGTTGCCAATCCTTCAGTAATATATAAATCCTCAGTTTTGATAAAAATTTCTGATATAGATAGATCATAACCATTTGGAGTTAGATTTTTTTGATTAAAAGGTTCAATGTCAAGTTTCTTTGAATAAATTAATTTTTCAATATCTATATCTGAAAGAATTGTCATGATTAATCCTTTTAATTTTTTAAAATTTTTATGGTATTTATAACTATATTTTTTAAGGGTTTATCATTTCTGTCTCTATCGACTTTTGATATTTCCTCAACAACATTTATTCCCTCTACTACCTTACCAAAAATTGAATGTTTTCCATCAAGCCAAGGCGTAGGAGCAACTGTAATAAAAAATTGAGACCCTCCTGTGTTTGGACCTGCATTCGCCATTGATAGGATGCCGATAGAATCATGTTTTAAACTTGGATTAAACTCATCTTTTATTGAATATCCTGGGCCACCTCTACCAGTTCCCTGGGGGCATCCAC
>JAHWGJ010000002.1 GCA_020054475.1 Thermoplasmata archaeon | reverse complement strand
CCTGTCTCTGATTCTTTCCTTTGGTGTTGGTGTAGTGCGGCACTTGCTTTAATATAATCAATAAGTTTTGAAGACTGGGTTCTCATAATAAGTGTATTTGGTAGTAGATTTACCAATTCTTCTGCATGTGTTACCACTACTTCCACTTGTCTAAGATTTTTGGAAAGTGCACTATTTAGTTCTTTGTCGTATTCTATTAATAAACCCGCATCTAATTTTGCTCTAAATTCTTTTACTTTTTCTGTTAAAATTTCACTTGTATCTAATCTGACAGCGTCCCAACGCCTATTTCCCTCATCATCTACCTCTGCATTTACACTAGTTATAATTATTACTGGTTTTCCATTTATTTTTATACTCTGTAATTTTCTATTAATATCTACTGTTACTGCATAGTTACCACCACTAGACATCGTTCGGAATGCATCACTTTTCAATAAATCTGTTTTTGGGTCTTCAACAACTAATACTTTACCGTTCCAAGTACCCTCTTCATCTTTATCTTCATCTTTACCGGGATTCCAGTAATTTAAAACCTTTTCTGATAAAGATGTTCGATGGAAATAATTTTTTTCTTTAGTTAACATTACTTGACAAACACTTTTAACAAGATTATCTTTTCCACCACCACTTAGATCAGACACAAGTATATTACTACTGGTAGCTTGTGTATTTTTAACTAATCTCAATGCGATCTTATTAATAATTACTAATATTGCATTTTCTTCACCTACTACATTCTTCTGAACTTCCTTTAATATATTTAATAATAAGTCAGCTTTTTGTAATAGTTTAATTCCTGACATGTAATCTTTGTCCAAAAAAATCACCTTTCCCGATTCAGCAAAAGTATTATTGCGATAAATTTTACATCTATTTCACTTTGCCCTTTGTCCGAAACAAAAGTGGCCGTGTCATTTTCCAGCTTAACTATTTTGCCCCGTATTCTCACTCCGGAGCTGAGTTCTATTCCCACAGTCTTATTTATATATGGGAAAAGCGTGTCATAATTCATATTTTCAACTTCTTTTCTTGTTGTTTTATTTATTTATTTTTTGTTATTTTTGCATTTTTAACACTGTTAATTGTTTTTTTAACAGAATTTCGGTAGAACAAGTATTCGTCTAAAAAAAATTCATATAAACAAAGAGTAATTAACTGATTATCATTTTTCCATCCCATTTTGGTATTAACACTGGTAAGCACATGACTTACAATAGTATCGATTTCCAAACCTTTTACTTTTAGGTATTTTTTAGGATTGTCAAATATTTTTTGTATCTCAAGAGCAATATATTCTCTTATCTGATTTTTCTGTTTATTATATTTATTCATAATATTACCTAAAAAAATTTTATACTATTTACTTCTATTAATAAATGCAATAAAAAGGTCACTTAGAAAAAGAATAACGTTTTTTTAATCGTTCTCTCCAAGTTTGGGGTTTCTTGACTTGATTTATCGTTACAAATTTTCTTTCAAATTCCTTAATCCTTTCTTTAGATATGGTTATTTTGTAATTCCCATCTTCGTCTTCCTCATAATATGCATCTTCCCGTTCTATATCATCACTTTTGGTGAATAGTTTATGAATTACCAGATTGTATCCGCCAAGTTGGGGTTTTGCTTTGCCAACAAGAAAGGTTCTAGGGTTTTTTCTACCTCTCCATTTCCTATTTGCTTCTAATTTGTTTCTTTTTCTGATTTTTTCCGCATGATACTTGCAAAAAATACTTCTGTTCCCTCTTTCGGAAATATCTTTAAAACAGATTTTGCATTTTCTATCCATAGCACCCCATCTTTGTAAATTATTCCACTCTATTATATAAAGGGTATCTAGGCTATTTAAGCTCTTTTGTTACTTGTTTTAATCATCATATATAGCTATTTAAGACATTTTTTACTTCAATTATAGCAACTTTGGTTTTTTGAGGCTCTCAGCAGTTCACTCGTATCCCTAATGGATTTCATTTTCCTATTCATGTCTCCCATTCTGCTGCTATTAAATAAAACTCATTTAAATAAGCCATAAGCTAGTCATAAAGAGCTAGAATCCTCGATTAGTAATATACGATTCAGAATAGAGAATATATAATACGGCTGTCCTATGGAGTTCATAGTAAATCTTTAATTATTTCTTGTTATGTTCAAAGATGGCGGAAGAATATAAATATTTAATAAATATATATCTTTTAATAGAATTGATATACGAAATATCAACAATAAATGGATTTGGAAATAATGAATGAAATTGAAAAATACTTACAAAGAAAAAAATCAGATAACACAAAAAGAGCTTACAAAGGCAGATTAGAACGATATTTCCTTTATCAAATAGGAAATCAAGAGCTTATCGATTATGCAAACAAAAAAGTTAAAAGAGTACAAATACCTGAAGAAAAACAAAAAGAAATTGATATTACTATTAATGAATTCTTACCAAAGTATCTGAACACTAATCGTGAATATGCTGATGATTTATTTGAATATACGGAGTATCTAAGTAAAAAAAAAGCTCCATTGACTATAAAATCAAATATAAATACTATTATCAAGTTTTTAAAAGCAAAAAAAATCAAAATCGACGAAGAAGATTTAGATGATCTTAAGAATAAAACAACAGCACAACCGCAAACAATTGATAAAGCTCCAAAAAAATCAGAATTAAAACAGATATTATCACATGGTACATCAAAGGATAGGGCGCTTTTTTTAACTCTTTGCAGTTCAGGTATGCGTATAGGTGAGACTCTTCAAATAAAATTAGGTGATATGGATTTTGATTCAGATCCAACGAAAATAATTCTAAGAGGCGAATATACAAAGAACGAAAGATCTAGGATTGTTTTTATTTCTGATGAAGCAAAATTGGCGATAGAAGAATGGCTAAAGGAAAGAGAACAATATATACTAAATGCAACTAAAAAATATAACTTTGGCAACAAAAAGGATTTACCAAAAGCAGAACTTAGATTATTTCCATTTTCAAATACTACAGCTCATCATATGTGGGTTAGAATATTAAATAAGAGTGGATATAACCAAAAAGACCCTTCATATGGAAGGCTTATAATGCATATGCATACACTTAGAAAATTCTTTAGAACAAATATGCCCAGTAACGATATTTCTATAGATATGGTGGAAGAACTTATGGGGCACTCTGGATATCAAACACGAGCATATTTAAGATTTAATGAAGAACAAATTGCAGAAGCATATAAAAAAGGTATGCACAATATAACAATTTTTGAAGCATCTATAGATACCGAACGTCTAGAATTATTAGAGGCAGAAAACTTACTAGTTAGAAAAGAATTAAATGATATGAAAAATATGATTAAAGGTTTAGATTCTGATATGATAACATTATTATACAGAAAATTATCAGATGAGAAACGTGAAAAATTACTAATTGCTCGTGGAAATAGATTTGTAAAAACAACAACAACTGAAGAAAATAAACAAATAAGAAAAAAATATATGGATGATGAAAATTTTAAAGAAATTCCAGAACCAACAGAAAAAGATATGAAAATAATTGCGAAAGATGTGATGAATAAAAAGAAAAAGAAGGCATCAATATGAAAAATAAAATAGATAAAATATCAACTTGTCAAGAAGATGATATTGATAGATTTCTTAAAGAAGATTTTGGAAATGAAGGAGATATAACCTCTGAAAACTTATTTAATAACGAAAAAGCTGAAGCAATAATAATATCTAAGGAAAATTGCATTATAGCAGGGTTAGAAGAATTAAAAATTGTTTTTAATAAAACAGGTGCAAAAACTAGCCTAAAAACAAACGATGGAGGCGCTATAAAAAAAAATCAAATAATAGCTGAAATACAAGGGCCAATTATATCAATTTTGAAAGGTGAAAGATTAGCCTTAAATTTTATTAGCAAAATGAGCGGTATTGCAACTGAAACAAAAAAACTAATTGATAAATGTAAAAAAATAAATCCAAATATTAAAATTGCTGCCACAAGAAAAACAACACCAGGATTTCGCAAATATGAAAAAAAAGCTGTACTCTTAGGAGGTGGAGAACCCCATAGATATGGATTATATGAATCTGTTATGATAAAAGATAACCACATAAAATTTTCAGGATCAATTGAGAAAACAATAAATAAGATAATTAAAAAAACTTCAAATAAAATCATCGAAGTAGAAGTTGAAAATAGAAAGGACGCCCTTCTAGCAGTGAAAAAGAAAATTGATGTTGTAATGTTAGATAATTTTAAACCTTATGATGCCGAAATCACTGCAAAAGAAATAAGGAAAATAAATAAGAATATAATAATTGAAATATCTGGGGGAATCAATAAAAAAAATATATTAAAATATGCAACTTTTGCAGATCGAATCTCTTTAGGCTATATAACACAAAGCGTTAAATCAAAAGATTTCTCTTTAGAAATAATCTGAATTTAATAGATAACATTAGGAAATATTTAATAACCAAAATTGCTTTACATCATTGGAGGACACTTTATTATAACAATGAATTTGGGTTTATTGTTGTGAGGGTATGGTGATTTATATGAAGAAAATTATTGAGGAAGTAGTAAAATCTGAAAAAAATAAAAGGAATAATAGAAAAAACCTTGTAGAAAAAACAGTTGCAGGGGCTGATCCTTTAAATAATTCTCTTACTAGAGGTGTTGAAGATAGAGAACTTGAAAAAGTTTTAGCAAATTTAACAACAACAATTAAAGTAATTGGATGTGGGGGCGCTGGAACAAATACGATAGTTCGATGTCTAGAAGGCGGAATCAATGGTAGAAATCTTGTAGCAGTAAATACCGATGCACAACATCTATTAGATGCTGAGGCACCACATAAAATCTTGATTGGAAGACATCTTACTAAGGGTTTAGGGGCAGGCTCAATTCCAAGAATTGGTGAAGATGCAGCAAAAGAAAGTGAACAAGATATCAGAGCAGCATTAGGACATTCTGATATGGTTTTTGTAACATGTGGACTTGGAGGAGGAACTGGAACAGGTTCAGCTCCAGTTGTTGCACAAATAGCTAAAGAAACAGGCGCATTAACCATTGGTGTTGTTACAATACCATTCAGTGTTGAAGGCTTTATTAGAATGGATAATGCAGATCAAGGATTAAAAAGATTAAGAGATACATGCGATACTGTAATAGTAATACCAAATGATAAACTCCTAGAAGTAGTTCCAAATCTATCACTAAACGATGCATTTAAAGTAGCAGATGAAGTACTAATGAGATCAATAAGAGGAATAACCGAAATGATTACAAAACCCGGGCTAGTAAATCTTGACTTTGCAGACTTAAAAACAGTTATGAAAAGAGGCGGAGTAGCAATGATAGGACTTGGGGAAGCAGAAGGTGAAAACAAAGCAGTTAATGCCGTTGTTGAAGCTCTAAATTCTCCATTACTTGAGGTAGATATTTCTCAGGCTACAGGTGCATTAGTAAATGTAACTGGGGGTGAAGATATGACAATTAGTGAGGCTGAGCGCGTTGTTGAAGAAATATATTCCAGAGTTGATCCAAATGCAAGAATAATTTGGGGAACAACTATCGACCCAGCTTTAAAACGAAATATACGGGCAATGTTAGTAATAACAGGGGTTAAATCAAAACAAATTTTAGGTCCAGAGCAAAGATCTTTTGAAAACAAAGAGTTTGGTATTGACGTTGTAGCATAATATTAATTATTAAAAAGAAAAAACAAGTAATAAATGAAAAATCATTAATTACTTTCCTTTTTATATTTTATATATTAAATTAAAAACTATCATCCAAATTATTTATATACAAGTATTTATTTGACTCTTTGCTCATATGAGGTGTCAATATAATGAAAAAAACCAATGAAGATAACGGAATAATAGACAAAGCTTGGGAACTACAACATAACATTGAAACACGCCAGAAAAGAATTGGAAAAGGAAAATATGGCCGTGTACTAAAAATGGCACGTAAACCTACAAATGAGGAATTTGGAAAATCCTCAAAAATAACCGGTGCAGGCATTATCATCATAGGCGGAATAGGATTCCTTCTTTTTTTACTAGCAACACAAGTTGCACCTTGGATTGGAGAGTTACTTGGATTATTATAATGGTGTAAAACTATGGAAAACCAGGATATTGAGAATAATAACAAAGAAAAAACAAAAATTTTTTCAATTAAAACTCAAGTAGGAAAAGAACAAAACGCTGCAGATCTAGTTAATGCAAGAGCGGAAAAATCAAAATTAGAGATACCATCAATTCTAGTAACTCCAGAACTTAGAGGATATATCTTCATAGAAGGATTTATCAAAAAAAGAATAAATGACATGGTTAAAACAGTATCATACGCAAGAAATATGTTAGATGGAGATATACCCATAGATCAAATAGAACATTTTCTCGTACCAACCTCAGCCGTGGCAAAAATTGAAGAAGGAGATATTGTTGAAATGGTTGCAGGACCTTTCAGAGGAGAAACCGCAAAAGTAACTCATATTGATGATACAAAAGAGGAAATAACAGTAGAACTTTTTGAATCTGTTGTTCCAATACCAATCACTGTAAGAGGTGAACAAGTAAGAGTAGTAAAAAGAAAAGATGAAGATAAAAAAGAGGAGGAATAAAATAAATGGCAGAAACAGTAGAAGCATTAGTTGACGGTGGAAAAGCTACAGCTGGCCCTCCACTAGGACCGGCTTTAGGTCCAATTGGAGTAAACATAATGCAAGTAATAAATAAAATTAATGAAAAAACAAAAGAATTCACTGGTATGAAAGTTCCAGTAAAAGTAATTATTGACACAAAAACTAAAGAATTTGAAATAGAAGTTGGGACACCTCCTGCTGCATCACTAATATTAAATGAATTAGGAGTTGAAAAAG
Organism: Thermoplasmata archaeon; assembly: GCA_020054475.1. GTDB lineage: Archaea > Thermoplasmatota > E2 > DHVEG-1 > DHVEG-1 > JAJISJ01. The sequence continues at coordinate 104,939 of JAHWGJ010000002.1, read as the reverse complement.
GATCAGGATCACCATCAACACATAAAATTGGGAACCTATCAATAGATCAAGCAATAAAAGTAGCAAAAATGAAATATGATAACTTATTAGGAACAGATATAAAACATAAAACAAAAGAGATTATTGGAACATGTGTTACCTTAGGGGTTAAGGTAGAGGGTAAAAATCCAAAGGAAATTCAAAAAGCAATTGATGATGGCGATTTTGATTCAAAATTTCCAAAAAAATAATAAAACAATATATCCAGACAATACAATGCAAACAAAAAAAAATCTTAAATAATTTTTTTTAGTAAAATATCATTATTTGGTAATATAACTATATTAAATAATGAAATAAAATATTTATGTTACCTTTGTACCACAGTAGGGGCAATACATCCAATCATCATTTAATGTTTTATTACAATTAATACAAGATTTCTTATCTTTCATCTTAACCTCAAGTTATTTTATTCATATTTAAAACAATTTTCGATTATAAATATAAGGTTTTTCTTTAATAACATTAACAAAATAACCTTCCTTAATTGCCTTATTTACCATATCTAATCTCTTTGTATATATCCGAGTATTTCCTTTATTCCAACTACAAAGTTTAATTGACATAAAAAACCCCCTTTAATTATTCCTTAACATAAAGATAATTAAGATCATCCTCACATATTTTTTTTAATTTAAATTATCTTTTAAGCTTTATATTTCTTTTTTTCCTAAATCTATTATTTCTCATTCTTTCATGTAATTCTCTAATTCTTTTATCTACATGGTTTTGATAATTATTTTCCATTTTTCTCCCCGCACATTAATGAAAAATATTGCTAGTATAAATGTTTTATTTGCAGGTAATTATGCAGATGATAATTCAACTAACCTAATTTTTTTTTTATATTCTTTTAAAACCTCGCTGAAAAAATTGTATAACAGATTTTATCAATCTATTCCTTCTATATTCCATTGGTAAGCTAATTCCCTTACCCCATGTTTTTTTATTATTTATCTGGGAAATAATACTATCAATATTTTCATCATTCGTATCAACAATGGTATATCCTAAACCAGCATATTGTGGTTCATGGGTATCACTTCCACCAGATCCACCAAAATTATTTTTTTTTGCGATTTTAGCCATTTTTAAATTCGTTTTTGGTTGACTACAACCATTGAAGACTTCAATGGTATTTATCTTATTTTTTATTGAATTTAATTTCCTTTTTTTAATTCCAGACATATTTCTATAAACATGTGGAATTATTGGAACTCCTCCTTGATCAAGAATATTTTCAATAGTTATTTCGATAGATTTTTTTGGAGATATATTTTCTCTAATATTTAATCCTAATATATGGCCTTCCAACGTTGAAATTTCTGCACCTGGTATAACAATAAAATCTTTGGGGCATATTTTTAAAGCTTCTAAACTTCCTTTAACCGTGTTATGATCCGTTATACACATTCCATTAATCCCTTTTTTTTTAAGAGATTTAATGATCTCTTTTGGAGTACCCCTTGCATCTTCTGAATATTGAGAATGTATATGTAAATCAAGCTTTAGCATTTCTTTTACCATGAATATTTGTAAAGATATTTTGTTATATATTTGTTACTTGTTTCAAACAATTTTTATTTTTCTTGTAATATTTTCATAATGCAATTTCGACTGAATAATTATAAATATAATATAAATTAAAAGTAATCCTGGTGAGGTAGGAATTAAAATTCCAAAAAATATCTCAAAAACTATATTGCCTCTCATCTAAGCCCCGTTTTATTATTTCTTCCCCCGACCTACCTCCCTCCCCTCTATTTTATTATTCCAATTAAAAATTATTTGAATGAGAATAAGGGAAAATGGAAAGATAGTGAGGTGAGAGATGGTTTTGAAAAATTATACCCCTATTCTCATAGAAACATAAATTAATTATTTTATATAATATATAAATATATTCATATAATTAATAAAAATACATTTTTATAATCACCAATACATTTAAATCAAAATAAATTATTACTCATAATAAGGGGGAGTGAAAATATGAATCATTGGAAAAAATATGCAAATTTACTAATAATCCTAATATTTATTATAAATCTATTTTTAGTATCACCAATCGGGGGAAAAAACTTCAATTTTTCCAACACAATAATAGTTCCAGATGATTATCAAAAAATACAAGAAGCCATTGAAAACTCAAGAAAAGGAGATACAATTTTTATAAAAAATGGTATATACTATGAAAATTTACTAATAGATCAATCAATAAAATTAATAGGCGAAGATAAAAATACAACAATAGTAGATGGATTTCAAAATAATTCAGTTATTAAAATATTAAGTAATAATGTTTTTATTAATGATTTAACTATCCAAAATAGTTCAAAAAATTCAAATGAAAATGCTGGAATAGAATCCTATTCATCAAATAATTATTTTGTTAGAAATATCATTAAAAATAATAATCATGGGATAAATTCTATTGACGGAAATAATAATACAATAATGTATAATTTTTTAAATAATAATCAAAATGATTCAATATTACTAAATACACCATACAATACAATATATAGAAACCATATAGAAGAAAATAACGGCGGAATATATCTAAATATAAACGCTACAAATAATTTAATAAAACAAAATAATTTTATCAAAAATAATATTTACAATGCCAATTTCAACAAAGCTAAATTTAATGAATGGGATCAAAATTATTGGGATGACTGGATTGGATTAAAATATTCTTTTCTAAAATTTTTACCAAAATTAGTTATAACAACTTATGGTTTTATACCAATTATTAATCTCGATTGGCATCCTGCAGAAGAAGAATACATCATAAATGCATATCCAATTGCCATAATGAATACAAATATGGGCACTATGACAATTGAATTATATACTGATAAAATGCCTATAACCACAGATAATTTCATTAAACTTTCAAATGATGGATTTTTTGAAAATATTGTATTTCATAGAGTAATTAATGATTTCGTAATTCAAGGGGGAGGTTATTATGCAAATGGGACTAATAAAAGGAGCCCATATGGTACAATAAAACTAGAAACTCACCCTGATATTTTACATGTTGATGGGGCAATATCAATGGCAAGAACATTTATGCCTAATAGCGCAACAAGTCAATTTTTTATTTGCGATGAACCTTCACCACATTTAGACGGCAACTATGCAGCTTTCGGCGTTATAATAGATGGTATTGATGTTTTAAGAGCAATAGCTGAAGTTGATACAACAACAAAATATGGATTAGAAGATTGGCCCGTTGAAGATGTAATAATTAATAGTATCACTATCGAATATCTTTAAAAATCATTAAAATCAAATATCAATCTTTTATTATATAAAAGTATAAAATTTTGGTTGAAATATTCCTATTATCACTAATATCAAAATAATAAATATAACCAAAACCCAAGTTATAAATTTTTTAAACTTTGGGTTATTAAATATTGATTTTTCATCTTCTTTTTTTTCATAAATCAAAAAATATCACCATTATATTCTAAAATTTAAGATAAATTATAATAATTTATATTATTTTATCGTTTGTGATAATTCTCTCATTCTACTTCCAATTAATGATACTTTAACTATCTCTTCAACTTCTTCTGCTATACTCCAATTTATATATTCGCCAGCTATTATCATATTATTTCCCCATAATATAATTGAATCGTTATACTTAATAATGATTTTTATATCTGAAAGTTTCTATAATTGGGAGAAAATTTAATAGAGTGAGGAGGGATGGGATAGGCAATTTTCCTTCCTGTCTCAAGAAATTATATAGTTGTTAAGATATATACAATTTTATTTCTCCCCACTCATATACTATTTTTGTAAATAGAAGTATTTATAATTTGAGAAATTATTTTTTATTCAATTATTAATTTTATAAATCAAATTAATAAAAAATTTAAAAAATTATAATACATATATTCTATTAAAATAATAAAATAAAAACAAAAAGTTTATAAATTTTAATATAATAATATTATTCATTGAGGAAAACAAAAAAATCATTATCATTCCTCTAAAAATCTTTCTCAAAATTTAAGATATAAGCCGATATCCTATCTACTACTAAAAAATGTAAAAAAGGAAGATAAAAAAATGGATGTAAATACTTGTATTAATTGCGGTGTAATTATAGAAGAAGGTTTTGTTCATTGTAATAATTGTAGAAACAAATACCGAGCATAAAAAATATGATAATTAATTATATTTTCTCCAGCTATTTTTTATAAAATTCTTTTAATTCCTCTTTAATTTCCTTAATAATTTTATCTGGATTATTTAACATTGAATTAGATTTATCATATGTCATAATCATAAGTGTAATCATGGAATTTTTATCAAATTTATATTCACCTTTAAATGTTTCATCTGAATATTTTTTAATTAATCTATCTAGTTCATCTTTTGCATATTCGGGTATTTTTAATTTTAAATCAATAAGTGACATCATAAAAATTAATAATAAAAATATTAATAGAATTATTGGATTATTATTTATCTTTAGAAATTTTAAAGAAGATAATATAATACGATTATCAATTTAGAATAGAAGCAATATCCTATGGGATTAAATCAGGATGATATCCCCAAATTTCTAATCTAACCATCTTATTTGAAGTTTCACCAAAATCTGAAATTGGATATACTTCAATCCAAGGGATTGTTTCAGAATCACCATAAAAAATATAATCTGAGTATTCACTTGGAATAGAACCTAATACTACATTTGCAATACAAGTAATTGGTTGTTCTTTATACAATTTAAATATTGCTTGAACACTTGTTTGTTTACCCTTACTGGGAAGACCTGATGCAATAACTTCAGTTACTCGTTCTCCACCATCTTTTATAATCTCAACATTTACTAGAGTACCGTCAATAAAAGTTTCATGATAAGTACCATCATCAATATTTGTATTTGGTATTCTGACTTTTACATCAACTGAACAAGTGACAACTACATTTACATAATTAGGATCATCCAGTTTTTCTAATTCTTCACACCCACTAAGACATAAAGTTAATAAAATAAGTATTATTAGAATTGAGATATATTTATTATTCATTGTCTTTACCTTGTTCCACTGAATGTTATCTTTTTTATAATACTTTTCTGAAGAGGATCTCAAGAAGATATAGGATAAAGTGATGAAGTAGTTATGTTTTTAATATATGGGTAATTATGTGTCTCAGATTTTATGAGGTAAATTAATGGAAAAAAGAGAACCTAATTATCGTGGAATGCTTCTTATTGGAATTTCCTTAATTGCCATTGGAACTTCTTTAATAAGTTTGCAACCTAAACCAGTCGGAGTTTTTTTTATAAGTGTAGGCGGTCTGTTTTTAATATTTAGTTTAAAAAATAAGGATAAATGGAAGATTTAAAAAGTTATATTGATTGTTTTTCTTTGATATTGTAGATATCTTTAAGTTAAATTAGATTATTTCAATTATATATGGGAGAGAGGCAAAAAACTCCATTACACCGAGAATTACAAGAGGAAATAAAACAATTAAAGAAAAAAATAAAAGATTTAGAAAGAGAGAGAGATATATTATTAGCATTACATAGAAGAGATACGGATTGGATGAAATAACAATAGAATAGATCGGTAATTATCTTTGATATTGTAGATAATAAGGGAGGAAAAATATGTATCAGAAACACATAATTCCACCAATAATTCTCATTGTGGTAATAGTTGGTTTTAGTGGTTGTACAGATAACAATACTGATGAAACTGGTACTATTCAATATAATGATTTTGAAGGAGGTTTTTATGGTATAGTTGGAGATGATGGAGAAGCGTATGACCCAATTAATATTCCAACAGAATTTGAAGAAGATGGATTGCGAGTTAAATACACTATCAAAATCTTAGAAGATCAAGTAGGGTTTCATATGTGGGGAACTATTGTAGAAATTATAGAAATTGAGAAATTAATACAATAATTCTAAAGAGGGTTGGAAGATATATATTATCCGGGAGAATACGAAAAATGAACAAAGTAATCCTAATATTAAAAATCATGAGCAAAGGACGTATAGGATGGTTAATGCTCATAATTGGGATTTTAATCTTCCTTTTTGGGATAAAATATACTGAAACATGTATGATAACCGCAATAATCGGAATAATTATGTTTTTTATAGGATTGTGGATGGTTTTCATGAAATCTGAAAAAGTGGAATGAAATTGTAGATTTTTAGAGAATAAGTTACAGGAGTATTTCACATTCATTGATGCGGTAAGTAAGAATCAAAATATATCTGAGTGCGGGTGCCGGGATTTGAACCCGAGTTATAAGCTTGGCAAGCTTAAGTGATACCAGACTACACCACACCCGCGTAAATGTTTTTTAGCGACTATGTAGTAATAAACCCTTAAAAAGCATTACGATTGTTGCTAGAATATTAAATAGTAACCTGCAAGATAAACGAAAGTAACAAATAATGCTGAAATTATAACTCCAATAAATATCATAAGTAAAGAACGAGAAAATTTCAAATCAAAAAGATAGGCTATTAAAGTACCAAGACCCGCACCAGTAAAAGGTAAAGGTACAGCAACAAAAAATACTAAAGCAAGACTTTCATATCTTTGAATTTTCTTATCCGCTTTTATCCTAATTTTTGGAAAAACAATATCCATTGCTTTTTTAAAAAAACTAATTCTACTAAGAATATTTTCAATCTTATGAAGAAATAATAAACCAAATGGAACAAGAATCATATTTCCAGCGATTGCATATGGAAATGCTTTCCACCATAACCATCCAAACTGGTTAATAGCAATAATAGGGATAACAAATCTAGATTCAAATCCAGGTATCATTGAAAAAAGAAAAATTTGAAGCCATTCTGGTAATTGATCTATCAAATAAATCAAATCTCCTAATAATAAATTATATTTTTTTTTTAAATAACAATATAATTTTTATTTATATCTTTTTAATGGTTTACTTAAATGTCTTCTTGCACAAACAGGGACTTCATAAAAACCATGATTTAGATGTCTGTTTTTCTTTCTCCTTTCAGCAAATTCCTCTTTTGTTTTACATTTTAAACATTTATATCCTTGATTTTTTCCCCTTGATTTCATATGTTTTTTACAATTTGTGCAAATTGGATTTTGAATTTTTATAAAATCATCTACAAGTTTCTTTATTTCAATTTTCTCAATATTTATGGTTAAAGGTTTTTTCCGAACACCCCCATAAACTTCTACAACATCTCCAATTAACAACTCTCTTATTATATTTCTAAATTGTTTAGTGGGCTCATAAGATGCACAATCAATTTTTTCATCTAAATCATTTGAAATTGTAAATAAAACATGTCCACCAATAATAGTATGAGGTTTAACAATTACTCTTCCTTTGACTTTAACAGATTGAAAAATCTTTATTTGACTTATAACTTTACTTTGAATATGATCATCAGTACCCTGATTTGTCTGAAAAATTATCCAACTATCAACCTTCTCAGATTTTATTAATGAATATGATTCTATCAAATCCTTTGCATCATCCCCCCTTATACCATACAATATTGGACAAGGGGAGTTGGGTACTATTCTATTATGCTTATTTTTATAATCATAATTATCAAAAGTAGATCGATACAACCTATCTATATTTTTTACGGATTCATCTTCTACTAATCTCTTTGTACCCCATTTTTCTTCAGATCTATATGTTATTAACTCAAAAGTTGAATCTTTACTTGTCATCCATGCTACAGATGCAACTGCACCAATAAGACCTCTAGAGTTTTTATAACCCTTATAAAACCCCTTTAAAGATTTAATTATATCCTTTATCTCATTTAAATATAAAATATCTCTAACACCTTTTTTATATACATCAAATGAAGGTTTATCCTTTAAAATAACAAAACCTGGATTAGTATTGATATCTCTAACATGTGCATAGTCCTTAAAGACATCCAAGATAATTTCCTTAATTCTATCAACTTGTTTCGTTAGATCACTTGATTTTTTAACCCTTGAAAAACAAAAAATCTCAGATTTATCGATTTCACCAATCTTATTTTTATATCCTGCCCCCAAACCAATTCTAAAAGATATAGCTCCATTTCCTCTTGTTTTCCAAGGAATATTTGGATTTAATCTCACAAGCCTAGGATAACCAATTAAATCAAAACCATCATCAATTAAAAATTTTATAATTGTTTTAGCAATATGGGTTGTACAACCTCCATTTCTTGAATCAGTATCATCTATCCCTATCCAGATTTTTTTCAACCCCGATATTATTATATATTAAACCATAATTTAACCTTTATATAAATGAACAGATTAGATCTAGTTAAAGTAATCAGAGAAATACTTAGTAATGCAGGATTTTACGTCTCTGATTTATATTCAATGCGTCCAATAGGATTTGATCTAGTTGCTAGAAGGGACAACTCACTACTTATAATTAAAGTTTTAACAAATATTAATGCTATATCGGAGGATGTAGCAAACGAACTTAAATTATTATCAAAATTACTAAAAGGCCAACCTTTACTAATTGGTGAAAGAGGCGGAACCGGTTATTTAGAAAAAGATGTTGTATATGACCGATTTGGCATACAGACAATATCAATTGATACATTAGAGAGTTATCTATTAGATGGAACACCTCTAAAAATCTATGCAGCACCAGGAGGATTTTATGTTAATCTTGATAACGAAAAATTAATTAGATTAAGGAAAAAACAAAATATATCTATCGGATCATTTGCACGTTCAGTAAAAGTCTCAAGAAGAACAGTCAGAATGTATGAAGAAGGAATGAATGCACGCATAGAATTTGCACAAAGAATCGAAAAGCTACTAAAAGATACAATAACAGTTAACATTGACCTTCTAAATAAAAATAAAAAACAAACAATATATGAAAAAACCAAAAAACCATCAACAAATAAACCTGAAGAACAATTTAGAGATCTTCAAAAAGAAATATTTTCAATTTTAAAACAAGTGGGCTATGAAATAATACCTATGGATCGATGCCCATTTGATGCTGTAAGCAAAGATAAAGATAAAATATTATTAACCTGCATCCATAAAAATGATAAACAATTAATAAAAAGAGCCCAAATTGTAGGTAGCATATCAAAAATAACTGAAAAACATGCAGTTCTTTTTACAGACGGAAAAATCAAAAAACAAAATATTGAAGGAACACCTTTAATAGTTAAAAGAGAATTAAAGAAAATAAGAGGCCCCGAAGAAATAATTGAATTAATACTAGAACGAATGAGTAATAATAATTGACCAAACTTTTATAAATAGGGTTATCATTCCCGAGAACTACATTTCCATATCTATATGGAGAAAGAATATTTCAAAAAAATTAAATTGATAAATATGGCAGATAAAAAAATCGTTGACATTGTTGAAAAAATATTACAAGAATCGAAGAAACTAAATAGAAAACTAAAGCAAAATATCGATTTAGTTGTAAATCTGAAAAATGTTGATTTAAGCATTCCAAAGAACAGAGTTGAAGAGGAAATAATTCTGCCTAATGGACGAGGAGAAAAAGCAAAAATCGCTCTTTTTGCAAGTGGAGAATTAGCTCAAAAATCAAAGAAACATGTTGATTTATTAATTCAACCAGACGAGATAGAAGAACTATCAAGCAATAAAAAAGAATTTAAAAAAATAGCGGACAATCATCATTTTTTCATTGCAGAAGCACCTTTAATGCCTACAATTGGTAAAACATTGGGTACAGTTTTAGGTCCCCGAGGAAAAATGCCTAAACCCGTACCACCAAATGCAGACATATCAGGATTAGTACAAAATCTTCATAAGACAATTAAATTAAGATCAAAAAGTAATAAAACATTTCATACAATAGCAGGTAATGAAGAAATGGATTCTCAACAAATTGCAGCAAATGTTGATATAATTATAAAACGTTTAGAAGGAACATTAGAAAGAGGACGTTTAAATATAGGCTCAGTTTATATCAAAACTACTATGGGGCCATCAGAGAGGGTTATATAAGGAGAATAAATATGGCTCACGTTGCAAAATGGAAATTCAAAGAAGTTGAAGAACTTAAAAATCTTCTAACAAACAAACCGGTTATAGGAATCGTTGAAATCGGCGGAATACCCGCACCTCAAATTCAAAAAATGAGAACAAATCTACAGAACATTGCAGAATTAAGATCATCAAAAAACTCCTTAATAATAAGAGCCTTTGATGAAGCTGAAAAAAAAGTCAAAGGCATATCTAATCTAAAAGAATATATGACCGGTCAAACAGCAATACTTGCTACAGATATTAATCCATTTAAAATTTTCAATAAAATTAAAACAACTAGAACAAATGCACCAGCAAAAGGAGGAGAAATAGTCAGTTCAGATATCGAAGTAAAAGCAGGAACCACTCCTTTTAAACCAGGACCAATTGTTGGAGATCTTCAAAAAGCGGGTATTCCCGCAGCTATTCAAGAGGGAAAAGTAGTCATTAAAAAAGATAAAATTGTAGTCCCTGCTGGTGAGAAAATACCAAAAGATGTAGCACAAATGCTAACTAGGCTTGAAATATTTCCAATAGAAATTGGAATGTCTATACACGGCATCTTTGAACAAGGTAATATTTACAAGCCAGATATATTAGATATTGATATGGATGAATTCTTATTAAACATTCAAAAAGCATCAAGCAATGCTTTTAATCTAGCTATTGAGACATCATGGATAAATAAAAATACAATTGAGCCTTTATTAAATAAAGCATACAGAAATGCATTTAGCCTAGCAATTGATAGAGGAATAATAAATAAGAAAACCATTAAACATTTGATTTCAAAAGCTCATTCATCTATGATTTCATTAGCATCGAAATCTAAAGATGGGCTTGATGAAGATTTAAAGAATATGATGACATAAAAAAAATATAGGAGGCAAAAAATAAATGGAATACATATACAGTGCAATGCTTCTTCATTCGGCAGGAAAAGATATAACTGAAGAAGGTATAAAAAAAATCTTAACCGCTGCCGGTGTTAAAGCTGATGATGCAAGAATAAAAGCATTAACTGCTTCACTTGAAGGTGTAAATATTGAGGATGCAATAAAAACAGCTGCAGTTCCAGTAGCAGCAGCACCAGCGGTATCAGGAAAAGATACTTCTACAGAAGAAAAGAAAAAAGAAGATAAAAAAGAGAAAGAAGAGGAAGAAGTATCAGAAGAAGACGCTGCAGCAGGACTTGGAGCATTATTTGGTTAAATAATTCATATAAGTTGTTTTTTCAACCAATAAAAAATATATCTTCACCTTAAAGCGATTAAGGTTTGAATAATTGGTGAAAGAACAACTTTAATTATAATTTTTTAATATTTTAACAATTTTTTCAAATTGATTACTAATAATATTGTTTATTTTTTATGGATATCCGCCAACTTTTAAACTTGGATCTCCAATTAACATAAACTCCTCAATAGTAAAAAAATCTTTTCCAACATAATTGATATAATCCAACTGGGATTGAGTTAGCATTTTTCCAATTGTTGTTCCTTCATAATATGCTTTAAAGAAATGTACATCTAGGTATCCTGCACCAGCATAAACACCATATTTATCAACATAAGTATATGCAGGTCTAGTAGCACCAATAGAGGCAATACTACCTCCATTTTCATCCTTAAGAAAACTCCAAGTTAAACTTGGGAAAAAATCAGAAATAGAATATCTATTACGTGGTAAAAAATTAAAAATTGAAACAGGTAAACCATAATAATCTTCAAGATCCGTAATATTAAAATCAAGCTTTGCAGTTAAACAAGCATCAAAGAAAATAATGGGTAATCTATAATCATTTCTTATATATTTAATAAATGGAGTATAATACAATGGCTGAAGAATACCCATTTTATTTCTAATTGAATTAGGTCTATATGTACCCCATCCATGCTCAAAACCATGTCCGGCATAACTCAAAAAACCAGCACCTTCTCTTATGGCTTTGTTAAACTTATGTGCATTCAAATTATGCTTTGAAGACCATAATTTTATCTTTTCAAAACTAGGTAATTGTTCACCAACTTTGGTATTTGTTATTTCACCTTCATAAACAAATGGTAAAGAGCCTTTTGATAATGGAAAAGTATCCCCACCAGCTAAAATTATTTTATTGAACCATATCTGATCAAAAGTAAATTCCTCGTAATTTATGATCTTATCAAGAACTATTGCAAGTTCTTCAGATGTTGAACAAGGAATTCTCCCAATATGTACGTCTGGATATAGATCTACATCATCTATGTTAATATAAAAATCAGATCGGAGATCTAATTCTTCAATTTCACCAAAAACGTTGTTATTGTTAGAATCCCAAGAACAAAAATTAAAATCTTTATCATATATATCCGCATAATATAGATCGGATAATATTCCATTTCCATGATAACCGGACCAAGGATAGGCATCAGTTGTTCTAATCGGAAGCTTATTTATATCCCCTATTAGAAGAATATATTTAACCTTCCATTCTTCAATAGCATATTTAACAAAGTATTTAATTTTCTCCTGATAATCTCTACCATTAAAATCTAAATAAATATCTTCAATTGCTTTAATTGTTGTAAGCATATCATTATTATTCTTATGATCAACAAAAGATGCAAGATTATTAACAAATTCTGATGGAGAAATTATAACTAAATCAAAATCGCCATTATTTTTTAATATTTTTAATTCGGGTTCAGAATAAATTATTTCTACACTTATACTATTTATGAATTTAATATTATTTTCAATAGGATTATATCTAATTGGATTTATTTTAACTGATATAAATTTAACAATTTTGTTATCATTATTTATACCAACGCCAACCTGATAACTAATCCATTCATTAGGATATAGATTATTAGAATTATAAATGTAATTATTAAATTCCATTTCTACTGGAGTTATATCATTTATACTTTGATGAAAAGGTACAGGTTCAACTTTTTGTGTTAACATCTTATTATTTATCTCAGAAATTGTATTTTTGACATCTATTATCTCTGAACCATAAGGTAATTCGAATACTTTTGAATAAACAGGTAGTTTAGGATGACTTTCTAAAGATATATAAGAATTTGCTTCTTCAAAATCAATTTTTATAAAATCTTCTTCAGTATATATTATAGGTGTGGAAAATGTTTTTGAAAACTTATAATTATTAATTTGGAAATTATTATTTTCAGATTTTTCAATATAACTTGAACTAACTAACGGTAATAACAGTAATAATATTATTGTAAAAATGCTAAAAAATATTTTATTATATTTATAAAGATTTTTCTTCATATTTTTCTCCTAAAAACGTCCCAATTTGTTTGTAATCATATTAATGCATATTTAAATTTTACTATTATATTTATTACATAAAATTAAAATTTAACGTCCAATAATATATTAAATAATGCAGATATTTTTACATCCAAGCATCTAATCCCTTCTGCTCAGTAACTTCAATATCATGAAGGCCAAAAGCACCTTGGATATAGTTTTCAATCATTTTTTTATACCATTTTAAATCAATATCTTTTACATTCTTTAATAACTCTATTGGATACATATAATCAATTGGTTTCACACCACTTTTTGAAGGATTTGAAATACCAGGAAGATGATTCTTTGTAATAACAAATTTTATTTTTATTCTTGATTTAATAGGCTTGTTTAAAAGTTTTTCTAAAGCAACAGCCCTCTTACCAAAAGTTGATAATGAACCATCCTGATTTTTCTTATATTGATTTGAGGGTTTAACAGATTGAATTATCGTTAAATCATCAATCTCAACTTTTGATAAATCAAAATCTAAAAGAATTTTTTTCGTATTATTTGTTATACTTTTTTTAATGTCATTTCTCGCCTTTTTCTCATCAATCCAGTTAGGGTTTTCTTTTAGTACATTAATCATTATTTTTCTAAGTATTTTTCTTGCAATATTAGCTTTATCAGATCCTTTGAAATTATTACCTTTAGTAGTCATTTCAATTGTACCGTTTTTTTCATCAAATATTAAATAATTTTTATGTTTAACAAAAATCATACAATCATGAATTTCTGGTTCTAATTCAAAATCAGGATAATTTAATTCTGTCTGCCATCTTTTGTTGCACTCCTTTATTGCAGATAGAACATATTCTGGATTTGATAACCAATCCTCCTTATTATCTTTGATAACAATATTAAGTGCATTTGAAAAATCAGGTAAATTACCCATTGATCGTGAGCATCCTAAATATATGCCATCAGTATCTCCATATACTACTCTAATGTCCTTTTTTTCAAGATAATCAAGTGTATCTGCAAGTATCATTTGACCTTTAGTTGTAATAGCTGCTGCTCCCCAGAGGTTAAATTGTCTACCAGAGACATTTGGAGCCGCTAGAATTCCATGAGTTCCAGCGTTACGTGCACCTTTAATACTTTGATACATCATTTTTAATCTATCTATTTCAGATTTATCACCACTTTTTTTGGTTTCCTTAAGTTCCTTTTTAACTTTTGATATCATACTCATAATACCAGTCATTGCACAATTTATTACACCAGGTTTATTATCAATTATGATATCTAATTTATATCCTTTATCAGCAAATGAATCTTGCTCACTTATATCTGAATAATTACAAAAATTACTTTCTAAAAATTTTCTAGGTAATTTTTTCAACCAGATTAATTCATTAGATTCATCAGGATTAGGACAAATTTGAACTGTATCTGCACCAATATTCATTGCTTTAAGAATAGTTGGATACATAGCTCCAACATCAGCTACTATAAGATTAAACCAAGGAATAAAATGAGATTCAGTATCTTTATCAGGCTTAATTGTCATTCCACCAGGCATATGGTAATTTAATCTATCATCAATATCTTTAGAATTTACATTATAGATGACATACGGGTATTTAACCCAATCAGGCATTTCCTCACCATATTTTAAAACCCTTACAAATTCCTTAGAAAGCTGCTCTCTATTATTCCTTCCTTCAGTGATTATTTTTTCTTTAGTATCAATATCATTAAAATTATGTAATAAAGTTTTTGAAATTGAAAAAGGTCTACATATCGGAGGCATTATTTTCTTCTGTAAAGATCCTCTAATCATTGCCATATGATCCCACATGTTTACCGCACCAGATGATAATAGATTATCAAAAGTCATACAGGTAGTAAAAGATAAAGGTAAAGCTTGCTGTATAAGATTTAATGTAACACCTCTTTGTTCGATAACATCTTGTTTATTATATTTCAAAGTTCGATTATCAATTTTAATCTGAGAAGGTGTTAGAATCAACCTATCTTTTACACCAACACCAATAAAAGGAGCAACTGCTTTAAGACCAAATGAATCTAAAAAAGGATAAAATTTTCTTGTAGCTTGATAAGTGTCAAAAGAACTAGGATAAAAATTTACAACTTCTGATCCAACACCAAAATGAAATGATTTATCAACCCGGCTATAAATATTAATAAATTCATTAAAAATTTTCAATTCATCATTACTTAATCGTGATTTTTGATTAGATAAAATCCATTTCACTCTATTATGTATCTGAATATTATCAAAACCAGCTATATTATGCCCCGAAATAATATGATAATTTTTAAGTAATTTACAAAATTTATATAGATTTTCAATTTCTTCATCTAAATTACGTGAAATAAGTTGAGTAATATCAATATCTTCAGAATGAACGGGACAATCAATAATATCAAAACTAAACTCTTCAACATCAAGGTCCTTAGAAGATTTAAAATCTATATTAAAATCAGTATAACCAATTATATCAATAGGGATATTTGTTTTTGAAAGATCAAATTGTGTTGTTTCAATATCATAAATTAAACACTTTATTGTTTCCTTTTTTCCATTAGTATCAAATAACCATATTTTATCCTCTGATGCTAAATCAATAAGTGATCTTTGATGATAAGGTATGTCATGCTCAGCTGTATAAAAATCATAATTAAAAAATAAATAATCACTGACCTCTGGGACAAGATATGATTTTATTGTATAAACCTTAAAGACATCCCAAGTTTTATTAAATTCCCAGAAACTCCTATATTTTTCAATTTCTCCAATATCCTCAATTTTGGAAAAAATATTATCACTTGAATTATTATTCCTCCATTTGCTTATCAATTCTTTTCTAGCATTAATTATATTTTTTTCTTGCGGAGTAAAAGCTAGAAAATAAGGTTTATGATAATCTGATACAGATTTTGGCTGTTGATTATATAGATATAGATAATCAGAAGAGATACCAATTAACGTTTCACTCATTTTTTAATTATAAACCCCCGATTTCTTTTATCCTCAATGTATTGAGCATACTTAAATCATTATAATTAATCTTATATTTGAGTATTTAATCTTGTTTTTTTGAAAATAATGAAAACTCAATTAGTATATTCTGACGAATTCCAAAAACATGATAATATAACTCACCCTGAAAATGCTAAAAGATTAGTTGCAATGATGCAAGAAATTAAGAAAACATCTTTTTTTGAAAAACTTGAAATTATTATGCCTAATCTTTTAGATGAAGAATCCTTATATGATGTTCATTCTAAGAATATGATTGATAAAGTTAAGTTTGCAAATTTAAAAGAAAATTCATGGCTTGATCCAGATACATATGTATGTAAAGGTGATTATAATATTGCAAGATTAGCTGCTGGAGGTTTAGTGGAATTAACTGAAAATGTGATAAATGATAAAGCAAGAAATGGTTTTGCATTAGTTAGACCACCCGGGCATCATGCCACGATAGATAGATCAATGGGTTTTTGTCTTTTCAATAATATTGCTATCGCAGCAAATAGGGCTTTAAAAAATATTAAACGTGTACTTATTTTTGATTTGGATGTTCATCATGGTAATGGCACTCAAGATATTTTTTATAATAGAAAGGAGGTAATGTATCAATCTTTTCATCTATCACCTCATTACCCTGGAACAGGTGACCCGCATGAAATAGGTGAGAATGAAGGGAGTGGTTTTAATGTAAATACTCCTTTAAAATATGGAAATGGCGATAAAGCAGTAGCTCAACTTTTAGATGAAATCTTCTTACCCATTGCAAAACAATTTAAACCAGATATAATACTTGTATCATGTGGCTATGATTCACATCATGCAGACATGCTTGGGGGATTAAATTTATCAGTTAATTTTTTTGGTGAAATTATTTCAAGATTTCAAAAAATTCAACCTAAAATTGTATGCACACTTGAAGGGGGCTATAATTTAGATTGGATTGGAAAATGTTTATTATCTCAACTCAGTCAATTACTTCTTAATCCAATAAGTATTGAAGATTATGTTAATGAGAAAAAAGATGTTGATTATGTTTTAAAAATAATAAAAAATGAGATGAATGTTTATTGGAAAATATAAGATTTAACCAAAAATCATTCCCATTCCATCAGCAGCGGAATTCTCCTGCTCCTCAATTTTTTTATTTACTTCTGCAGCATCTTTAACGCTAAGTTTTTTAAATTCAAATTCTTTTGCAAGTTTCTCTGCTTTTTTGATACCTTCAGTACTTCCTTCAATTTTTAAATAAGATACATCCTTTTCAATATTAAGAGAACTTGAATCCCTAGTAAGTATACTTTGTCTACTGACTAAATCATCTTTTAATAAATCATTAATTTTAGCTATGTTTTCTGTTTTAACTTCAAATATAACGTATGTCATTTTTGTCACCTTAACATTCGGAGTAATAAAATTACATATATAAAATTAATCTTACAAAATTATTATCTTTTTTAAGAAAAGTATAAATTATGTCAATACATTTCAAAAAACAAGATAGATTAGAGGATGATGGATATAAATGAAATCAAAAATAGTGATATTGTTAATATTTTTTTCAATGATTTTTGGAAGTTTTAATATAATATTTAATGAAAATTGTCGGGCAGAAGGTAATGAAATATATGTAGATGTAAACTATCATGGAATTCGAGAGGGAACTGCTGAAAAACCATATGCTAGTATACAATATGCGATTGATATAGCTGAGGAAGGAGATACAATTTATGTTTTTGGTGGTTTATATGAGGAAACCCTTGAAATTGATAAAACTCTAAAAATTTGGGGTAGCATAGAAGGCACAGAGGGACCTGCCAGCATTATTGATAGTAATATTAATCAGCGATATACTATTGAAATTACAGCTGACCATGTTGAATTAATCGATTTTGTTATAAGTGATATTGAAAACATAAAATCATCGCCAATAGGAAGTCTAATTTATATAAATTCAGATAATGTGATAATTCAAGGTAACACATTTAATCAGACAAATAGCTCAGCAATCTATATTAACCCTGATTCAAGTGGAAATATCATAAGTGGAAATCACATAGAAAATGTGAGCAGAGGGATTAATATTGAAAATTCTGATACAAATGATATAGTTATTAACACAATTTCCAATTGTTCTGAATATGCTATTTCATTTGTTAACTCAAATGGTAGAATATATGGGAATACTATTTCAAATTCAACTTATGGATTAAAAATAGATAAAAGTAAAGATGTGAATATCACAAATAATACGATTTCAAATACTACTTTTTATGGAATATATCTTAAAAATAGTGATGATAGCATAATTGAACAAAATGAATTCATGTATAATGAAGATTGTATTTATTTGGATTCATCAGACTGTGAAATAAATGAAAATAAATTCGAATCAAATATCGGCGCTATCGAAATAAAAGGATCAAATAACAATATTAAAAATAATAATATATCTAACTCATCAGGATCTGGCATTAATGCTCTTGCAAGCAGTAAAAATAATATTATATCTTTAAATAGATTTTTAGATAATGGTAAATCTGCTCAAGATTTTGGAAATAATCAATGGTATTATGAGGAAAAGGGGAATTATTGGAGTGACTATAACGATTTAGACCTAGATCTTGATGGAATCGGTGATATTTTTTATGAAAAATATGGCGTTACTGATATGTTTCCGTTAGGTGATTTTTTGAAACCACCTAAAAAACCTTTTAATCCATCTCCAGAGGATTTGGAAACAGGGGTTGGTTTAAGAATAACGCTTGAAGTTGAAGTAGAAGATGATGATAGTGATGAACTTACAGTTTATTTTTATAATGCAGAAAATGATGAATTAATAGATACAGATAAAAGAGTTAATACTGGTGATGTTGCAGTTGGACAATTAACACTTGGTTTTAATAGAACTTATGCATGGTATGCAATTGTAAATGATAGTAGACAGGATAATAAATCAGATCCTTGGATTTTTTTTACAAAAACTACTCCTCCTGATAATGAGCCACCGGTGGCTGATGCTGGTGGACCTTACAGCTCCGATCCGGGTCAGATTATAGGTTTTGATGGTTCAGATAGCTATGATACTGATGGTGAAATTGATTTTTATAGATGGAATTTTGGTGATGAGTCTAGTGAAATTTTAGCTGAGTCACCAGAGCATGTTTATAATAATAAAGGTTCATATAAAGTTACTTTAACGGTTATAGATAATGATGGAACAACTGATTCTGAAATAATTTTTGTAACAATAGGTGATTATGTAAATAAAGCGCCAATTGCGATACATGAAATTCCAATTAATGGAACAACTGATGAAATGATTACATTTATAGCTTCAGATAGTTCTGACTCAGATGGTATAATAGTGAATTATACTTGGTCTTTTGGTGATGGATCAATGGGTTATGGAGAAATTATTGAACATAAATATATTGAGGCAGGGAAATATATAGTTGAATTAACAGTAGAAGATAATAATGGTGATACTGATATGTCATCTGCTGTTATAACAATAGTTGAACCATCAGGTTTTCCAGGTTTTGAGTTATTTATATTTATTATTGCAGGTATTATATTATTCATTTTTAGAAAAAATAAATTATTTTCGAAATAAAAATAATAGACGGCAATTTAGGATAGTAAACTAGATATCAAAACAATTATTAATACTGAAAATTCAACTTTTGAAATAATTCAAATTTTATATATATTATTTTGATTTTTATTTTTTAAAGTTAATAAATTAATGTTATTGTATTATTTTACTTGAATTAAGATTCAGAATTCTTTTTTTTCGTTATAAATTTATTGAATTCATGCTATATTAAAGAATTAAAGATATTTTACTATTAAAATAATAAAAAAGCTAAGCTGATTTTGAACCATATTCTTATATAAATTAAATCTCATTATATATATTCAATGAGATTTAATAGAATTGTAATAGTCTTATGTTTTTCAATTCTTTTGATAGGGTCATATGTAATTCCTGTTGGATCATTTGAAGATGATATTAATTTAGTAAATATTGTTGATTGTTGCTATGAAAAAACTGTTTTGATCACTGGTTTTGAATCTTGGGCTAAGTATACTCCTAATCCTTCTCAATTGATTGCAGAGAATCTTAATGGTGAAACAATAAATGGAGCTATAGTCTTTGGTATTACGGCGCCTGTAATTTGGGGTGAAGCTGTAGATTTTGTAACTCAGGGAATCATGGGTTACAATCCAGACATTGTAATAAGCATGGGTGCTGGAATGATAAACTCGATACATGTTGAAAAAATAGGAATAAATTTAAAATCATGTATTAAACCTGATAATGAAGGGAATGTATTTTTATTTCGTAGAATAGATCCTCGTGGTCCATTTTTGTTATTATCTCCTCTTCCTACAAAAAATATTGTTCGTGAAATTAATAGAGTGAATATATCTACAGAACAGAATTATAATGCTGGCAGCTTTATTTGCAATGAAGTATTTTACGGAGTTCTAAATTTTATTGATAGAAATGATCTTTCGATAGAGGCAGGATTTATCCATGTCCCTCTTCTTTCCTCTCAAGATCCAGAGAATGGTATGGACTTGGAAACTATGATTGATGCCTTGAAGATTGCAATATCTGTATGTGTAGATGAAATTTAAAATTCATTAAAAAAGGTTTGTAGTGTTGATTTTTTTATAAAAAAGGGCGATATAAGCCGACGGAGGGATTACAGAGTCTAGGTTAAAATCCCTCAATATTTTAATAATATACTAACTATTGATAATTTCTTGGAGAAAAATACAAAATAATTAGTAAATAATAGTATTATAAATTATATTTTTTGCTCAAGCATTCATTTTTAATAACTTTATTTTAGAATTTGTACAATTCTCAAAATCATATCAATTGACATCATAATCAGCAAGTAATAATGCTACAAATGATTTTATATCAGAACATCTAATATTATATTGGGAGGTAATGATGAAAAATATTTCCTTGATGTTAGGATTTGTTTTATTGTTACATTCAAGTATACTTCCTTTTGTCTCCACCTATGAAGTTTCTTCTAATAATATCATATATGTTGATGATAATATAGATGACCCATGGCAACAGAATATTAAAGCTATAAAAAATGATGTTATGGGACAACAATGTCTTGTTGATAATACTTTAATATCCAATAATATTGGAAATGATTTTCACCCAAGAATGACAACAAATAATCTTGGTCATTCTATTGTCGTTTTTGAACAAGAAATCGGTTTAAATAGAAGTCAGATACCTGTTGTGTATTCTACTAATGGTTATTTATGGAATGAGCAATTCTTATTTGACTCCATTAACTTTTCCAGCGGTACAGGATTACTACAATACCCGGATATTGTATATAATTATCCTAATGATTTGCTGTATCTTACAATGATTGACCCAAATGCAGAAATCTATAACAATGAAATGTCCTTTATCTCTGGAGATATCGCAAATGCTGCAGAGGCATTATGGTATGGAATTTCAGGTGGAACAGATTACTTTTATTGTGCATGTGCGTGTACGAACAATTTCTTCTTATCACTTACAACTGAAGACACCTATGGATTGTTACAGACATTGAACCTGGGATACTATACATACCCTGACTTTGAACCTCCGCCAGTGATGGGGGGTTTCTACTCCGATGGTAACTCATTTTTTCAATCCGCTCCAGCATCACAACTAGAAATGGACTCAAATGCTAATCAACTCTTTTTTGTTTTCGAAACTGATTTTGATAGTGGAACAAAAATCAGTATAAAAACAAACGTCATGAATGAGCGCCTTATTACTAGTGGAAGACAAAAAAATGGTATGGAGAAATATGGGGATCCTGAAGTAATGCCTAGTGAATATCTTGGAATCGGAACAGACCCAGATGTTTCGGGTAGTGGAAACAAGGTTTGTGTTGTGTATGTTGAAGATGAAAATGTTATATGTAAATCGAGTAACACCTCAGCAGTATATGAACCAGGGTTCAACTGGCAAGTATCTACTGTTGAAAGTAATGCTAGTACTCCTGCTGTATACATGCAAGGTAACAATGTGTATTGTTCTTATGTGAAAAAAGGGAATCTCTACCTTAAAATATCTGAAGATGCTGGTGTTACATGGAATGAGGCGATGCGGAAAAATGATGTAAATGGGACAGTTGTTAGTAAAAAGGGTTCTATTGATATATGTGAAAGTGGAATTGTTTTTACCGATTTAAGAAACGGTAATTATGATATTTACTTTTCATCATATGAAACAATACCAACACCTGTACTTGTTATAAGTGATTTATCACCAATGAAAATGACCGTAAAGAATATTGGAAATGACGTTGCATATAATGTCAGCTGGAGTATTACAATTGATGGAGATTTCATTATCTTAGGAGGACAATCCTCTGGCTTAATAATAGGAACTCTTGAACCCGACCAAGAAATAACAGTTGGAAAAACGCGTTTAATATTAGGGTTTGGCCACACTGAGATAACAGGTGCCGCTTGGGCAGATAACGCGCCGAAGGTTTTAGCAGATATTAGAGGAATATTGTTATTGTTTTTCTTCTATCTTGAGTAAACAATTATTCTATTTGTTATATCCATTTCCATCATATCCCCCAAGTAATAATTCTACAAACAAATGATTTGTAATTTTTTTGCAAAATCTTCAACAGTTCTAATTTCTTCTGATGATACACTGCAAGAGATGTCTTGATATTTTTTTGCAAAATAATCTGGACGGTATTGTCCCATGATGTTGACTGGAATATTTGAAATATTATCGGCGATCCACTGCAGTATTGATTTTGAACAGCATTCAATATGGGTAGGCATTACAAGATGACGTATAATCATCTCCCCATTTTTTTCTACGATTCTGTGATTTCTTTTGATAATGTCCATGTAATTATCAACTTTTGATAGACGTTGAGCACATTCATCGTTTCCATATTTAAAATCTGTAAGATACAAATCAATAACACCATTGAGAAGTTTTATAGTCTCCATTGAACAATACATATTTGAATTCCAAATCTGAGGGATATTTACATTACAATTTTTCAACGTTTCAAGAATATAAAGAATGTTGGGTGTAGGATCACCACCTACCCAATTAACATTTCTTGCACCTTGATTTTTTCTTGCACGTATCATTTTTACCAATACTGCAGGTTCAATAAAAATACCTGCGTTACGTTGACTTATGTCCCAGTTCTGACAAAACACGCAATGAAATGTACATCCTGAGAAAAAAACAGTATATGATGGTATAAGTACGCTTTCTTCCCCAAGATGTAAAAATTCAGATGCGATTGCAGGTTGTTGTACTCCACAATTCCCTGATTCTTTTGTCCGATCAACCTTACATCTTCTTTCGCAGAAACAACATTCCCTAAACATTCTAGATGCTAACTCTATTTTAAGATCTAATAGAGATTTTTCTGGTTCAATATCACAAAGCTTCATGTTTTGAATGGCAGTGTCATGTTTTTTCCACAAAAAATCGGTGGTTTCTAACTTACTAAAATTAACAGAAACGTGTTTACACTGTACATATCTTGCAATTCCGTTTTCCTCTGATATGTCAAAGTATCTCGGAAAGAAGTTTCTAACATTAATCATTGTTTTATTGAATGTGTTAAGAATTTATAACTATTTAAGTCAACAAACGAAGGTTGACATCATTATCAGCAAGTAATAATGATATTTTTATTTTATAGAAGAATCTATTCACAATTTCAATTTAGTAGAAAAAAATTTTATAATGCCGTTTCATAATTAGATTAAAAATTTATTCACAAGGAGAATAATAGATAGGATGCTATAAGTTTGGGTAATGATCATAATCCACTTTGGATTGTGTGCAGATATGTTTATTATCTGATCCTTCAAAGAATTATTTTCTTGCGATATAATGTACTCTTTGGAGAGGGAATAGAGTTTCTTTACACTTCTGATAACATAGAAAATTGAAATAGGTATAATTAGAAGTAAAAAACTTAAGAATGGTCGAGGGCCATTCATCCATTCAAGGAGAAATGCTGTAGTAAAAAGAATTCCACCGAGGCATATCAAAACAATACATGTAAAAGATGCTTTAACAAGACCAAGATGTACAGTCATTGTGTCAATATCCATCACCTTGTCTCCAAAGTAATCTCTAATCTCTGTTGGTATAATCACACCATATATAGTAAGAGCCAACCCGGCAATAGCAAGAAGAAAGAATAGTTGAAATACTGAAGTAAATGTCAAATATGCAAACAAAACTGGAAAGATTCCAAGAACAAGTATTAATGATACTGGTGCAAGCCAAGATCTTGATTTTAAACGAACTGGTGGAGCAGAATATATCCACCCTAATGAAATTCCAACAACCCACATCAACAATAGGATTGGATTATTTTGGAGAACCATGAATAAAATGACCAATATCAAAGTGATAATAAACTCAATCAGTAAGACGACTTTCATACGGTTTTTTCCAAAGGAATCCAAAGATTGAACAAGTTTTTTCTTTCGATCATCTTTCAAATCCAACTCATAATCAGAGAGGGTATTGATTTGGGCGCCAATTGCAGAGCTAAGATTGATAATTGAAAAAGATAAAATAATTAAAATAATCAAATTAGTCAAACTAATATCTGATGTAACCCCCCATGCAACTCCCATGATTAGAGAGCCGAGATTAGGTAAAATAAACTCTGCCCTAGAAATGGTAGCAATTAATCGTATAGATTTGAGCATATTGGTGACATTTTGGTTTTGTTTAAATTTATTTCGTTGAAATTTAGAATCACACTTTATATTATATGAGAAGTTATTTCTCGAGAGGCTTCAAAATATGATGAATGACTACATCATATTCACCAAGTGATAATGCTACAAATGTTGCGATAACACATGTTTACATGCGTTAATGTTTTAAATTAAGATTGCATTATAATAATCAGGGGAACCTATGTTAGGGAGATAAAAATGATGAAGAAAATTATTGGAATTTTTGTTTTGACGCTGTTGATTGCGACTGCTTTTTCAGTAAATGGATGTGTAGAATTAAATGATGTTAAATCCAATATTTCCATTTATAAAGGTATAACTAGTAGTTCAACTACTGCTGATTATAAATCGTTTTTTAATAGACATAAAGAAGGAGAAAGTAATATATTAAATAAAAACGGGGACTGGCAATGGGCAAAAGGGGCAGGTGGGACGTCTGAGGATGCAGGCCAGGGAATCGTAACGCTTTCGGACGGCTCCACAATAGTAACTGGATATTTCAGTGGTTCAGCGACATTCGGGAAAGGTGAAAATTCCGAAACTGTTCTGGTTTCAGATGGTAGTACCGATATTTTCTTGGCCAAGTACAATTCCGACGGCACTATCGCATGGGGGAAACGTGCAGGTGGGATGTATTATAAGGATGCAGGCCAGGCAATCGTAACGCTTTCGGACGGCTCCACAATAGTAACTGGATATTTCAGTGGTATTGCAGATTTTGGCCCATACACTCTAACCAGCCAAAGCCAAAGATATAGTGATGTTTTTGTTGCAAAGTTATCTGATGATGGTGGAAATTTTCCTCCTTTTAATCCAAGTACTCCTTCTGGCCCAACTTCGGGAGAAATAGGAAAGTCATATACATATTCCTCATCTACAACTGATCCAGATGGCGATAAAGTCAAGTATGCTTGGGACTGGAATGGAGACAATGTTGTTGATGAATGGGATGATAACAGTGGAAGTTACTATGCATCTGGAGCAACAGTTAGTACATCTCACTCATGGACTTCACAGGGAACCTATGAGATCAGAGTAAAAGCAAAAGATAGTAATGGAGCTCAGAGCGAATGGTCAGATCCGTTATCTGTTTCAATGCCAAGAAGCAAATCAATCAATGATTTCAATCCTTGGATATTAAGATTAATTCAACGATTTCCAATTCTAGAATTCCTAATATAGTGAAAATGGGAGAAAGAAAATCTACGTTTCCCTATAATTATTCTCTTCCTCCTTCTATTTTTTAATTACGAATTGAGTATAAAATACTTTCATCCACCCACTTTTTACATATATAAACTAAAAACACCATGTTCCCTTAACTCGACGAATAATATGGGGGACATGCCAGCCCTGGTAGCATCCCATCTTCCTCCCCTCCAGCTGGCATTTCTGCCAAAATATTTTTTATAACAAGGTTGTCTCTCAGGAGGCTTCAAAACAAAGTTTTTTGTTTTGATTACAATTTTTAGTATTTTGAATTTAACTTTATCATCTGATATTTATTTATGTTCAAAGCCGCAAATCAGAAATGTTACTTTTGTTGCAATCAACATGGGAAAAGAACTTAGGGAAGCCGACGGAGGGATTCGAACCCTCGACCTGCTGATTACAAGTCAGCCGCTCAACCGGTCTAAGCTACGTCGGCATAATATTTTTTTTTGCAGTAATGTCTATACATATATAAAATTCTCGTGGCGAATATGTCTTAATTTTTATAATATTGAAATTTATGATTTTATAGTTATTAACTTTAGCTATTTTTTTCAGCTCTTTTATCCTATTATTTATATCTTCCTCCTTTATTATATCATAGTAATGAATTATTATTTTTTCCTTTGATATTTTAAAGGCATATGGTAAAAAAGATTTTGCAGAAAAAGGTAGATTCATAATTATTCTATTAGCTTTTTCGTTTTTTTTATTTAGAATATCATTAACTTTTTTTGCATCAGAATGGATAACTTCGATTTTATCTAGAACATTGTTAATTCTAATATTTTTCTTTGCATATTCTATTGCGTATTTGTTTTTATCAATTGCATATATTTTCCTTGGATTTGCATATTTTGCAATATTTATTGAAAAAGGAGCTAATCCTGTAAACATGTCAACTATTACTTCTTCTGGTTTGACTAAATTTGTTATTCTCATTCTTTCTGTTGCGAGTCTAGGTGAGAAATAAATTTTTCTAAGATCAATATTATATTTTATTCCATTTTCTTTATGTATTGTTTTTGTATTTTTTTCACCAGATATGATTTTTATATTTCTTGTCCTTAATTCTCCTTTTACTGGTTCTATAGTACATATTGTTTTGACATTATTATTTACTTTTAGAAGGGATTCTCCAATTTCTTTTTGATATTTTATTAGTTCATCTTGTAATTTTATAAGAATTATTTTTCCAATAATATCATACGAAGTTGGTAATTTATTTAAAATTTCTTTTGATGTTATTTTATTATTTCTTAATAATAATTCTTTATAAGAATTTATTTTCTTATTTTGTTTCTCAAAATTCGTTATTATAATATTATAATTGCAATCTTTATTTTTATTTATATTATTTCTTATAGGTAGGTATATGTAATTTTCATCTTTTTTTATTTTTAAATTATTTTTTAAAATATTTTTTTCTTTCAGATATAAACGTGTTTTTTCCGCATCTTTTAATTCTATTTTTATAGCTTTTGTTTTTTCAGTTTTCATTTTTTAATTAAAATGATATTCTTTTAATAATAATTAATATTTTAGATACTTTCTTTATAAAGATATCCCGCCTCCCGGATTTGAAAAGAAAGTTCATAATATTATCTATTTTTTCGTTTTTTATGTCCATCATAAAATAGATAAAACCAGCAAAATACTGCAAGTGCAAATAAGAAATATCCAACTCATATACTAATCTCATCATTAACTGAAAATCCAAAACTTAAAAGAGCAGCTGCCAATGTAGATTCAAAAACAGCAAGAGTAAAGATTGATGAAAAAGATAATTCATTTTGAACCTTGTTAATTTTTCTTTCAATTCTATCTAACTTATCATTAATATTTTCAAAATCTTTACTTTCCATTAAATTTCCATATTTGAATGATATATATAATTATATTTACAAAATAGATATCTTGAAACTAATAAGGAGAAAACAGGATTTTGATAGAAATCCTTTTATATTATATTTTGATGCCGATAATTATAGAAGAAAGGGGGCAGTAACAATGGTTTTTTACTTATCTACTGTTCTCCTTTTTTCCCTCGCTTTTACTAAAATTCTTCCATTACTCCTTTATCAGAATATATTAAAAAACTTATTATTGTTAATTAAATAAAATCCATTCAACACAAAAAACTTTGTTTTGAAGCCTCCTGAGAGACAAAATGCTATTTGCTTGTCCTTTATTACAAATTTGGAGCTATATCCTGTCTTGATTTAAACATTATCAAAACATACCAAAGAAGGGGTAATAGAATTAACCCAACAGTTGAAGCAAGTCCAATCACAGGCAATAATAAAAATGGAACAAAACTGTAACGAAGAACTCCCTGAATTGCGAAAAGACCAAGAACTTTTTTACGTTGAACAAAACTCTTAAGACTAAGTAATTTAAATGTTAATAAAAGAACCATACCAACAACCAGTATTATTACAATAATTTCCCATAGTTCAAAATACACTTTATAGAATATGAAGGGTACAAATATGAGAAAAGCTGAAAAAAACCTGATGATCAATCCTAGGATAATAAAACTAATAGGGAGATGGATTTTTTTATCCTTTTTTAATATTACACCTGTTTTAATTGCAACATTTTTTACTTTAAGTAGAAAATCATGGTCAGCATCTTTCATCCCACCAATAATCATATTCATAAACAAATACTGATTAAAGACCAATAAGAAAATAACCCAAGTAAAAATACTAAGTTGACCATCCGGGGAAACTAGATAAGCTCCAATAAGAACAAAAATTCCTTCAGAAAATCCAACGAGAAAATCGGAGCCGGCAAATCTTTTGCCATATCTATTATAAATAAACCCTGCAATTGCAGCAAGGATTATACAAATAAAAGCATAGTAAAATGAAGGTTGGTTTCTGTAAAAATAACCAAAAAATATTGCAAATATGAATACGACAGTCAGTAATATAATTATAATTGCTGTATTTTTTGATATTTCACCTATAACGAGAGGCCTCAGATTTGGATTATGGGAAAGTTTATCAACTTCAATATCAAAATAATCATTCATGACACTTCCATGTATTGTTTTAAAGACTCCAATCAATAATAATAAAAACAATGTTAAGAGATTGACTTGTACTCCAATTTGAGATAGACTTAATGCTCCAAATACAGGATTTATTGAGAAACCGATTAGTCCTGATAAGCGAAATAATCTTGAATATGATATAAATAATCTAGACATGTAACATTTGGAACTAAGTTTGATTTTTGAAGATTTCTATTTAATCATATGGATAATAATTGTAACACTTGTAACATTAATTATTGCTAATTATGATGTAGCATTACATCATATTTTTGAAGCCTCCTGAGAGATAAAATATTAAAGTTTTATTAGTGCTTAAGAGAAAAAGAATGATTAATTTTATGTAAAATCCCATTCTCCAAAGGATACATTAGTAGGTATCCAGTATAACGTTACAATTGCATCAATAAGTTGAAAAAAGATACCGTTATCTTCAACGATAACACCCCAATCACTAGGGCAGGAGTTTCCATTACCATATGGTATAAGAGAAGATATTTCAGGACTATAATGAAAACCAATATCCGAATATTTACCTGACGAGAGTGAAATATTGATATTATCCCAAGATAAAATTGATTTTTCAACGAAGCTGACTATAAGCCACCCATCTTCTTGAATAAATTCAATTTTAGGTGCTTCTAGTATATCATTACATCCACTTAAATTTACCATCAGTAAAACAAATACAATTCCAGACACAATTAGATGTTTTCTCATTTATTTTCTTTCCCCTTATATTCCTTATTCCATCTAGTAATATCAAAAAGAATTATTATAATTCGGAATTACAATAATTCTCCCTTCATTTATCTACATAATAGAATATTTAGTACTATTAATTATACCGTTAACGGATGTTTATTTGGGAGGGAAGAAAGGAAAACAGATAATAGCAGTATTGCAGCATTATAGCTCTGTTTTCCTTTCTTTTCTACGCAATAATTGATAAAAGATATTTATATAATGGAAACCTCCAAATTATTAAATTCATATTGATTTTATTTTTTGGCATACTTATAACGAGAGGATCTGACCATTCACTTTCTAAATTGTTCATATCTCTAGCTTTGGCTCGTACACTATATTTACCGATTTTATTCCAAGAGTGAGTAATTTGAATTATTTCTCCTGATTTATATGGACCAAACCAATCACTTATTGAATTATCATCCCAGTCAATATAATAATATACTTCATCCAAATCAGGATCATTAGTATAAATTGTATAGTTATATTCAATTCCATTTTTTCCATTCAACATACCTTTTATATCAGGTTTATCAGGTTGTACAGACATAGGCGGTTCTGAAATTTCTCGTTTCATTAACCAATCCATTGAAGTCCATAACAGATTCCAATCTGTACCATTATCTTCTAAAAAATGAAAAGTGGTTTCTCCATCACGATCGCTATCTTCTTCGATTTCAGGATGCGGTCCAAATAATAATACTCGCCCATCTCCATAATTTAAATTTATAATAGCAGGATCGTTGTTTAATGAGTCGTAAGTTCCTATAATATTAATTTGTTGTCCTTCATTTGGGTAAAATGCTGCGCCTCCATAATATAATATTGTCTGTGAAATTGGTTCATAAAGGTTAATTGGATTAGATTTATTTATTGTGATATTAGTCATTTTATATCCTGGCCAAGGTATTATTTCGTCAATTGCCCCATATGCTGTTCCTGAAAATAAATTCAATGGAATATCATATGTGTTTCCTTCCCAGATGTTTATATCTGCTGCAAAATAACCCCCCGCACAAATTCCAACATATCCCCCACCTGAAGAAACAAAATCTCTAATATTTTTATGACCCGCAAGATTTATTGAATTACTGTATTCGCCTGGAGATCCACCAGGAAAATGAATTACCTTAAATTTTCCCTCTAAATCATTATTATTTATAAAGTTATGATTGCATTCAAACCATGTAAGATTTTTATAATCAAGAAATTTTTCAAAAGCACGATAACCTGTTCCCCATGCACCAGGGCCAGTATAAATCAAGACATCAGCGATTACATCATTTTTTTCACTATAAAGAATAACGCCTGCTAATTGTATTAAAATAATAAAAAATATTATAACTGATATTATTCGTCCAATTTTTCTCATTTTTTCACCTCATTAAATAATATTTTATTCATATTATTCACTCATATTTAATCATTAAAAAATAACCCTAAAATACCCATTAAAAACCCGCCAAGTATAAAAAAAAATTCAATTCCACGAAGGTTTAGAGATTCATTTAGCATAATAAAACCTCCTATTAACATAATCATAATCCCAAATAACATTTTTTTTATTGAAGGGATTTCTTTAATCACTCATTCCAAACTCCTTAAATCTATTCTAAAAAATGAAAAAAGATACTAATTTTGATAAAAACCAATAAAATAATGGAGACCGATCCTTATTTTTTGGCATACTTATAACGAGAGGATCTGACCATTCGCTCTCATATCCAAGATTATCCTCTGATTTTACTCTAATTGAATAATTACCATCAGATTTCCAGTTATAAGAAACCAAACATTCTTCACCAGAATCATATGGGCCAATCCAACCACTGTTATTGCCGTTACCCCAGTCCCAAAAATAATACAGTTGTTCACCTTCTGGGTCAATTGTAACTGTAGAATATGTATATTCCTTACCCGTTTTTCCATTAGATTCTCCTTGAGGTTGAATAGGTCTATCGGGTTTATTATTAATTTTTTCTGATATTTTTACTAAGGCTCCATCCGCATTAGATGATCCATATCCTCCATTAATTCTTAATGCTAAAATAAAACCATTATCACTTGTTTGACTTATCTGATAACCCATACATACTTTAGGGGTTGCATAATTTACAATCCAATCTACCTCTCCATTGCTATTTAATTTTATCAAATCAATCTCAGTATTTGGTCTCCTGTCATAATTTTTATTAAGACAAAAAATAAATCCATCATCAACTGTATTATCCATCCCCCAAATCCGATCCTGCATTTCCCCTCCAAATGTTTTATCCCAAAGCATATTTCCATCGGAATCAATTTTAAAAATCCAACCATCTAGATCTCCAGATCCAAAAGAGTTGGATTCACAACCAATAATGAAACCACCATCAGATGCTATACTACATTTATTTGGTCTAAATTCCTCAGCAGCGTCTCCGCCATACGTCTTATTCCAAATCAAATTTCCTTCAGCATCTGTTTTTACAAGCCAAATATCAGCATTTGGTTGAGCCCAACCAGTTGTTCCAGATAATATAAATCCATTATCGTTTGTACTGCAAATACCCCAAAACATATCGGGATTTTCGCCATAATTAAAATTTTTCTTCCATTCAACTAAACCATCATTATCAATCTTTATTAGTGGACTATAATAATCATCATTTATTGATTCAATACCAATAGCCATATATCCTTGATCTAATTCAAGAACATTTGTAATCTGATTAGAATCCTTGTCACCATATATTCTACTCCATTGCTTATTTCCATCTAAATCATATTTAATAACAAATCCAACCAAATTATTTTCATCATCTTGAGTACTACCACAAATGATAAATCCCTCATCTTTTGTCTGAATTGCATTATATACTAAAAGGTAATTAAGATTTGAACATCGAGTATCTTCTTCTATTATTTCCCATTCAATATGTCCTTTTGAATCTAATTTCATTATCCAACCATAATACATATT
This sequence comes from Thermoplasmata archaeon, assembly GCA_020054475.1. Classification (GTDB taxonomy): domain Archaea; phylum Thermoplasmatota; class E2; order DHVEG-1; family DHVEG-1; genus JAJISJ01. Next base: position 71,760 of record JAHWGJ010000002.1, on the reverse strand, counting down.
TGAAATTTCCGTTGTACCTGAAGTATAATAACCTCCATCTGTTGTTTCATCTACATTAAATAAGAAATCCCATTCTGAGCTCCCATATGTTTTACTCCATTCAATACCTAAATCAGATTCATGGAATTTAATTGAGGATATTACAGATGGAAATACAGATGAAAGTAATATAATTAATAATATAAAACATGTAATTTTTTCAATTGTTTTTTCCCCTTTTAAAATATTAATTTTATATCCTTTCATGTGTATACCTCAACCGAAAAAATACTTTTGAAATACTTATAAAAATTATTGAAAAAATAATTAATCATATCAATTAATGTATTAATGTGATGTAAATTTTTTGGCATACTAATTACCAAAGGGTTTGACCAATCACTTTTCCCACAATTCGTATCTCTTGCCATTACTCTAACACTATATTGTCCCTCATTGTACCATGTATGATTAATATAACATTTTACATTTGAATCATATGGACCCAGCCATTCACTTATATTTCCATCGCCGAAATCCCATTTATAATAAATCTGATTTCCATCGTTATCAGATGTTGATGCTGTAAAATTATATTCTTTACTTGTTTCACCGTTCTTTGGACCATCAGGGCGAAAGGGTTTATTTGGATTATGATTGTTAAGGATTTTTAAAACATCATATGTATTTCTTCCATATTCGAATAATTCAGTTAAATTAATCCCCCATACTTTACTATAATCATATTCATAGTAATAATTTATTTTATTATGGGTAAGATCACAAACAAGGGAATAAATTGTCTTTGGATATGGATAATTCCACTCCTGATGTGTCGCATCGCAAATGTCACGGAAATAATTCATAGATAATTCATTCATATTTTCAAGCATGGTAATAGCAGTTTCATATCGATCAAAACCATATCCGCCAAGTTCAGGATGGGTTTGATAAAAATTAGTGACCGCTTGGTAATCTCCCTCTTTAAACACATACTCATCACCTTCGAAAATCATGGAGTTTCCAAATCTATCAACAAACAATATCTGCAATTCCTCATATCTAAAATCACGTATGTCATGGCGGTTTAAAAGATCGACAACATCATAGACGGTTGAACAATTCTCAGCCAAGGTATTATTAAAAAAATATTGTCTATCTGGAATTGAAATCTTACCTTCACCTTTTGTAATCTCTAAATATGGAGCGTAAAAGCCATCCCAAAATAATCCCTGATCATTCATGCCTTGTTGACGACCATTTATTTGATAACAAAAAAAGATTTTTCCAAATTTCCCTTCATCAGGGGGAAATATTTCAACCCATCTCCTTGAAGGAATGTTGTCCTCGTTTATTCCAACAAGAACTTTATTATCATCCGATGCTGTAAAACCAGTACATGCAAGTCCAAAACTTGTCGAAATTAAAAGAAATATCACTCCAAAAATACAATATATTGTTTTTTTCATTTTTTCACCTCGATTCTTTCATTATTTTTTACAGATTCATTCTGGTTAGAGTCAGGTTGATATTCAAAAATAAGAAAAATTGTTAAAAGAATAATTATAGAAAATAGTATGATAAAAAAGAAGAGATTTAAATTATAGAAAATACTTAATATTAATGTAATTATAAGAAATATCCACATTAAAGCAATTGTAAGATTTATTCTATCCATATTTTTCATTCCTATTTTATTATCAAAATTAGCATATATAAACTATAATTACTATATTTTCTGACAAAACGTAATTATTATATATATAACATTACGTATTGTTATATAAATGAACATTGATTTAAAAGATAGAAAAATATTATTTCAATTAAGTTTAAATGCTAGACAATCACTAAATCAATTAGGGAAAAAAGTAAATCTATCAAAAAATTCAGTTGATTATAGAATAAAAAAACTAGAAAAAAATAGAATAATACAAAATTATTACACATTTATAGATGGAATACGTTTAGGTTATACTGTTATACGAATATATTTCATATTTCAATACTTAACAGAGAATATAAAAAAAGAGATAATTGATCATTTTGTGAAAACAAAATCAGCTGTTGTAGTTTATTCACTTCAAGGTGGATATGATTTTGAGGTTGTATTTTGGATAAAAGATCAGAATGGTTTTTATAAATATTGGCAAGAAACTCTAAAAAAATATGGTGATTATTTTCAAGATCAAACTCTCTCCTTATATATAAAATATATAACTCATAAATTATCATTTATACTCGGAGATATAAATAAAATTGAACACTCAAAATATATTGATGTTATGGGTGGAAACAAACCTATTGAAGTTGATGATATTGATATTGAAATATTAAAAATAATTTCTTCTAATGCGAGAACTCCTTTAGTAAATATATCTAGAAAAATTGGGATGAGTCCTGAAGCAATAAAATATAGAATTAATAAACTTAAAAAAACTGAGATAATAAAAAGTTTTAGAGCTAATATTGATCATACTAAACTCGGTTATCAATATTTCAAACTTGATATTTATTTGAAAGACTACAGTCAACGTGACAAAATTATAAATTATATTAAAAATAACATTCATCTTTTTTCGATTGATTTTACAACAGGTTCTTCTCATTTAGAATTAGAATTTTTCGTTAAAGATTTATCTCATCTAAATGAAATTATGGGTGAAATTAATAATAAATTTCCTGGGAGTATGAGAAATTTTAAATATTTTAATTTTAAAGAAGTACATAAGTATCTATTTTTTCCAGAAGGTTAATGAATTATTACTTGCTGAATATGATGTTTATATTAGAAATTCTATAAGTGAGATTCGCGGGATTATTTTTCAACTATCCAACTATGACCATCCTTTACTTACTCTATGAATTTTATTATTACAATATTTACATATATGTTTTTTTGTCATTTCTTGAGAATGGTGGTTTTTTTCATGTATTCTCTCTAAACAGTCAATACAAACAATTTTACCATCTTTTAATTTATGTTTTTTATATACAATTCCAAAAAATTTTCTACATATTTGACATTTCATTGGCATAGAGGTTCCCTTTTACTATAATATGTGTAATACATATGTAATAAATCTTTTGGTAAGTATAAATATGCTAATAATATAAAATGTATTGCAACATATGTAACATTATCGCTTGCTGATTATGATATTAATAGACATCATATTTTGAAGCATCCTGAGAGACAAAATATCGATTGTATGAATAACTATTTATATTAATTCAACATATATACTATTGTGCAATACATAATACCTGTTATTAAAAGATAGATGCAATATGGATACACAATTTAAGAAAGGAGTATTGGAGTTATGCGTACTTACTTATCTACAAAAAAAGGACTATTATGGATATGAACTTGTCACTGAGATTTCTAAAAATATTTCAATATCTGAAGGAACTATTTATCCATTATTACGACGATTAAAAGTGGATGGATTTGTAAATACTTATCTTAGAGAATCAAAAGAAGGACCTCCAAGAAAATATTATCAAGTTACTTTAAAGGGGAAAAAACAAAGTCAAAGATTAAGAAAAGATTGGAATGAATTTAATCTAAAAGTAAATATTTTATTAGAAGGTGATTTGCTTGAATAAAAAGCAATTTTTTAAAGAATTTAGAGAAGAACTAAAACAATTACCAAAGGAAGATTTTGATTCTATAATAGAAGATTTTGAAGAGCATTTTGAGATTGGCTTAAGTAAAGGAAGAAATGAAGAAGAAATAGTAGAATCCCTAGGAACTCCAAAGACTATTGCAAAACATGCTAAAGCATATCTTCTTGTAAGACGAGCAGAAGAAAAATCCTCCCTTATTAATTTTTTAAGGGCTATTTATGCAACAATTGGTTTGGGATTTTTTAATTTAATATTTATGTCAGTAATACTTATAGGATTATCATTTCTTTTATTTGGATTTTTTTTAGCAGCTGGAGCAATTATATTTGCAGGAATCGCTTCAATTGTTTCACCCTTTATTTCACCATATATTGAAAGTATAACTCTAGGGGGAATAAATCCAATAGCATTATTCTTTTTAGGATTTGGAATAACTGCGTTTGGATTATTATTTTTCATTGCTAATGGATATATTGCAAGATGGTTTTACAATATCATAATAAAATATCTAAAAATGAATATAAAAATAATTACAGGGGAGTTAAATGAAATTTAATATTGAGAAGATAATATTACGTTTATTCATAATTATGGTTGTATCTTTCATAATTGGAGGAATAATATTTTTTGCTACAGGGGGAATGAGTTGAATTTAAAACAAATCATTTGTAATCTATTGAAATTGGTAGAGTCAAATCAAATTTGTTGGATTTGAATAAATAGAAATAATAAAAAAATGGAGAAAAAAAGATGTATGATTATCAGAAAATATTGGAAAAAATAAAAAATAATAAAATAAAGTTTATTTTGTTAATAATTTTATTAATTTTTACAAGTATGATTCTTATCTTATATTACGTTGATTTTTCTTGATAATAATATATCCAATTTCTTTGATATAAGATTATATGGCGGAGGCAAAAATATGAAAATAAAAATGGAAATATATAAAAAAGCTGTTGTTTCGCTTATTGCAGTTTTGATGGTATTCTCTGTAATACCTGCAATGGTATACGCTTATTATGAAAATGATTTTGTAGAACAAAGAACTGGTTCAAATGACATATTTTTTGATAAGGTTGTTACTATCCTTATGAAACTCGCTCATTTTCCATCCCTTTCAGCATGTATTATTGATAATGATGAGGTAGTATGGTCAAAGGGTTATGGTTCTTATGATCTTGAAAATGAAAAACCTTCCACAAGATACACTATTTACAACATCGGTTCAATATCTAAAACAATTACTGGTACAGCATTGATGCAACTCTATGAACAAGGATTTTTCGATCTTGATGATGATGTCAATGATTACCTATCCTTTACTCTGAGAAATCCTAATTTCCCTGATGTTCCTATTACTTTTCGGATGTTGCTTTCGCATTCTTCTGGTTTAGCTCCAGAAATTTTGATAGATGATTATCATCCATGGTATTGGTTTAATTTCTCGGGTGATCCACCATTTTCCTTCTATCCTTTCCCATGGATAATCGATTATTTAACTCCAGATGGGAAATGGTATGATCCTCCATTTTATGGATATTGGAACCCTGAGGATCCACCTGGTGAGTATCATATTTATGCGAATATAAACTTTGATATAGTTGCGTATCTCGTTGAATTAATTTCTGGAGAATCTTTCATTGATTATTGCGATGAACATATCTTTTTACCTTTAATGATGTATGAAACTAGTTTTAATCTTTCATCTTTAAATATTGATGATGTTGCAATTCCATATTATTATTCAAACGGGGAATATTTAACAATTGATACACTACAAGGATTTGCGGATAGTAAATATCATCGAATGCTTCATTATCCTGTTGGTGGTTTATATACAACTGTTATAGACCTTTCACATTTTTTAATCGCCCATATGAACGATGGCGTTTACAAAGGTATTAGTATTCTTGAAAAAGATACTATTATAGAGATGCATAGAATACAACCACCTGATTTTGATGATTCTCAAACAACTGATTACGGGTTAGCATGGGTAGAAATGGATTATTCATTTTGTAAGGAAAAACTTGCAGGTCATAATGGTGGAAATTTTGGTGTATGGACTTTCATGTATTACCCTTGCTCTTATAATGATACGGGTGTAATATTTTTTGTAAATAATTTACCAAATACTGGGACACTTTTTAGTAATAGAGCAGCTTTAATATTATTCAATATCTTATGCAAAAAAGCTATTGGGGGTATAAAAATATGAAGAAAATATTCATAGTATTAGTAATTGGATTTATTATTTTTAGTGGATTTGGAGCTATTGCTTTAACAGATGATGAACTCAAACAAGAAAAAATTACTTTATCCTTTTCACAACTTTCGATACAGGAGAATGAAGAATATATCTCATTAGACCTTGAAGGTGCAAATTCAAAACTGATGAAATATAATCATTATATTGTTCCAACAAGAATTGAAACCTTTACCTTTCCTTTTGGAACACAAATTAAAAGTATAAAATGCCAACCTGGAAATATTCATAGAGAAACATTAACAAAAGAAATAATGGTGGCACCAGAGCCCATTCTTTTAGAGCATACTAATATTCAAAAAAATATAAAAACAGATTCATCTCCAATAGCCCCTTCTGAATGGTATAAGTATAATATTGGAACTGGTTTGAATAAAGATGATATAAACGTGTTTGTTAAAGTACAGGTTTTTCCAGTTCAATATCATCCTTCCGAAAACATTATAGATTGGGTTGAACAAATCGATATTGAAATAGAATACAAAGAATCTGAACAACCTTTATCATCCTCCGATGTGTATGATTATATTATTCTCTCCCCTTCTGAATATGCGGATGAATTAGAGGATTTGGTCAATCATAAGAATAACAGAGGGATTGAAACCAAACTTGTTGCTCTTAATGAAATATATGATAGTCAGTACTTTCTCGTTGAAGGTCGAGATAATCCAGAGAAAGTTAAATATTTTATTAAAAATGCTATAGAGCAATGGGGTATTTCTTCAGTATTATTAGTCGGTGGGTATCATTCATTTCCAGCGAGAGAAACACATGTATATTTAGAATATTTTGATGTTGATGAATCCTTCATTAGCGATCTCTATTATGCTGATATATATGATGCTGATGGTTATTTTGCAAGTTGGGATACAAACCAAAACAATGTATTTGCTGAGTATGATTGGGGCGATTCTCATTTAACAGATGATGTTGATCTCTACCCTGATATTTCTATAGGTCGAATTGCTTGTATTAATGAAACCGAAGTAAAAACATGTGTGGAGAAAATTACTAATTATGAAACAGATAGAGCATCTACAAAAGATTGGTTTACTGATTTGGTTGTAATTGGAGGGGATACCTTTACTGATGATACTTGGATGGTTGATGAAGGAGAATATGTAAATGATATTGTAATTGGTATCCTTGATGGTTTTATCCCAAAGCGGATATGGGCTTCTAAGGGAATGTTAGATGATAATGTCTTTTTTAACAACGAAATATCTAATATCATCAATGAAGGATGTGGATTTGTTGACTTTTCTGGGCATGGTGATCCTAATTTATGGGCGACACATCCTCATGGTGATGAATCCAAATGGCTTCCAATACCTGGGGGATATTCTAATATACATTCTGCAAAATTAACAAATAATGAAAAACTTCCCATTATTGTTCTTGGTGCTTGTTCTACTTGTAAATACAATGTAATCGATAATTGTTTTGGTTGGTCGTTTCTTTCCAATCCTAATGGTGGTGGTATAGGTTCTTTTGGTGTTACTACCTTTGGTTATGCTAATGGGGGTGGAAGAGGTATAACAGGTGGATTTATTGAAGAAATTACAATGAATATATTTGAAGCATACAAAGAGTGTGTAAATAAAGGAGATTCAATAACATTTGGAGAAATGTGGGTTATGGCCATAGAGGATTATATTTATCCTAGTATGGAGGTTCGTGATTATGCTACGCTTGAATCATGGCAATCCTTTGGAGATCCAACACTTGTAATTGGAGAACATTCTCAAGTTCCAGAAAAACCAGCAAAACCATCAGGTCAATCTTCAGTAGAACCAGATATATTATACTCATATTCATCATCAACGACTGATCCCGATGGAGACGATCTATATTATCTTTTTAATTGGGGCGATGATAATTTATCTGGCTGGATTGGTCCTTATAATTCAGGAGAGCAGGTAGAGGCGAATCATTCATGGGCCAATAAAGGACGATACCAAGTTAAAGCTAAAGCAAAAGATGAAAACGGAGTTCAAAGCGACTGGTCAGATCCTCTAACAGTTAGTATGCCAAAAAGTATAGAATTTGAAAATATAGGTTTATTAAAATTACTGTATAGGTTTTGGGGGAAATCTCAATTTTTTAATTTTTTCAAGATAATTTTGGAGTTTAAAATATGAAAAAAATAATACCAATATTTAGTGTATTTATACTTTGTTTTTGTATTGTTGATACTGCATCTTTATCAATAATAGAAAAAGATTCCTTACCTGTTAAAAATATTTTTGGGTATCATATTAATTCGGTTAATGGTCCAGAAGAGGAGTGGAACAAAACATTTGGTGGATCGATGTTTGATGTTGGACTAAGTGTTAAACCAACATTTGATAATGGATTTATCATTGCAGGAGGGAGAGATGCTATTTGGTGGGATACTGGAGGTGATGGCTGGTTGATTAAAACAGATAGTAATGGTAATGATGTTTGGAATATAACTTTTGGAGGATCTGGGATTGACAGGTTTGGTGATGTGAGTCTGACATTAGATGAAGGATATATACTTACTGGATTGACAACGTCTTTTGGCGCTGGGAATATGGATATATGGCTGAGTAAAACGAATAGTAATGGTAATGAGGTTTGGAATAAAACTTTTGGAGGGTCAGATGATGATCAAGGTGTTTCAGTTCATCAGACATCTGATAGTGGTTATATTATTGCGGGATCAACTCGTTCTTATGGTTCAGGTGGTAGTGACGGCTGGTTGATTAAAACAGATAGTAATGGTAATGAGGATTGGAATAAAACTTTTGGTGATTCAATTGGTGGTGAATATTTAATGTCAGTACAACAGACTGATGATGGAGGATATATTGTAACGGGGCGGAATTATTTAGATAATAGTTGGACATCTAGTAATGTTTTAGTTATTAAAACTGATAGTAATGGTGAGACACAATGGAATAAACCGTTTATTGGTGGATCATATCTAGATAGCTGTCTTTGGATTCAGCAGACGATTGATGGTGGTTATATTCTCACGGGGCAGTCACAAATTTATTCTTCTGATGAGGAGGAGGATCTTTCTTTAATAAAGATTGATAGTAATGGAAATGAAGAATGGAGTAAGTATTTTGGAGAACAAGATTCTTTTGACTCTGGAACCTCTGTGGAACAGACTCAAGATGGAGGATTCATCGTTACTGGGTTTATTTCAAATGATGCTGTTTTAATTAAGACTGATATTTATGGTAACACGGAATGGAGCGTAATGTTCGGAGGAACTGATATAGATGAAGGATTTGAAGTACATCAAACCTCTGATGGAGGATATATCATTGCTGGATTTACCGAATCATATGGTTCAGGTAATAGAGATGTATGGTTAGTAAAATTTGCTGCTTTTGAAAATTCAAGACCAGATAAACCATCAGCTCCATCTGGTTCTTCACAAGGTAAGATAGGCGAAGAGTATGGTTACACTTGCATAGGAAATGATTCTGATGGAGATCAGATTTACTATAAGTTTGATTGGGATGATGGAACTGAAAGGGAATGGATTGGACCTTATGATTCTGGAGAAGAGTGCAGTGAATCTCACACTTGGACTCGTAGAGGGAATTATGAAATAAAAGCAAAAACTAAGGACATTCATGGGGGTGAGAGTGAATGGTCAGATCCACTTGTAATCAGTATGCCTCACTCATATAATACTTTACAGATACTAATTAATCAATTAATACTTCGTTTTCCAATTCTTGAACCAATTCTCTCAAAATATCTATGATCACCATTTTTTCTCTATTCTTTTTTCTGTTTTTCAACCCCTTGACTGACAGTCTCGTTGATTAAAAATACCCTGAAAATTAATTTTTATTTTAAAGCTGTCTGCCGGAATTGATAAAAAAGTATAGTTTAATAAACAAATGATTTCTGGTATAGCGATTTTAGGGTATTTCTCGGTAGTACTATAGTTAATGTTTTTTGAACATAGGAATTTGCAATGTAATATATTGGAGATTCTAAAAATCCCAAAAACTAATCAGGAGACTGGATGAAATTTCTGTATCTAGTTTGGTACCGCTTCCTTTATCCTTTCATTTGTTTATCAAAATCATCTTCCTCTTCCCAAAATTGTGTAATTTGAAACGTATTTTAGCTACCTTCCGAAGTAATGTGGAGTCATAGTAAATACATCTTATTCTCAATCTCTTCAACTGGCATAACAAAAACAATCATGGATTTATGAATCTAACAATGCTTTTGAACAATATCTATTTGGATTCTTTGGATCCTGTACAATGACCTTATTTTTCATCAAAAGTTTATTGCTTTTAATCAAAGAAGTATAATAATCAACATAGTTATCTTTTTCACCATTTTTAAAATATGTTTTGTGTTCTATGTGATTTTGAATTATGTGATTCTGCAACTTAAAAATGGCTCTTGGTATATCATTAACTTTTTTAATACCAATCAATGTATTTGGAATCCAGGTATAGCTCTCATTTTTGGAGTACTGTTGAATTATACCATCTTTCTTCATAAATACTTTGGAATTAGTAAACGTATTTTCTTGATAAAATGAATTGATATATTTTTCGATATTGCTATCTTTGAATTTATTTTTGATATATTCTAAAATAATTGGTTGGTATATTTCTGTGCAATGATCAAAAATTTTTATAGAAAATGCTTTTTTTGATTTTCTTTGAGCTCCATAGGTAAAGTTGATTGGAATATGATTTTTATCTATAAATCTAAAGTTAGTAGGATATGGCAATCCGAAAGATTTTGAAATTAAAAATACGTTATCAAAACAATGATTGTTATCTATTTTCTAATTTCTTCATTACCATTTCAACAATAGCTTCAATATTTTGGCTGTTGTCAATTGTTTTCAACGCTTGATTGCGTGTTTTTTCAAATTCATCGATACTATGAATATCTAATCCCATACTACATTGACCACAAAACTTACTACCATAAGGATTTTTAATATTGCAACGTGGGCAAATCACTTCTGAGAATTTACCTGTTTTATCTTTATCTTTTTTAACAAGGCCATTCAATTCAAGTATTATTCTATTAGTATCTTCTATATGTGTATATATACGAGCCATTTGAGAACCCTGTTGCCAACCCAAGTAATGACATCTCTGGCTATCGGTTAGATGCTCTGCAAGCTCTGAGGCTCTGCTGTGCCGGAAATGATGAGGGTTAAGCGGTTTCTTAAAATCAGTGCGTTTCTTAAGGTTGTTTAAAATCTTTTTAGCAGAGGCATAAGAAAGTAAAGTTCCCTCATTACCCTGGTTGATATTACAAAAAAGATAAGCGTTTTTATCATCACGTTTAGGATGTTCATTCTGCAGCCATTGACTAAGAGCTGGTGAACTTCCGACTATGCGGATCTTACGGTATCCTGTCTTTCCAAAGAGATTAAGCATAGCTCCGTAATCATCAAACTCAACATCTTTAATCTTTAAAGATAATAATTCTCCGATTCTCGCTCCACTCTCGTATAATGTAAGAATCAAAGCTTTTTCTCTAAGGTTTTTACAGTTATCAGAAAGAAAAGTTATATCCTGAGGGGTTAACAAATCTGAAGGGAGCTTGTTACAGTTACGTGGTTTTTTTGCTTTAACCCATTTGACTTCTTTAGGTGTCTCCCATTCGTCTATATCATCATTTTCCTTGTTTCTAAGCCATGTATAGAATTTCTTGATTATTACCCGGTGGTCATGTTTAGACCATTCACTAAAAGGCTGTCCATTTGACTGCTTAATATTCTCCATTTTATTTATTATATATTCTATATCTTTCTTTGTTGCTTTCTCAAAATCAATTTTAAGCCATTCTGCTATGTTCTGCAAAGCGAAGACATATTTCAACTGTCTGCATTTACCTACTTTGTTAACTGATAAAAAATAGATGAACTCTTTTATTTGATTCTTGTTTTTTTTAGATAATCTCTTTGAATCAAGGTTTTTTAATGCTTTTTCCAGGTTATGCTCGTAGTTATATATTGTTTTCATCAATATCTAATAAAAGGGTGATAATATATACTTATGGTTTAGTCCCGCCTCCCGGATTTGAACCGGGGACCTGCCGGTCACGGCCATTAAAGTCTACAGCCGGCCGCTCCAGCCAGACTGAGCTAAGGCGGGGGATAATGAAAAACTGAATAAAATTAGCTATATATATTAATTAAGGTAATTTTTGATATAGCAAAACAAATGGTATTGATTTTTCAAAGCATATAAACCATATAATGATATTCAATATTATAAAAATGAATTTTTTTTTAAAAAGTAAATTAATTTCATAATTTATTTAAAATTATAATAAATTAAATAATCAATCTTAATTTATTAAAAAAATTTATTAATTATTATAATATATTATACCTCGGAGAATTTAACTTGAGTAAAATACAAAGGATAATTTTAGATGTTTTAAAACCCCATAAACCATCAATATTGGATATTGCTGATCGGTTAGGTGATATTGAAGGAATATCTGGTGTAAATATATCTCTTGAAGAAATCGATACTAATACACATAGTGTTAAGATTACTATTGAGGGGTTGGATATTGATTATAAGAAAGTTGAAGAGATAATTATGGATTGTGGTGCTTCAATTCATTCAATTGATGGTGTATCGGCTGGAATAAGGATTGTTGAAGAAGTAAACACTCCTCAGGATAGATAATAAAAAATTAAAATAATTATATTTTTTTTCTATAAAAATATTTTACATATTAATTTTGCAAATGAATAATTTAAAAAATTTTTTTATGATTTTTTTTTCACTTGAATATGCAGGTAATATACCATGTATATCTGTTGGTAAGATATAGAAAAACGTAACTTATATAAACGATGTGGTTATTTACCGTGGATTGAGGGTCCGGTGAGGACGCGGATGTAGAAAAGTCATGACATTATTAGATATGATTATGGCTATAATACTTCAGTTCACGGTGTGAGCTGATGCCGTTAAATCCTGGATTTCAATTAAAAGAATATAGAGGATAAATAATTAGGAGGAAGAAATAAAATGAATGAAAGAAAAAATCTTCTGAAAACAACTATGATTGCAATTATGTTGTTGTTTTCAATGCTGGTTATTACAGGGCCAACAACTTTGGCTGTAGCTGCGGATGATATTGAAGTAGGCCCATTTGAAAGTGGAGATAATTTTTGGATAAATGTCTCAGGTGATGAAGGATATGATATAGATATTTGGCTTGCCTATGAGGAGGATACTTTTGGACCGCCATTTACTTATGAGTTATTAGATACATGGTCAATAGGTGTTGATGGATATGTTAATGATACTCTTGAGGTTCCTTGGAGGTATTGTGATGGGGCTTATTGGATTAATCTTACAAATGCTTCTGATGTAGATGATTATGAGGAATTAACCGAATTTATTAGCATTAATAATCCTGATCCAGATATAGATTGGCAGGAAATGGCCGAAGTAACTTGTGGTGATGATGTTGGATTGAATTTATCTGGTTGGAAACCTGATACTCTTGTTCATTTCTATTTTGAAAATTTGGATACAGGTGAATTTGAGAAAATAGGTCAGGATCACATTGGTGATGAAGGATGGCTTAATACTACAATTACTATTCCACAACGGGGTAATACCTCATGGTACGAGGGAGAAGATTTTGATTGGTATGTTGTAGATCCAGATAATGAAACTTGTCATAATGTATCTGGAGATACGGGTACTGGTAGTGATGATTTTGATATTGAATATATCTATACTGTTACAGTTGATCCTGAAGTTGTAATATGGGATGAGGATTATCAATCAGCTATGGTATATGTTTTTGATACCTCAGGTCAAATAGACGAAACAGAAGTTCGTGTATTGATGGAAGGTTATTATACTGATTGTACTGATTTTGACCCTAATGTGAATCGTACATTCAGTGATGGAGATGTAATGATTGAAACCTGGTTTAATCATACAGATCCGGGTAATCCTTACATAAACAGAGAAATTAATTATACAATATGGATTGTAGATCCAGATGATGATACTTATCTATTAGGATTCGTTGAGCTTCCACTTAGATTAGACATGCAGGATGTTACGCCTACAACTGCTACTTATGAACAGGATGAAGAAGTCTCAGGATCTATTTATGATAATACAGGTAATCCAATTAATAAATATCCCGTAGCAATTGCAGACTCTGATGGTTATGTCCATGCTTATGGTAATACTAGTGCTTCTGGGACTTTTGAATTTGATATAAACTTTGATAGTGCAGGAACATGGTATATTGGTACATATGAGGTTGATGATAGTTGTAGACCTGATTATCCTGAATTTGACTCTGGTTTTATACCATATGAAGAAATCATTATATCATCAGGTGAAGCAATAATAACTGTTGATCCAGATTCAACTACACATGGTTTTAACAGATCTTTTGAAATCTATTGTGAATATGACGGTGATCCAGTACCAGACGGCACATATGTTTATGTCTCTGGAATTGATTTAATTTATGATGATGATGAATATGATGATGATGATGATCCAGTTGAGCTAGATGATACTACAGTAAATGGATGGGTTAATATAAGCAACAATGGAACAACATCTCATCTTAAATTCCTACAATCTGGAAAAGCAACTTTCCTATGTTTCTATGATCAGGATTGGGAATATTATGATGACAACGAGGATGAAGCGCCATTAATCTCAGGTGAAACCGATATAGATGTTTCAGCTCCAGATGCAATAAACGTGTTTGTTGAATATGTTGGAGAAGACAAAGTATTACTAGCGGATATGGATGGTAATGTTAAAGCTGACCCGCCAGAAGCCCCTAATGAAGAAGAAAAGTGGGGATATTATACTTCACATATTTATGTCGATGTGTATGGTAGAAATGAATCAACAAGACTTGATGCGAATATTACAGTCACTGGTTGTGGAGTTGACGAGGAATTCGAAGGAGAAATCCAAGGAGAACAAATGGTAGGCTATGATGGTTATGTATTTGATATATCGCCAAGAACAGGAGGAATATTAACAATAACAGTATATAATGATACAGAAGATTTTGAAACAAGTGAGGATATTGAAATAGATGGTCTTCAAAGTACTGTAACCACCTCAGTTGGTGATGATAAAAAGATTACAGTTGAAACTGAAGAGACGTTAACAATAAAAGTTGAGGAAATCGATGGAACAGATCTTACAAGAGCTGAAGTGCATGTTGTAAAATATGATCCAAACTGGGATTATGTTGATACTGCAAATTCAACTGTTGGAGATTTCACCGAGGGAAATGGTTTACTTGGGGAATACACATTTATGCCAGATTTAGATGATTTTCTAAGTGATTTAGGTTATTTAGTAGTTTCAGTAAAAATGGGTTATTTATTAGATACAGATAATGTATATTACTATACTTATGATATAGTTGAAGTAGAACCAAATCATGATTTAGTAATTACAATTATTGAACCCGAAGCTGCAAATCGAACACTTACAGCTGGCCTTGAATATGATCTAGAGGTTGAAATAACAAATCTATCTGGAAGCGATATACCAGCGTCAATAATGGGTGATTTTAATGATGAATATACAGTGATAGGTGAAATCGTAGACGATGATATGGAGGTAATCGGAGGCCCATTTGAATTTGAAAGAGAATCATCATCAAGTAATGTTTGGTATTTGGATGATTTTACACCGCCGATAATTGGAACATTATTAATTTCAGCTTGGGCTGATGAAGGAAGACATCATGGCAATAATTCTGAAATTGATGTTGAGTGTGCTGAAATAACATATGTGCCATCTGGTCTAACATGTGGAATATTCCTTGAAGATCAGGAAGTTGAAGTATTTGCAGTAGATGCATTAGGAAATGTAATTGCTGATGAGAACTTACAAATGGTAAAAGATAACGCTTCAGATACAGATCTCGATACAAACACTGTTGAGCTTGATGATGATGGAATGGGAACTTTAGAAATAAGCGTAGTAGGTAAAAGACCTGGTAAAATTAATGCAACATTAAATGGTGCATGGACATGTGGAGAATTAATTATTGACTTCCCAGTATTTACAATAGAACCAGCTATAGCATATGTAGGTATGGTCAATGATTTACTTATAACTGCTAGAAACTTAACAGGTGATCTGCTAGTAGGAATAAATATATCACTTACACCATCAGTAAATGGTACAGTAGGAGTAAGACCAAACCCGGTAGAAACAGATGAAAATGGACAAGTTGAATTATCAATAGAGCCAGCAGCGAGTGGAATATTAAACGTAACATTATGTTATGATATAGAATATGATGTAGATGGACGTCTGATATGGGAAGAAATCCTAACACCATCAACTATAAATGTAACATCAAAGAAACCATTAAAAGTCACTGTATCACAATCACCAGTATTTGAAGGAGATACACTAACAGTAACAGTTAAAACAGATGGAAAACCAGTAGCAAGTGCAGATGTAGAATTTGGCCAGGAGACAAAATCAACAGGAAGCGATGGAAAAGCAATATTTACAGTGCCGAACCCCGGCGTAGAATCAGCAGTATATCTTATAGAAGCAAGCAAATTTGGATACATTAGTGATAGCATAGCAATAACAGTAATAAAAGTCTGGGCAATAACAATAATTGGACCAAGTGAGATGCCATCGTCCGGAGAAAAATTCACAGTAACGATAATAGCAAAGGGAAGTCCACTAGCTGGTGCAACAGTTACATTTGATGGTAAAACATACTCCTCAGGTGGAGATGGAAAAGTAACCATTACAGCACCAGAAGTAGACGAGGAAACAGAATACACGGTAACAGCAACATTTGATCCATATATGGATGGAACACTTACAGTAACAATAGCACAAGGCGGAATACCAGGATTCGAACTAGTAGCACTATTAGCAGCATTAGGAGTAGCATTTATACTACTTAGACGCAGACGATAAGAGAGAAAATCTCTCTTAATCTCTTTTTTTTATTTTTTTTTTTATAAAAACTTTTAACCTTAGTATTATTAACAATCATTTGAGTTGATAATTCTGAAAATAAGCGTTATTTTACCAACAATAAATGAAGAAAAAGGAATTGGCCCGACAATAGATTCTATTAACCGAGATTATTTTAAAAAAAATAAATGGGATCTTGAAATAGTAATAGTTGATGGCGATTCAAAAGATAAAACACAGGAAATAGCAAAAGAAAAAGGTGCAAAGATAATCGTTGAAAAAAGAAAGGGATATGGTAGAGCATATAAAACAGGAATGCCAAAATTATCTGGAGATATTATTGTTACTGGTGATTCAGATGCGACTTATCCATTTGATAAAATTCATGAATATATTCAGAAATTAATTGATGAAGACCTTGATTTTATCACAACAGATAGATTTGCGGAACTACATCCTGGTTCAATGAATGTTAAACATTATTTCGGAAATTTTATTTTAGCTTCAACTCTTAGAATATTATATCTTATTAGTCTTAGAGATTCTCAATCTGGTATGTGGATTTTTAAAAAGAAAATTCTTGAAAAGGTTAAACCTCTTGAACAATTTGATGATGGTATGCCTTTTTCTGAGGAGATAAAAATTGAAATGTTTAAGAATAAGAAAATAAAGACCTTAGAAATTCCATCATTACTGCGGGCAAGAGAGGGTGATGTTAAAATTGAGAGTTTTTCTGATGGTTGGAAAAATCTTAAATTTTTATTCAAAAACAAGTTTAAATTATAATATTATTTTAAAGCCTCTTTTTTACCACTATAAAAATCTCTATCTGGGCTTAGTAAATTAAAAACATCTTTATCAATTATTGGATTTCCCTTTATAATAAGATTAGCTAAATTTAAACCTACACCCGGCCCCATCATAAATCCCTGACCACACATACCAATACTGAGATAGAATCCTTCAACGTTTTTGGATTTTCCAACAACTGCTAATCCATCGGGAGTCATTGGATAAAGACCACGCCATAGACGTCTTATCGTCAGATTCTTTAATCTAGGTATAAGATCAACCATTCTTCTAGCCATAACTGGCATAAACTCTGAAGTTGAATCCCGGTTCTCCCCTGGGAATATTTTTAATGGGGTATAGCAAAAAATAATTTGATTATCAAGATTCTGACCAAAATAGAAATTCGCTGTTTTTCCCTCTTCACCAGGTCTAATATCAACGACAAGTGGATCTAGAAAGGTTTTAACCGGTGCTGTTATACCTGCTTCATGGCTATCTGGATTAACAGGAATATCAAGACCAGCCATTTCACATATGCATGTTGCATGGGATCCCGCTGCGTTTAAAACAGCATCTGCTTTATACTCATCTTTAGTTGTTTTAACACCTTTTACAGTTACATTTTTATTATTTTTCTCAGTAATCAGATTTGTTACATTTTCTTTATATCTAAATTCAGCACCTAGTTTTACAGATTCATTAGTAAAAGATTCAGAGGATAACAATGGACTTACTTGACCATCACCAGGTGAATATGTACCACCAATTAGATTATTTTGATTTATACCAGGTATAATCTCCATGATTTTTTCAGAATCAACCCAGTCAATATTAAGGCCATATTTTTTTTGAATAGGGAGAATTGATTTAAGAATATCCTCTTCTTTTCTTCTAAAAACAGGGAAACAATATCCTCCTTTCTTCCATCCAATATTTGCCCCTGTCTCATCCATCCATTTTGAAAATATATCAAGACTCTGAAGACAAATCTGAATTTTAGCTGGATCAGAATGTGTTGCACGAACTCCACCAATTGCTGATTTATTTTGTCCCTGTCCAGATGAAGATAACTCATCTAAGATGAGTACTCTCTCACCAGCTTTAGATAAAAAATATGCAGTTGGTAATCCAACAGAACCCGCTCCAATGATTATTACGTCATATTTTTTAGTCACTTGTTATCACCATCATTTAAAAAAGATTTAATCGGTATCTCCTGAGTAAAAGGTCTTTCAACATTTACTTCAACGTCTTTTAGATCTACTCCTAGTTCTCTAAAAATTCGCATTACAAGTTCAGTACAAGTCTTTCCTCCACATGCACCCATCCCAACACGCAATGCAGCTTTAACAGCATTAAAATCCTTTGTACCTGTATTTTTTATATAATCAACAATCTCTTTTTTTGTAACTCTTTCACAGCGACATATTATTATATTTTTATCATCTAATATTTCACAAGATTTAGGAATATTTTCAATAACCGCTTTTTTAATTCTAATATTAACAACCTTATCTGTATCTTTGTATGGAATTTCAATTGATACAAGCTGTCTCTTATTCTGCCATTCAGATGTTTTGATTGCAATTACTTTTCCCTCTCCGATGATATTTCCTTCAATATCTGTTGTTGATAATATTTGATTTACCTTAATAGAGTTCTTAGGCATTTCCCAAGGAATCATAATTCTAGCAGTTTTCTTTGAATAATCATATTTTTTATCAACTAGTGTTATTGCAAGACCTGGGCAAAGAGATACACATCTTCCACAACCAAGACATTTACCTTCAAAATTAGGAGTGCCCATTATAGATTTATCTTTAATTTTAATACTCTGTAATACACAAGTTTCAGTGCAGGGATTACATGGGATCTCTTGATAACAATGCATAACAGTGTAAATCTCTTTATCTTTAGGTATACTATGATTGGTTTTTTTGGTTGGACCTGGGCGACTGCGCAGTATTTCAACCATTTGATTCCATTCTGGTGGAATTTCAACATTAAATCCCATATCGATAAGTATTTTTCTTGCAATTATTTTTCCAGAAAACATTGCAGCAGATGCTTCAGCTATTATATCAGCATCACCGGCAGCATACGTTTTTAAACCAAATACTTCAGCTTGTTTCTTCAATTCATCAACAGGCGAAAGACCAACAGCGATAAGCAAGGTATCTGCTTCAAAATTTTTTTCAGTACCCTTTATTGGTTTAAACTTATCATCAATCCTAGTGATTACAACCTTTTCTAGATGATTTTTTCCAATAGCCTTCAAAACAGTATGAGAAGTATAAATTGGAATTCCCATACGCTTAATTTTATCCAGATGAACCTTGTAACCACCACAATTAGGAAGTGCTTCAACTAATCCAATTACATCAATACCTGCTTGAAGAGCATGATATGCAGCAATAATACCAACATTTCCACCTCCAATAATAAATAATTTTTCAGTAGGCTTGATTAAATCTCTATTAACCAGTGTCTGAAAAGCACCAGCTCCATAAACACCAGGTAGATCACAACCGGGGAAAGCTAAGGTTTTCTCCCTAGCACCTGTTGTTATTAGAATTATATCAGGTTTAACAAGAACATATCTACCATTTTTTACTACTCCAATTAATCCATCAACAAAAACACCTACGACCGGTGAGTCCGTCCAAATCTCCAAGTTTTCATCCTTTTTTACTTTAGATGTGAGATTATATCCTATATCCATCCCTCTAGATCCTGCAAAGCAATCTCTAATTGATCCAAAAAAGTTATGGGTTTGAAGACTGAGTTTACCCCCTAGATCCTGTTTATCATCGCATATAATGCATTTGACATCCATAAGACCAAGTTCTATAGCTGCGGATAATCCAGCTGGACCACCACCAATTATTAACACCCTTGTATTGATGACAGGTGTCTTCATTCCTTTTTTTACTATTTCATCATCTTTAAGAAGTTCAGGTAACCCCTCTAAAGATCTTACATCCATATTTTTTTCAACAGGTACAATACATGATTTAACTGGAATGCCATTTGCAAGTACTAAACATTGGGAACATTGCCCATTGGCACAATATATTCCCTGAGGAGAATTATCTTTATGATGATGACCAAAGACATGTATTCCATTAGCGAAAAGAGCTGAAGAAATCATCTCCCCTGATTTAGCAGTAATTTTTTTACCATTAAAATTAAAAGTAATAAAATCAGATTTTTCATCAACTGATAATACAGGATGATTATTAATCCTATTATCCATCATATTTTATCACCATCATTTAAGGATTTCATTAGAATCGAATAAACATCTGTTATTTCAATATCAGTTGTAAGCCACGAACCTTTCCTCTGACACAATAGAAAATGAGATTCACAATTAGGACTCGTACAAATTATCGAATCTACATCCTTTTCATTAGCTTCACATAAAATTTTTAAAACTGATTCTTTTGATTCTACATTTAAATTAGTAAATCCATTATTACAACATTTATCTTCTAATTCAACAATAGAAATACCTGGAATTAACTTAATAAGTTTTTTAGTAGAATCAATAAATGGATCTTTTTTCAAACGACATGATGAATGAATTGCTACAGACTTTTTTATAGGATAAAATCCTTTAGAATTCTTAAATTTATTATATAAAATATTTGGGAGAGACTCAATATTTTTATACTCTTTTAATTTTGAAAATGTGTTAAAGGATTCAGGTGTACCTAAAATTAATTTATCTGGATCTATTATTTTATATAATTGAAGGTTTTTCTCAGCTATTTTTTTAACAATATCTCCCGTTTTATCAATGTCTGATTCTAATAATGAATTTGATGGACATAAAAAACCAGGTATTAATCCATAAACAATACCAGCTTTTTTTAAGAGTTTATGAATGGAAATTCTAGTTGAACTTATGTCAAATAATTTATGGATTAATCCAATATTATTAATTAAAGGCAAGCATCCTTCAAAAAATGCAATACCTTTTTTTTTGACTGGAGATAGATTTATTATATCATCATAAGGTTCAATATCAGGATTTGCAGATAAAAATCTAAGAATCATTATTGACTCATTAATAGGATTCATTTTTATTTTTGGATGAATAACCTTAAAAGTATTGAGTTTTTTATCACCAAGATCTTTTGAAAAATCTTTTAACAATTGATGTGGATCCGTATTATCAGGTGCAGCTTTATATTGAATTCTATCTTGAGAGATACCAAAAATTTTTAACAATCTTCTGGTTTTTTCAACAATATCTGATGGATGCTCCTCCCAGGACAGATAATGTAATCCAGATTTTTTATCAGGTCCAATAACAAGTAGACCTCTACCAGATCTTGCAAGAGCTCTAATTAAAAATGAGGGGGAGGGTTTTCTTGCAGACATTATTTCAACAACACCATTATAATCTTCAAAGGAATTTGTGGGAGTACTCCAATAACTCATGAGAGCTTTTACACCAGGATATAAAGTTTTTGTCTCATATAATCTTAATAATATTTCATCATCAGACATATAACCCTGAGAAATAGCTCCAGTAGGGCAAGCAGAAGCACATGCACTGCAAGAGGCGCAGGAATCATGATCCACCTCAGCTGTCATTGGCTTATTTTTTATAAAAATATTTCTAATAGCCCGATATGCACAAACTTCTTCACATCTCCCACAACTTATACATAAATCGGAATTTACAGATGCAATCAGAGTCCTAAGGTTTATAGGCTTTAATAGGTCTTTAGATAAATTTATATTATATATTGAATCATCTTTATTATATATTACATAAGATAATTTATATGGAACTTTTAATAAAAATCTTTTATCATCAATTTTTGCTATAAGCTGTTTATTATCACAATTTGGAAGACAGATAGTGCATAGATTACAAGATCCACAATTAAAACATCTTGATGCTTCCTCAACAGCTTCAAAATCAATAAAGGATTTTTCAACCTCATCAAACGTTTTATTTTCCGTATTGAATTTTACTCTTTTTGGATGATGAATTGATTTATTATATTTTTTGGATTCCTCTACTATTGGAATGGAATTGAAAATACTATTTTCAGTAGATTTATTCTTCCCTTTTAAATATGAATCTATCCCTTTTGCAGCTATATGCCCCTCTTTAATCGCCTCTACTACATAAGAAGGACCTTTTTCAACATCACCTGCTGCAAATATTCCTCTAAATCTAGTTAGGTTTCCTTCTTTTACCTCAATTCTATTTTTCTTATTAGTAATGTTTAAATGTTTGAATGATTCGATATTTGGTTTAGATCCAACTGCAGGAAATATTATATCCGCTTTTATCACTAATTCACTATTTATAATAGGAATAGGTCTTCTTCTTCCAGATTCATCAGGTTTTCCTAGTTTGGCTTTGAGAAATTCTATACTATTTACCTTTCCATTTTTTTCAATAATTCTTTTTGGAATCAATAAGGTTTTTATTTCAATGCCCTCTTTTTCCGCATCTTCAATTTCCTCAGATTCAGCGGGTATCTCTTCCATTCCACGTCTATATGCAATTGTAACTTTTTTTGCACCTAATCTTACAGCAGATCTTGCAACATCAAAAGCAGTTGAACCGCCACCAATGACAACTATATCACCATCAACTTTTATTGATTTTTTTGTATTAATTTTTTTTAAAAATAATAATGGATTAATAACTCCCTCAGTTTTTTCTCCTTCTATTCCCATTGGTATGGAATAAGATGACCCTTGAGCTATTAAAACAGCTGAATATCCTTTTTTTAAAAGATGATCTGGATTATTTATTTTTTTTTCTGTATTAATGTTTACTCCTAAATCTTTAATCCAATCTATCTCTCTCTTCAGTATTCTCTTAGGTAGTCGATAAGAGGGTATGGCATATCGGAGCATGCCACCAGGTTCTTTCTCAGCTTCAAAAACATTTACAAAATATCCCATTTTTATAAGATCTACAGCTGCTGAAAGACCAGCAGGTCCTGCACCAATTATTGCTATTTTTTCTTTATGAATTATTTTACATGGTTCCGTATTAATAGGTCTTCTTGCAAGTTCATAATCACATGTAAATCTTTTAAGAGCACGAATCTGAACGGAATCTCCTTTTAATCCTTGTTCACAATTATCTTCACAAGGTCTATTGCAGACTCTACCACAAATAGCTGGAAATGGATTATCCTCCCGAATTACATCAACTGCATCTTCATATCTTTTATTTGCTATAAGATTAATATAAGCCTTTACATTAACACCTGCAGGACATGCTTTTGAACATTCAGGGTCATCTTTGATTTTAATCGAGTATTTTTTATCATCAACAATAAGAGTGGTTTCCTCATTTGTAATTAGTTTTCTCAAATTGAATTTTTCAGTATTATTGATATCCTTCTTCAGAAGTAATCCCCATTCGTGAATATGGAATATGTTTATAAAATATTATGTAAAAAAAACTTAGTAAATTTTGTTTATTATTTTATTTGAACATCCTTTATTGAATGATGTCTGTGTGCAAGTTTTCTAATAATGTCAATATTACTTCCGCCTTTGCCGATAAGTTTTGATTTATCGCTTGTGTTTGCCTGGATTTTCACTACTGTTGAATCTCCTGATCCTTCAATTGAAATATTATTTACTTTATAAGGTCTGCAAAGATTTTGAATAAATTTTTCTTTATTATTATCTAATTCAACGAATTTAATATTTTTTTTAAAAAGATTTCGTAATTTTTCAAGGTTTTTTCCTTTGATACCTATTGCTATTCCAAGATGACCTTTTTTAACAATAAAAATCAATCGACCCTCTGATACTATGCAATCAAGTATATCAATTTTTAAAATATTTGCTGCCATATTTATATACTGCATGGACTCATTTGAAAGAAGTATATCTGTCATGAAAAATTACCCTTTTATTAATTGCATTATATTTGATCCACCATCATCTAAAACAGCAAAAACAGATACTCCATATGCTTTTCCTAACGCATATCCGAGATCTATTGAATTTGAATTAAAATCATAAATAGGTATCTTTTGTTTTTTGGAGATATTTTTTATTACTAATGAATGCGGACAATTATTAGCAATTATAACTAGCTTTACTTCTCCTTTTTTAATACTAGCTTGAGTTTCTTTAGAACCAATTTTTATTTTTCCTTTTTTTACAGTTGTTTTTAATGTTTTCCCTATATCAACCATTTTATTTTCCCTTCTTTTTACTTCTTCTTTGCATTAGTAATTCAACAGCACCAGTTCCAAGATTAACTGGTTGACCAACAATTATGTTTTCTGCTACCCCATCAAGCTCATCTCCTTCACCTGTTCTACTTGCTTGTAATAGATGAGCTACAGTTATTTCAAAAGCAGCTCTTGATAATACAGAACTTTTTTCTCCACTTACGCCATGTCTTCCTATTGCTCTTATTTGTCCATCAGCAGTCATTACATCTGCTACTAGCATTATATGTCTTTCATCTACATCTAAACCCTGTTCAGATAAAGTGTTATGTGCTTCTTGTATTATCATATTTCTAGCAGCTTCAATACCAAGTACTCTACCTACTGCTTGAATATCATTACATGTTGTTCTATAAGGGTCAACTCCTTCGATTTCTAAAACCTTTTTTAAATTGCTACCTTCACTATAAATAACATAACCTTCTTCAGGTTCTTTTCTAATAATAATTCTTTTTATACCATCTATTCCTTTAACTTTTAAAACTTTTAATTTTTCATTTATATCGAGCAATGTTTTATAACTTGGATCATCTAAAGTTATTTTAATTCCTTTTTTCCCTTTTTTAGCTTCAATCTTTTTGATTTTTTTAATTCCTTCAATTAAATCATCATCAGATATATCTTTTTTTTCTGTTGATTTTTTATTAGGTTTTATCATAATTGATAAATTTGCTAAATCTGCTTCAATTTCAGCAACATCATTTAATCTAGTAATCTCAACTTGATTGGCCACTTCTTTTGCAAGTTCAGGTTTTTTTCTATAATCATCTAATAGATATATACTCATCATTGGAGTTGATGGTATTGATCTAGCATCTACAATTTCAATAAGTCTTGGAAGACCAAGTGTAACATTGATTTCTGCAACACCCGCATAATGAAATGTTCTCATCGTCATCTGAGTACCAGGTTCACCTATAGATTGCGCTCCAACAATGCCACATGCTTCTGAGGGATCAATAAGATTTTTCTTGTAATCCTCTATTGCTCTTGATATAATTTGTTTTAATTTTTTTTCAATTGATTTATTTTTAATTACCTCATTTATTATTTCATTAATAATTGATGGAGGTAGATACCCCTCTTTTATTGTTTCATTAATTTTTTTTCTTATTTTCTTACGTTCTTCTGATTCTTCTGGTTTCTTGAATTTTTTGGATGGTTTTACTTTGATTAATTTTTCTTCAATGATTTTTTCTTTTTTTGTTTGTTTTTTGACTGGTTCTTTTTTTACTTTAATATCTTTTTTTGTTTTAATAATTGTTTTTTTCTTAGTTTTTTTATCTGCAGAGGGTTTTTTCTTGTCTTCATCAATATTTTTTTCTTGTTTTTTTCTTGGCATTTTATACCCCCTCTTTAATATCATTTACTATTCTGTTAACATCTATTGATTTACCTGCAAGACTTCTTGCAGGGTCAATTCCATCTTCACCATAGGTGAATTGAATTATTTGCCCTCCAGCATGTCTTACGGTACTATCGTTTTCTACTTTTACATCTTCTAATGCATTAATTAATCGTCTTTGCATATAACCTGATCTAGATGTTCGTACAGCTGTATCCACAAGACCTTCTCTTCCCCCCATTGAATGGAAGAAATATTCTGTAGGTGATAATCCTTTTTTGTAGTTTGAAGCGACAAATCCTTTTGCACTTGCACCTAAATCTCCTTTCTTAAAATGCGGTAAGGTTCGGTTTTGATAACCTCGATGTATTCTTTCTCCTCTTACAGCTTGTTGACCAACACAACCCGACATTTGAGAAAGGTTAAGCATTGATCCTCTCGCTCCGGATTTTGCCATAATAACTGCACTATTTTCAAGTCCAAGATGTTTACCTGCTATTTCTCCAGCTAAATCTCTTGCACGTCCTGTTGCTCTCATTATTTCCATTTCCAGCGTCTCTTTCAAGCTTCGTCCCGGTAGTGATTCTAACTCATCATTTTCATAGGCTTTTACTAGATTTCTTATTTTTTTCATCCCTTTATCTAATCCTTCTTCTATTTGCCTTCGAGCTTCATCTGGAATATCTTCATCATCTATACTTGTTGTAAAACCAAATAATGTAATTACTGCAATTCCAAGTCTTGTTACATTATCTATAAATTCTCTCCCTGCATCCATACCATGATCTCTTATTATTCTATCAAGTATTCTACCTTTAAATGCACCAATGCTATTTTCATCTATTGTTCCTTGCTTTAAAATTCCTTTTTTTATTATAACATATGCGTTATGAGGACATTTTGGTGCCGTACAATTATCACAATTTAGACATATTTTTGATTTATATTCTAAATTAAGATCATCTGGAAGTAAAGTGCTAAAAATATCTTCACCCATTATATATCTCTTACCATCTTCTATTTGGGTTTTTAGAATTTTTCCTTCAAATCCTGTTGCTCCAAGAATATGAGATGCATCAGCAATTGGTACTTTCCTTTTTTTATTTGTTAGAATGAAGGTTCCTGAAATTATATCATGTATACCTCCAATTATTGCCCCCCCGAATCGGGGTGATAATATGTTTTCTTGTACTTTCATTAATATTTCAGCTTCAGCTTTCGCTTCTTCACCTTGCAATATATGAAGATTCATTTCATCTCCATCGAAATCTGCATTGTAAGGGGGACATACACATAAATTAAATCTAAATGTTTTATTTGGAACAATCTTTACTCTATGGGCCATCATCGACATTCTATGTAATGATGGTTGCCTGTTAAATAATGCAAGATCATTTTCCATTAGCTGCCTTTCAATTATTGAACCAATCTCGAGTTTTTCAGAAACTGTTTCAGCATTTTTTTCAGTAACCTTTATTCTACGTTTCATACCTTCGGATTCTTTAATTACATAGTTTACTCCAGCAAGGTAATCATCTGGGCTATTTTTTTTGGAATATTTTTCAGTAATCAGTTTCTTACACCAAGTGATGTTGTGTACTGTAACTCTTACTGGTACCGTTAATTCTTCAGCAATTTTTCGGGGTACTCCTACTTCATTAATTGATAAATTTGGATCTGGTGATATTACTGTACGTGCAGAAAAATTAACACGTTTACCTGAGAGATTACTTCTAAATCTTCCTTCCTTACCCTTTAAACGTTGAGCAAGTGTTTTTAATGGTCTACCTGAACGATGACGTGCGGGCGGTATGCCTGAAGTTTGATTATCAAGATATGTTGTTATATGATACTGTAATAATTCCCATAAATCTTCAACTATTAACTGAGGGGCTCCTGCATCTCTATTTTCCTGTAATCTTTGGTTTATTCTAATAACGTCAACTAATTTATGTGTTAAATCATCCTCTGATCTTTCACCAGATTGTAATGTAACAGATGGTCTTGTTGTAACAGGCGGTACTGGTAAAACAGTTAATATCATCCATTCGGGTCTTGCGGATTTAATATTTATGTCAAGTAGAGGTAATTCTTCATCTCTTATTTTTTCAAGCCATTCTCGAACTTCTGATGGCGTTAATTTTTTACCATTCTCTCTTAGAGAAGTGGGTTTATCTAACTCGATTTTACCGACTTCTCTTCCACAGGATATACATTTATCTGATTTTCTACTTTCAGTGATAATTTGTTTGAATAATGGTGCTTTATTTTTTCCCTCTTCTTCATATTTTTTTAATTCTTCAACGTAATCTGCTTTTTGTTTATCAGTTAAAAGTAAGTGGCCACATTGTCTGCATGTTGACCTAAGACAGTCTCGAATTGATTTTATATGTCCAACATGAATAACAGGCATTGCTAAATCTATATGGCCAAAATGACCTGGACATTTGTCCTTTCCAACTCTTTGACCACATGTTTTACATCTGAGTCCAGGTTCAATAACACCCATTCTAGGATCCATTAAACCCATTGTTATTGGAAAACCATCATCATCATAGGTATCAGCTGTTATGACTTTTGTACCACTCATTTTTCGAATTTCATTTGGTGAAAGAAGTGAAAAATAAATACTTCCAATCTTTTTAGTAATACTATTTGTTCTTTCCATAATTAAACCTTTTATTTAACCATTTTATTATACTAATGAATCTAATTTTAATCTTGGAGCTATTCCCATTGATTTTAATTCATCCATTAAAAGTTTGAATGCATAACTCATTTCAATTGGATATATCATTGCTTTATCACCACAAATTGAACAACGCATGTTTCCATGTCTATCTCGAATTGCTACATGACCACAGTTGTTACATACATATTTTATTGTAAGATCTGATTCATCTAATAACCGATCTTTGATAACCATTGATGCACCATGTCCAATCAGACAGTCTCTTTCCATCTCTCCAAATCTTAAACCACCTTCTCTTGCTCTTCCTTCTGTTGGTTGTCTTGTTAAAATTTGAACAGGTCCTCGGGATCTTGCATGGATTTTTCCAGCAACCATATGATGTAACTTCTGATAGTAAATGCATCCTATGAAAATATCAACTTCAAGAGGTTTACCTGTTTCTCCATTGAATAATAATTCTTTACCGTTATGTTTGAAACCATTTTTAACTAATGATTCACGTAAGGCATCCTCGATCTCACCAGTAAAAGCTGTACCATCTACAAATCTACCATCCAATGCTCCTACTTTTCCTCCTATCATTTCAAGTACATGACCAACAGTCATTCTACTAGGAATTGCATGTGGGTTTATAATTAAATCAGGCGTCATACCGTTTTCATTAAATGGCATATTTTCTTGAGGTACTATAAATCCTATTACTCCTTTTTGTCCATGTTTAGAGGCGAACTTATCACCATATTCAGGGATTCGTTGTTCCCTAACTTTAATTTTTACCATTCTTGAACCATTTACTGATTCTGATAACATTACTTTATCGACTGTTCCACCTTCTCCATGTTGTACTGTTACTGATGTCTCACGTCTTTTTTGAGGAGTTAAAAAATCGGTCGGCTCTTCAAGGAATCTTGGAGGCGATGTTTTTCCAACTAATACTTCTCCACTTTTTGCATCACATTCGGGAGATATTAAACCATCTTCTCCAAGGTTTATATAGGAATCTTCACTTCTTACACCTCTACATTCTGGATCTGGAATTTCAAAATGATCTTCTTGACCGCCGGGATATCTTTTTTCCTCGCTACTGTATGTTCTAAAAAAAGTACTTCTACCCATTCCTCGTTCTATACTAGCTTTATTGATTATTAGTGCATCTTCCATATTGTATCCTTTAAATGAAGCTACTCCAACAATGAAATTTTGTCCAGCAGGTCTTCTTTGAAATTTCAAATATTTAGCGGGATGAGTTTGAACTAATGGTGCTTGAGGATAATGAAGTAAATGTCCTCGGGTATCTGGTCTTATTCGATAATTTGATGCTCCAAAACCAAGGGATTGTTTACCCATTCCAGCCCCCATGGTAATTCTAGGGGATGAATTATGTTCAGGGTAAGGTACAAGAGATGATCCAATACCTAATATACACATTGAATCTAGTTCCATATGCGAATGATCTTTTGTAATATTATCTTCTTTAAGTGCTATTAAGCAATTTTCTTCTTCTTCAGCATCTATATATTCAATTATACCTTCATTAACGAGATCAATCCATTTCTTGTCTCCTTTAAGTATACTTTGCAGGTATTTCTTTGAAAATAATAATTTACCATTTTCAACAACTGCTAATGGTCTTCTTAATCTTCCGCAATCACAATTAACAATAAGGTCATTTTCATCTTCATAAAATGCAACATTTACTTCATTGTTGATTAGTCCTTTTCTTCTCCTATCTTTTATTTCACCTAATAATTCTTTACCATTATGGTGCATTCCTATTAAATCACCATTTAGATATACTCTCGTTCCAATTGATTTCTTAGAAATTTCTTTTACATTGAGATCTTTCAGCATATTTTCTACTTCTTTTTCCTGGAATCCCTCGGATATTTCAACGGTTAATGCTAGATTTTTTACTAAACCACAATTTGGCCCTTCAGGAGTTTCATTTGGACATAATCTACCCCATTGAGTGGAGTGTAAATCTCTTGCTTCAAAATGAGGTTGAGATCTTGTAAGAGGTGAAGTTACTCTTCTCAGATGACTTAGAACAGCAAGATTACTAGTTCTATCAAGAAGTTGAGATATTCCTGCTCTTCCACCAACCCAATTCCCAGTTGCTAGAGCATGGTGAATTCGTTGACTTAATACATCTGATCTAAGTGATGAGCTAATCTTAATTTCTTTACCTTTTGCATGGACTCTTTCAATTTGATATTTTAAATCTTTACATAGTGCAGTAAATGAGACACGGAATAGATCTTCCATTAAATCTCCTGCAAGTTTCAATCTCTTATTTGCATAATGATCTTTGTCGTCTTCCTCTCGTTTAGACAATGCTAATTCTAATACTGCCATACCCATTCTTGCCATAAAAATAGCTTTAGTAACTCGATCTGTTGGTTCATTACCTAGATGAGGTAGTAAATTCCTATCTAATAATGTTTCAACTCTTTTAATTCTATATTCTTTTGCTTGACCGCCAGCAAATTTTTTACCTAAATAAGCAACTGCTTCCTCCATTGAAGTAATTCCATATTCATTAGCACATTCTTCAATATTAGCAAAGACAAAAGGTTCCATTAATGGATCCACGCTAATTACATCTACGATTTCCTCGTCATTTTCCATACCTAAAGCTCTTAATAATATCATTAATGGTATTTGACCATAGGTAGTTGGCAAAGAAACCATTAGCATGCCGTCTTTCTTTTTTTCAACAACAGTTAAAGCTCGATAACCTTCTCTTTGAGAAAAGACCTTTGCAACCTCTACAGCATTACCATATCTTCTCGTTGTTTCAACTAAAACTCTATTAGGAGCCAAATCTTCAACAGTAATTAAAACCCTCTCAGTTCCATTGCTAATAAAATATCCGCCAGGATCCAAAGGATCTTCTTGTAAATTTATTAATTCCTTATCATATTCATCATATGTTAAATCACGTTCTCTTTTCCTCTCAATATTATATTTTGCTAAATTACACGCCTTTGATTTTAACATTATTGGAAGTTCACCAATTTTTACTTCTTCAGGCTCATACTCAACCTCATCTTTAACTGGAATAAATTCAAGAGATATTGGGGCTTCATAAGTTAAATCTCTAAGTCTTGCTTCCATGGGAGTTAAAGATCGTGTTGTTCCATCGGCTTCTTTAACTTGAGGTGATTTAATTTTTATTTTTCCAAATTTTATTTTATACCCTTCAATTTCTGGATAGATATGCCCTCTTTCCATCTCATCTTCTTGACCAATTATTGTACTATCCACAATATTTTGTAATCTTCGTTCTAAAAAATCATTATATGATGCAATTTGATGGTTAACAATACTTCGGTCTTTATAAAAGGAATCAACAAGTTCTCTCATTTATTTACACCTATTACACACTACTTTCAACAACAAATCTATATGAAAAAGATTCTTCTGCAGTATGACTTTTTCTTTTAATTTTTAATATTTGTCCCGGTTTAGCCCCTATAGAAATACAAACTGGATCTGTATCTAAAATTTTTGGTATTTGGTTAGATTCAATTTTATATTTTTTTAGTAAATCTGTTTTTTCTTTTTCAGAAATTATTTGATGGAAGGGCACTAGATCATGGTTCATGATATCAAATAAAACCTTATTAATAACCATTTTTAATTTTTCCTCCTAGTATTCCAATTATTTTTAGCGGGCCTGAAGGGATTCGAACCCTTGGCCACCTGGTTAAAAGCCAGATGCTCTACCTAGCTGAGCTACAGGCCCAATCTAGACCGGGACTCAACTTCTACTTCATTTAAATTTATATACCATACTCTATATGATTTAACACTGAAATAGCCTAGCCGTTATAATTATTCCCATATATATAGCTTATGTATAATGTCAGATATTCATGCTAATTATTATGCATTGAAAGTAATTGCTAATTATATATCAAAAATTAAATTTAATAAAATCTTATGTGCGGGAGATATTGTAGGTTATTATACGAGACCGAATGAAACAATAGAATGGATAAAAGCAAATAATGTTATTTCAGTACTTGGAAATCATGATAAAGCAATTTTTGATGACTCAATTTCAACAAATTTTAATATTTATGCAAAGCAAGCAATTGCATGGACGAAGAGAAATATCAAACATAAAAATAAAGAATTTTTAAAAAAATTACAAAAAACATATACTGGAAAAATTAGTGGAAAGCTTGTTTATATGACACATGGTTCACCATCAAACCCTTTTCACGATTATGTTTACTATGAAGATGTTGACAATTTTTTTTTAAATGAATTATTTGATAAAATTCCTGATATAATTATTATGGGTCAAACCCATAAACCATTTATTAAAAAAATCCATAATACAATAATTGTCAATTCAGGCAGTGTTGGGCAACCAAGAGATAAAAATTATAAAACTAGTTTTGCGATTTATGATGAAAGAAATAATGATGTAGATATAATTAGACTAGATTATGAAATAGATACTTTGATAAAGGAAACTAGAAGTGAATTATCAGAAAAACTTGCAAAAAGACTTATTATGGGGAAATAAAAGATAATTTTATATTTTTATATTAAACAAAGGGTTTTTCTTTTTAGAATGTTTTATTGATTACGACTAATCAAAACACTTCTGATGAAATAATAAATGGTTTATCAATAAATATTACAGCTTTATCTCAAGTTATTAATCAAGAGTCTTAGATTCGAAATTTTTATTGTTTAATTATTATACAAATATATTATCAACTTTGGCATCTACTGTAATGTTAACTTGCCTAAAAAATCATTTGAAAAAGAAATCGAGGTATTAGATATTAAGTTAATTATTATTGGAATAATTGCTTACTTTCCTTTAGAATAAGTTGATTACTGTGCTTTTTAAATGTAATTTCATAATCCTCGAACAAAGGTGATCTACCTAATAATACGGGTATATCGTTTCTAGTTGATACATGTATTAAATTATTTTTATATTCAGCTATACCGCCATTTTTTCCGATTGTTATATCAATATATGCTTTAAACAATGAGACAGCACCCCCTGCTGTATCCACTTCTCCTGCTTTTTCCAATTTTAAATCTAAATATTTAGCAATTGGCATGGGAATAACAATAAAATCTCCACCAGAATCTAATAAAGCTTCTATAAAAGGTGTTTTTTTATCTTTGTAAAAAAATTTAACTGGGATTATCGGATATTTAATATAATCAAATATCATTCTTTTGTCTAACATATGATTAATGTAATTGAAAATCTCCAGATAATACTTTTGATATTTTTATAGTCGCATCAGGAAATTTTTCTTCAGGGTATTTTTCTTCAGCTAATTTAAGCATATCCTCAACATTATAACTATGATCGATAATTGAATCATTAAATAATAGAATCCATTCTCCAGAAAATTCATCTAAGTTTTTTTCTTTTATCATTATTTTTATGATACTAGTATTTATACTTATAAATTTTTTGTTGGTTAAAGATTCTTTTATTGATGGAAAACTATATATAGTGCTATTTACAAATAATATGGTTCAAACTATTAAATTGAGAGAAGAGGTTTATATTTATGAATATTGTTACATTAGAAAATTTATCAAAAGCTATTGCAAACAGAGTTGGAGTTGAAGTTGATGAGGCAAAACGTGACGCTGGATTCGTTCTTGATATATTTGGATTTGATGATAGAGTAATAGATAATGTTTTAGATCCTGAAGATCGACAATTATTTTATATTCTTGAAGAGGAAGGAATGCTTGCAACAGAACGAGAGGAAACCACTCTTTATGATGGCCGAGAATGGAGAACTCATTATTGGCAACTGAAAAAAGAGATAATTTTAAAATATGCGGAAGAAAAAATTAAACCAATTAAAACAACCCTATTTGATAAGAAACAACCTATTCCTGTCATTGAAGATACAAATCAAGAAGATATTTATAATCAACTTGAAGAAGAAATTTGGTCAACAAGAAAAATGGATTAATAAATTATTGTTTTTTTTTAAAAAAATTAATAACTATGTTTTAGTTTCTTTTTTTATATTAATGGAGGCTATAATAGTTATTCTTAGGTGATTAATAATGACAAATAGAAAAATACTAATTAGTTCTGAGTCAGTAACTGAAGGGCATCCTGATAAGATGTGTGATATTATCTCTGATTCACTTCTTGATGAAGCTTTAAGGCAAGATAAATATTCAAGAGTTGCGATTGAAACAAGTACAAAAAATGGAGGAGTCATGGTTTTTGGTGAAATGACTACTAAAGGCTATATAGATATTCCAAGGATAGTTAGAGATGCCATTAAGGATATTGGCTATACAGAGGCTAGTTTTGGAATCGAATGGGAGACTTGTTCAGTATGGGTTCAAATTACAGCTCAAAGCCCTGATATTTCTCAGGGTGTATCTGAGGGTGAGGGTTTACATAAAAAACAAGGTGCGGGAGATCAAGGTATGATGTATGGTTATGCATGCAATGAAACAAAAGAATTAATGCCTTTACCAATTATTCTTGCTCATAAATTAACTAAAAAATTATCTGATTCAAGAAAAAATGGAGTTATTAATTATTTAAGACCTGATGGAAAATCTCAAGTTTCAATTGAATATGGTAAAAATGGAAAACCTCTGAGAGCTGATACTATAGTTGTTTCAACACAACATGAAGGAGCTATATCTCATGAAAGAATTAAAAAAGATGTAATTGAACAAATAATTAAACCTGTATGTAAGGATTGGGTTGATAAAAACACAATATTTCATGTTAATCCGACTGGAGCTTTTGTAAGAGGTGGACCTTATGCAGATGCTGGACTTACAGGTAGAAAAATTATTGTTGATACTTATGGTGGTGTGGGAAGACATGGCGGTGGAGCTTTCTCTGGGAAGGATCCAACAAAAGTTGATAGAAGTGCGGCTTATGCATCAAGGTATATTGCAAAGAATATTGTTGCTGCGGGAATTGCAGATAAATGTGAAATACAGTTAGCTTATGCGATTGGCGTTTCAGAACCAGTTTCTGTTAATATTGATTGTTTTGGAACTAATAAAATCTCTATTGAAAAAATTCAAGATTTAGTTAATGAGTTTTTTCCATTAACTCCTCATGAGATTATAAATCATCTTAATCTTAGAAGACCAATATTTAAGAAAACAGCATCTTATGGACATTTTGGAAGAAATGATCCTGATTTTACCTGGGAAAAAATTGATAAAGCAGATTTAATTAAAAAGGAAGCGGGATTAAATAAATAAATATGATTATTTGTTCTAATATCTTTAATTATATTTAAAATTCTTTAATTTAAAAAATAATATATAGTAATAATAAATTTACATAATAATTAAATTATATCATTATATGGAGGATTTATAATATGGTGGATTTTGAAACTATAAAAGCTGAGGAAGTTAAATTTGGTAAAAATAACTTCGTTGAAATTGCGCGAAAGAAAGCAAAAACGGATATTGGTGAAAATGAATTTATTTCTATATCTAGAGGTTTTTATTTATCAAATGGTGAGAAAGGATGGAAATCATCTATAACGCTTCCAAATGAGAAAGATAAGCTAAAGAAAATATCTGATTTATTAAAAACAATTTGAGATTTTTTTTTTATCAATAAAATTTTGTAACTTATGTTTTTTATTCGTTAATTTAAAATATAAAAATAGATATCCTTAAAATGTGAATGGGAATGGTGACTCTAAAATAAAATTTAAGTTTGGAATTATTTTAATTTTAATTTTTGTTATTATTTTATTTTTTATTTTTTTTACTAATGCTGAATTAAATGTTGCTTTTATTCATCATGATTTCTTAAATGGTGAATGGTTTGAGAATTTAGATTATAGAAATATTGAATCTCGATTATATGGATTTGAAAAGTGGGCTTCTATTAGATATGAAATTGATAGTAATTATACTAATTTTTTAATAGTTACGACAATTAAAACTTTGGTTTTATTAGATGAAAATGAACTTAGCGATAAAATTGAGGATATCATTGATTCTATGTTGGAGAGTGGTATTATATTGGATAGAAATTCAAAGATTTCTGGGGAAAGATTTTTAAAAAATGGACATAAATCAAAATATAGTATTTTTGATGGAATTGATAATTTAAAGAAGCCTAATGAAAAAGTAAAGATTATTGTTGAAGTGTGGAATTGTGGTATTAAAGGTAATTCAATAATTTGCTTAGGTTTTTCTCAAACAACTGATAATAATCACAATAATTCTAATATTAATACGATATATTGGGAAAAAATTGTTGGAGATTTATCTGATTCATTTGGAAAAGAAAATTATGGTAAAGATGATGCTTTAATTTATAATGTTGTTTGTCATTGATTTTTATATTACACCTGTTTGTTTTGCTAATGTTTTTGCTGCTTTTTCAGTTAGTCCTGTTTCACCTAATATTGTATATCTTTCGGGTCGTATTTCATGTGCTCTAACTAGTGCTTCAATAATTTTTTTCTTTGAAACACCTAATTCTTCAGAGGTTGTTGGGGCGCCTATTTTTTTAAGTGAGTCTCTTATTTTCTCCCAATCTCCGCCATGTAAATATACCATCATTATTGCACCAATACCACATTGTTCTCCATGTAATGGTTTTTTTTTTCTCCTTCCTTTTAATAGTATTCCTGGTCCTAAATGATCTAACATGTGTGAAAACATATGTTCAGATCCTGATGCTGGACGCGTATTTCCAGCTACGCTCATTGCAACACCTGAAACTATCATTGCTTTTACTGCAATCCAGGCAGATTTTTCAATATCTGGTTTGATTTCATCCGCATGATCCATGATTAACTGAGCTGCAGTTTCAGCCAATACTGCTGCATGACTACTATATTCTTCATGTTTTAATCTATTGGCTAATTTCCAATCCATTACTGCAGATATATTTGATATTGCATCAGCACATCCCGAGGCTAACATTTTATATGGTGCTTTATAAATTATTTCCGTATCTGCAAGTACCGCTAATGGTGATGAAGCAGTTTTTGATACGGAACCGGATTTATGTTTCAAAGAAGCTCTAGGGGATGCAACTCCATCATGAGATGCACAGGTTGGCACACTAATAAAAGGTGTTGATAACTCAAATGCTGCAAGTTTTGTAACATCAATAACGCTTCCTCCACCTACTCCTAAAAGCATATCTATCTTATGCTTATGAGCAAAATTTATTACATTGTTTACTTCTGATATGTTTGCTGCATTTACAATTATTTCTTTTACCTCATAATTTGCTTTTTTAAGAATTTTTAAAATTTCATTTCCAGATAATTTTTTTGTGGTTTTATCAGCAACAATTAAAGCATTTTTTCCTCTTATAATTCTATTGCAAAGTTCTGCCACTTGAGCGGTTGTTTTATGTCCAACAATAATTTCTCTAGGGAATATCATCGTCTTAGATTTTGTAAATCGGTTCATAACAGATTTCGTATACTAAAATATTCATATATAATAATTCCGATCTAAGAATTTTTATCAAGAATTTTATAATTAATATTAAATTTATATTTTGTTTATTCGGTATATTTTTTATATGTCATGACAATTATTTTAGGTTTAATAAATTTAGTTTTTATGCAATTAGTAATAATATTAATATGTTAGTATTATTATATTCCATAATGGAGAGAATATAAATGGAATCTGAAGAAATTCTTGAAAAAATTGAAGTTATAAAAAATTCTGTTAAAGAATTGTACGAAGCAGGTGTAATAAAACCTACTGAATATAATGATTTATGGGCAAAAATAAATGATATTAAAGTACATATAAAATGCGATTTTGAATGATGCTATGCTGTTTAAATTTGATTTAAATAGAATTACATGTATTTTTTATTTAATTTAAATCTTTATTAAGATTTATACAAAAATTTACTTAAAATAATAAATCATTATGAAAATATAAAGAAAATTGTCTAGAGTGGGAAAATGGAATATTTAAAATTAGATTATTTTGTAGGGAAAAACTGTCAAATAGTTTCAAAACCCAAGAATATTGAATCAGAATTTGAAGAAGTCTATTATGATTTTGGAATAATTAAAGAAGTTAATCATCAAGAAGGTTTTATTGTAATTAATACTCAAAATGGTTTTATTAGTAAAAAATTTGAAGATATATATGAAATCTTACCAATTGATGATAACTTTTAATTGAAGATTATATTAATATATTATTTTTTATTTAGGTACTTCATTATGGATTTAATAAATTTTTATAATCAGAAAAAATTTAGTATTTTAATTGGAATTATATTATTTATTATTTTAGCAATATCAGTTGGATGTATATTTTTACCAACAATATTTTATGATCAATTTATTTGGAGATATTTCTGGGGACCTATTGTTTCTGATGCTATGGGTTATTCAATATATTATAATGGAATTCAAGCTGAAGAAAAATTTACCCTAGTGTCAGAATTGGTATATGGATTATTAATTGTTTCAATTCTATTTGCATTATATAAATTGTTAGAACGATGGAATATTTCGGTAAATTGGATCTTCTGTCTTTCTATTATACCATATATAATAGCGGGATCAGTAACTCGAGTTTTAGAAGATTCTGAATTTTTTATTGAACCATTAGTATATCTGTTTATTACACCAATTATTTATTTTCAAATATTATTGTGGTTTTTATTTTTTTTAACAATTGGTTATTTCATTCAAAACAAATTCAAAATTAATTATTTAAATCTTAATTCAATATTGTTTCTTGGAGGAATATTGTTTTTAACTCCTTTTATATATTTTACTATTCAACGGATATTTAGAAA
Source organism: Thermoplasmata archaeon (assembly GCA_020054475.1). GTDB lineage: Archaea > Thermoplasmatota > E2 > DHVEG-1 > DHVEG-1 > JAJISJ01. The sequence continues at coordinate 32,062 of JAHWGJ010000002.1, read as the reverse complement.
TTCTTTGGGAAATAATAATCTTATAAGATTTGATGTATTTCTTTTAGTTATTTTGTTAGTATTTTCAATAATATTTATAGTTTTTTTAGTTTCAAAGTTATTTAAAAAATATAAGATTTTTGCAATTTTTTCTAAACCTTTAAATTTAGCAATGATCACGGGTCATATGATTGATGCTATCGCGAGTTATATTAGTATTTATGATCCTTTAAAAATGGGAATACCCTCTTATTATGAGAAACATCCAGCATCAGATTTCATTATGAACATATGGCCACCTTTATTTCCTATTGTAAAATTTATTTTAATAATTCTAGTAATATATATATTTGATATAGTTTATAAAAAGGAATTTGAAAATTATCCTCGCTTAGTAAATCTGTTAAAAATTGGAATATTTATTCTTGGATTTGCACCAGGATTACGTGATTTATTGAGAGTATTAATGGGTGTATAAATGAATAAAAGACGTCATCCGGATTGGTTAAAGGTTCCTCTTCGTGGGGGAAAAACATTTACAGAGATGAAAAACATTTTGAGAAATGCAAAACTAAACACTATTTGCGAAGAAGCAAAATGTCCAAATATTGTCGAATGTTTTAATAATAAAACAGCAGTTTTTCTTATATTAGGTGATATTTGTTCAAGGAATTGTTTATACTGTAATGTTAGACATGGTAAACCAAGTCCTTTAAACCCAAATGAACCTTTTGATGTTGCAGAAAGTGTAAAAAAATTAGGTTTAAAGTATGTTGTTATTACATCAGTTACTAGGGATGATTTAGTTGATGGGGGGGCTAATATATTTTATAAAACAGTAAAAGAAATTAGAAAACTTACAAATAAATGTATGATTGAAGTTCTTATTCCTGATTTTTCGGGTAATATGGGGTCCTTAGAACGAATAATAAAATCAAAACCAGATGTGATAAATCATAATATTGAAGTTTGTAAAAGATTATTTCAAAATATTCGACCTGAGGGAAATTATGAGACAAGTTTATCAATTTTAAAAAATATAAAAAAATTTGATAAGAAAATTAAAACTAAATCTGGATTTATGTTAGGTTTAGGTGAAAAGAAAAATGAAATAATTAATACTATGGAAGATTTATATAAAAATAAAGTTGATTTTATAACTATTGGACAATATTTACAACCAACAATTTATCATGCAAAAATCATTAAATATTACACACCTAAGGAATTTAATGAATATAAAAAATTTGGTGAAAAAATTGGATTCAAAAATGTTGAATCTGGCCCTTTAGTTAGAAGCTCATACCATGCTAATAGAGCAATAAATTGAAAATAAAAAGATGAATCTTATAAAGATTTATTCAATCTAGGGTTTTAATAATGAGAACTAAATCGGTATATAAAATTCCAAAAGGTAAAATCTTGAAAATAAGTTTAGATTATAACGAAAAAACAAATATAATTAACGATTTAAATATATCGGGAGATTTTTTTGCATATCCTGAAGAATCGATTGAACTTATTGAAAATGAATTAAAAAATACAGTTATGGAAAATGATATTATATTTAAAAAAATTGAATCCATTGTTAATAATTATAAGATACAATTCATTGGATTAGATTTAGAAGGAATAACAAAAGGAATTATGATGTGTAAAAAATGATGGATAAATGGAGATTATTACAAACAGGTTATCTTAGTGCATATACTAATATGGCTATAGATCGCGCTGTCATGTTATCTCATTCAAAGAATTCTGTTCCACCTACTGTTAGATTTTATGGTTGGAAACCTTCAGCTATTTCTATCGGATATTTTCAGAGTTTAAAAGATGAGGTTGAATTAGATGCATGTAATAAACTCAATATTGATTATGTAAGGAGAATTACTGGCGGTGGTGCTGTATTTCATGAAAATGAATTAACTTATAGTATTGTTATCTCTGAATCTCACCCTTCAATTCCAAAAAATATTTTAGAAAGTTATGGTAGGATTTGTGGAGCTATTATAAAAGGACTTAATAATCTAGGGATTGAAAGTAATTACTCTCCGATAAATGATATAATTTCAAATGGAAAAAAAATATCAGGTAATGCTCAAACAAGAAAAATAAAAACAGTTCTTCAACATGGTACTGTTTTAACAGATGTTAATGTTGAAAAAATGTTTTCAGTTTTAAAAGTTCCTACCGAAAAAATTAAGGATAAATTAATTTCAAATGTTAAAGAACGCGTTACTTCAATTAAGCATATTCTTGGTGAAGAACCTACTTTTAATGAAATTGCATATTCTATGAAAAAAGGATTTGAAGAAGAATTTAATATTAGTCTAGTTGATGGAGAATTAACAAAAGAGGAGATAGAGCTAACTAAAAAATTTGAAAATGAATGTTTTTCCACATATGATTGGAATCATAGAAAATAATAAAATCATTTAATAAAATTTTATGAAAATTAAAATTAAAAAAATTAATGCTTTTACGGATTCAATGCTAGGCGGAAATCCTGCAGGAGTTGTATTAAATTCTCCATTTTTAACAGATTCTCAAATGAGATTAATATGTAAGAAATTAAACGTTTCTGAAACAGCATTTATTTTTCCAAGTATTATTGCGGATTATAATGTGAGATTTTTTTCCTCTAAGGTTGAAGTTAATTTATGTGGTCATGCAACGATTGCTACATTTTATGCAATGTTTAAAGAAAATTATTTTCCAAATAGAAGATTTATCTCTTTAAAACAGAATACAAAAAGCGGGATTCTTCCAGTTGAAATTTATCATACAAAAAACGGAATTTTTGATAAAATCATGATGATTCAAAAAAAACCAGTATTAAGAAATATTAATTTAGATTATTCTGAAATTGCAGATTCTTTAAATATTTCAAAGATTTCAATAAATGAAAAGTTACCAAAACAAATAGTTACTACAGGACTTTATACACTACCAATATGCATTGATTCATTTAATATTATGAAGAAAATAAGACCAAATTTTAAAAAAATTAAAGATATTTGTAATAAGTATAATGTTGGTAGTATTCATATTTTTACGTTTGATACAATTGAATCAGATTCAATTTATCACGCAAGAAATTTTGCACCGTTATATGGGGTTAATGAAGATCCAGTAACAGGTACAGCAAATGGAGCGGTATGTAGTTATTTATTATTAAATAAAATAATATCTAAAAAGGAGTTAATATGTGAACAGGGGGATATTATCAAAAGATCTGGTAGAGTTTATGTTAACTTGAAAAATAATAAAGTTAGGGTAGGGGGAAAAGCAAAATTTGTTGAAGAAAGAAATTTTTATGTATAATATTAATTTCTCATATTTTTTTTTTAATTATATATAATCATTAATTTTTATTGACATTCCATCATTTGCGGCAATAACTTTTCTATTAGTTTTTTTTGATAAATCATTTGCTATTTCCCATGGTTTATTTTTTATCATTGTCATTCCAAAATGAGTAATAATACTTAATTTAGGTTTATTTTTTCTAATAATTTTTTCAACATCATTGATTGATAAATGAAATATATTATCATTATTATTTAATAAAACAACATTGATTATTAGGATATCTCCCTTGTAATTATTTTCTAAACTGTCAAAATATTTTGTATCAGATATTATCGATATTTGATATTTCCCTCCAAAAAAATTTAATCCATAAGTTTCTACACCATGAATATGTTTAATCGGTGTTTCAAATTTAATATTACCAATTTTATAAGTTTTTTTCTCTTCTAATACTTCTATTTTTTCTAAATAATTTCTTAAATATTCTAGTATTACTGGATCTTTATCTAAAGAATCAATAGGTGCAAATATTATACCTTTTTTATTAAAACCACCATTTGTCATTGCTTCAATCATAATATTAATATCATTTGAATGATCAATATGTCGATGAGTTAAAATAATTCCATTTAACTCATTTGGTATAATTTTTGGTTTACTATTTAAACATCGAATTAATGACCCTGGACCGGGATCGATTAAAATTTTAGTATTTTCAAGATTTAGCCATATCCCTCCAGAGTTTCTCATTTGTTTTGCAACAACAAAACGTGCTCCAGCAGTACCAAGAAATTTAATTTCATTCATGCTATCACTTTAAATTAGAATTTATTTGAAAGTTATATGAAAATATTTTATTATGTATAACTGTTTTATAATTTATGGATCTTTATGAATATACATATAATTTGGTAAGGCAAATTCCAGAGGGTATGGTTTCTAGCTATGGTGCTGTTGCATTGGCCTTAGGAGATATTAGAGCATCAAGAGCTGTTGGTCGGATGATGAATCAAAATCCTAATGCCGATAATATGCCTTGTTTTAAAATTGTATATTCTGATGGAAATATTGGTGGTTTTGGCTTAGGAATTGATGATAAAATTAGACGATTAAGATTGGATAATATCGAAGTTTATGATAATAAAATTAATAATTTTGAAAAAGTATTTTTTAATGATTTTAAAACTGATTATCCATTAAAAAAATTAAGGAAAAAACAAATTGAATTGAGTTGTAAAGTAAAATTAGAGGATAGTCTAGATAAAATTGACACTATTGCTGGTTTTGATGTTGCATATCCGCAAAATGATTTTGATAATTGTTGTGCAGCATGTATTGTTATGGATAATAAAACAAAAAAGGTTATTGAAGAAAAAATAATTCATGATAAAAACTTTTTTCCTTATATTCCCACCTATCTAACTTTTAGGGAGGCAGATTTTTATCAATTATTGTATGAACAATTAGAAAATAAACCAGATGTATTGATGATAGATGGTAATGGAATTCTTCATCCTTTTGGATTAGGAATTGCTTCATTTATTGGTGTTAAAATGAATATTCCAAGTATTGGAGTTGCAAAAAGCAAACTATGTGGGAAATTAGAAGGCAATAAAGTGATATTTGATAATAAACTTATTGGTAGTGCTTTTTTCTCATCTAAATATATTAAAAATCCAATATTTGTATCTCCGGGTCATAAAATATCTCATGATACAACTATTTCGATTATTGATGAATATTGTTATTATAAAATTCCAGAACCAATTAGAAAAGCGCATTTACTTGCCACCAAAAATATTTAATTTATTTTTTCCAATTCTTTACTTGATATTAAATTAATTCCTTTAATTTGAAATAATTTTTTAAATTCTGTTACCTGTGATTTTTTTAAAGCTTTTTTATGAATATATATTCCACTAAAATTTGGCGTATTTTTTATTACACTGCCAATTATTTCATCATCAATTACACCTGAATTGATTTGGTATGTAGGTATCATGTGGCCGAATGCTACTTTTTTTTCTAATGCAACGTCGGTAAATCTTGGGGCATAATGCCCACCACCTAAACCTACTAAAATTGGAATATCATTTGAAGGTTTTTTTCTATTATCTGGGTTAAAATATTCAAGTAAGGTTTTTGCTACAACTTTTGCTGGTGAGATTTTTTCCCATTCTTCTAAAGTACTACCAACTTCAATAAATAATGAGGGAATTGAGATATTTGGTCCGTGATGAGTTACTTCGAAGCATACATTGTGATATAGGTTATTTTCATCTGCATTAATTTTTAGTATTCTCAATAGATTGGTCATTAATATTGGTGAGGTTTTTATTAATGTTTTATCTTTCCCTCCAAATAATGCTTTATTAAAATTACCTATAGGGTGTACAGTTAAGGTAGGGTTACCCGTTTTACTTGTATGTCTTGATATAAATATAGCCTGTTTTGGTTTTAATCCTATTGTTTTTTGAACTTCAATTTCAATATTGTCGTGAAATATTTTTTTATCATTAATAGTTACAATTATTAATTTTTTATTTTTAATATTTTTATATACATCATTTTCATAAAATGTGTTAATAATTTCCCATTTTGATTGATTTAATAAACAATTTTTAATATTTAAACTTGCAGGATCTTTGTTTGAAGCTACAATTAAAACAGTCATATAATTTCGTCCAATTTTAAACTGAAATTATACTATTTATATTTTATTTATGATTTTCTTCTTTACTTAATAATTCATTGATAAATTCTTTTCTTACAATAAATCGGACCCTATTTTTTACTGTAAATATTTTTGCAATGTATTCAATTTCTTCAGCCTCTGATTTACTAGATAAAAGTCCTGCAATAATCATATTTATCTATCTAATTGTATGATTATGTTTATAAATGGTTTGTTGTACACATATTTCCGTTTTTTTTTAAGATAGTGTTATGAAATAAATTTATTATATCCTTTTTTATTATATCTTGCTACATGGAGGAGCTATCTGTTGGAAAATTGACTGTAAAAAACTCAATTTTTTTCGGTCATTTATATTGTATTGAAAAAAAAGAGGAAATTGATATAATCATTGAACTTCATAAAAAATTATATAATAAAGCTAATCATCATTGTTATGCAATAAATTTATCTGAGAATAATACTCAAATTTTTAATTCCTTTAAAAACGATGGTGAGGTTGGGCATCCTGGTAGAATTTTACTTGAATTATTAAAAAAATATAGTTTACAAAGTAATGTGTTATGTGTGTCAAGAATTTTTGGAGGCATACATTTGGGTGTTGGCGGGGTATCAAGATCATTTAAAAATGTTGGTGAATCTGTTATTATACATTATATATCTAAAAATATTCATAATTAAATATCTAAAATTTGATGATTTATTCTTTTTTATATCTTAAAATAGCGACTAACAAACCCAAAGCTATTGGAAAAACTACTATATAATAAATTATATCAATTTTTTTAAAATATGTAGTAATGTCATATCCATTTATATATAAAAAAATTAATAATACCACTATAATTGGTAATAATATTGCAATTATTAATGGGCCCGCTTCTCTATTCATCCAATTCCTTCTCTAATTAGCATTTACTTTGTATTTACTACATGTTTTTGAATTTTCTCATTTACTTGTATAACGAATTAAATATTTTAATATATATACATTAATATATCAAAATATAAAATTTTAAAAATATCTTTAAATATATCTTTATTCTTTTTTATTGGGGAATAATTTTTATTTCCATTAAATATATCTTTTAATTTGTAATTATTAAATATATTTTCAATTTTTTGTGGTTGATATCTACCATCAAGTGAATCCCAATAAATGTCAATACTGTCTGTATAAATTTCCATAATTATTCCACTATATTCCTCCGCATTGCCATCTAAATATGTACGTTTAACTCTATCACCTAGTTGAAATAGCTCAAATAGTGAAGGATCTTTTTTATTTAGTAATTTTTTGTTTACATTAAATTTTTTAATTTAATTCACCATCCTCAAACTAACCATTATAGTATTTTAAAAGAAAATATTTAAAATTAACTAGAAATAGTATCAAAATGAAATTTTTACAAATTTTTTTTTTTAAGTAGTTTTTATTATTCCAAGAACTGGTTCAAAAATTAATCCTTTATCCATAAGTGAATTTATTGCTTCTTCAATAGAATCTTTATCAAGTCCTGTTTTCTCACATTTTTCAGTTATTGAATCCCATGATGCGCCGTCTTCATCTTCATTTTGTTTAATAATTTCTAGGACATTATTCTCAATTTCTTTAAAAATTGCCTTTTCTTCTTCAATATCTGCATCTGTTAATTCATTTTTTTCTTCTTTATCATTGATAATTTCTTTTCTATCAATTTTTTTATTATCATCATAAGAATTTTTTTTATTTGGGTTTATGAATTCTAACGATTCCTTTATTAATTGAATGTATTTCATAAAATCAATACGTTCATATGATTGTAATGCGGTTACTATACCTTCAGAGAGATTAGAATTGAATCCTAATTTGATTAAATCATCAATTTTTGGTTCATTCATTTTTTTTGCTTCAAGATAAGCTTCAATTCTATATTTTGTACTTTCACAAGTTTCAACAATCCATTTATCTCTTGTTTCTGCATTAACTTCAATTATTTTTTCTGGTCTTATTGAGGTATACATTTCTTCACCATCTTCAGGTACGTAAGTTCTTATTTTTCCAACAACAGCTACGAAAGCAGGTACTTCGATATTTGATAATTCATTTGTTATATCCAGCTGATATTGTCCAGAGTATAATGTAAAAACACCAGTAGGGTCAGATACATGAGCTCTCACAAAATCTCCACTATCTGAAACATTTTCTACATCAGTTAGAACTCCTATTATGAAGACTCTGTTGATTTTAGCACCTAGAGGAGTAATTATGTATGAAGGAACCATTTCTCCTTCTCCTTTTATTTCTATTTTTGAATCATTATACTCACTTGCAAAAATCCTCCAAGCTTGTTCTCTTTTCATTGTAATTCCTCCAAATCTTGTAATATTTTCTCAGATTTTTGTTTAATATCTATATTTATTATATCTATATCCTTTGCAATTAGTGTTGTTCCATAATCATCACTTAGTGCGTTTCCACTTACTAGAACTCTTTGAGCAAATAATTTTTTTGAAATATCGTTTATTGCATCCTCTTGACTTATTTTTTCATAATCTTGGAATTTTTTATCTAAGATTTTTTCAGATAAATCTTTATTTAATATTATATTTATAGCTCCAGTTCCATCATCAACTATTGATTTAATTCTCAGATCAGTTTTCCCTTCAATTTTACCATGTATTGTGCATTCGTTATCCCTTAAAGCTCGATTACATTTTGAACATCGAGTAATAATACCGGATCCAGCCTTTATTTCGATTAATGTTCCTTCAATTTTAATATCAATTGCTCCTTTTTTATTGATTAAATCGTGAATTTGCAATTTTTTTGTAATTATAGCATCTTCTGCGATGGTATTTTTAGATAGTTTTTTTACTGTAGAATTTTCATCAAATGTTAACTGAGGAATCCCCCTCCAAGATTTTATATATCCTCCTGTTATTTGATAGGTTAAACCTTCTTTAATTTTAAAATCAAACCACGATGTAAACTGTGCTTTTCCTGTTTCATCTCCAATAATTCCTGAAAAAACTGTTTTATTTTCTCCGTTTACATTTACCACTCGTTCATTTATTTCCAATATTAAAACTGTTATATCAACTGATCCAATACCTGATTTTAATTCATTTACTTTGACTTTTTTTGGTTTAAAAGCCTCGGGAGGTAATTTATTTTTATCTGTTTTTTCTATATTTACTCTATCTCCAAAATTAAGTTGAATATTTCCTTGCCATTCTCTTGTATAAGCATTTGATATTTCAATAACATCCTCTTTTTCTATATCGATATTATTCCAGGCTGTAAATGAAATTGTTCCACTTTCATCTCCAAGAATTCCAAAAAAAATCTTCCTATTTTCGCCCTTAACTAAAATATCTTTTGGGTTTATTGAAATTACTCGACATAGTAAGTTAACATTTTGGTCATTTGGTTGAAGTTTTGATATTAACGTTCTATCTGTATTAGATTGGTTATTGAAAATTGTTTCACCACCAAATTTTTTAATAATAGTTTTTTTTGCTTGTTCTATAGGAACGCCATATTCTAGAAATTTTTTCAATTCTTTTTCTAGTTCCTTTTGATCTACTTGCTCTAATTCTGAATTTAATGATTTTTTTATATCTTCAATATGTGATGTAAGATCTTTTAATGTCATTTTATTATCCTCCATGGATTTATTTAATTAAATATAAAAAATATTTTGATAATATTTTTTATTAATTTTCCCCCACTTAGTAAACATAATTTATATTTACATTATATCAAGTATATTTCAGAATAATATAAAGTATTCGCATCTAATCTTTTTTAACCTAAGCCATAAATTCTTCCAGTATTATCTATATTAATTTGTTCAGTTGCTGGTTTAGCTGGTAGACCTGGCATTGTTGTAATTTTACCCGTCATTGGAACTAAAAATCCGGCTCCTGCAGAAAATTTAATATTATTTACTGTTATTTTAAAATTTTTTGGTCGACTTAATAGATTTGAATCATCTGATAGAGAATATTGTGTTTTTGCGATACAAATAGGTAGTTCATTTAGACATTGATTACTGCATAGCTTAATATCTTTTTCAGCAGAAATTGTATATATGACTCTATTTGCACCATACATTTTTTTTGCTATAATCTCAATTTTTTCTTTGACTGGTTGATTAAGATCATAAAGGTAGTGAAATTTTGATTTTTTATTATGTATAAGATTTATTAATTTTCCAGCTAATTCAATTCCGCCCTCACCACCTTGTTGCCAAACATCTACTAAAGCTACAGGAATATCTTTTGACTCACAAAATTTTTCTACAATATCAATTTCTTTATTTTTATCATTATTGAAATGATTTATCCCAACAATTAATGGAACTCCAAATTGAGTAATATTTTCAATATGTTTTTCTAGATTTTTTAAACCTTTTTTAACCGAATCAAGATCATTTCCACCCCCATGATGTTTAAGTGCTCTAATACTGACAACCATTACGACTGCATCAGGTTTTAAGTTGCCAGTTCTACATACAATATTGAAAAATTTTTCAGCACCAAGTTCTGATCCAAAACCAGCTTCGGTAATAAAATAATCTGATAGATTTAAGCCAATTTTAGTTGATATTAGACTACTAGTTCCATGAGCTATATTTGCGAATGGCCCTCCATGGACGAAAGCAGGTGTTCCTTCCAATGTTTGTACAAGATTTGGTTTAATCGCTTCTTTTAATAGAACGGTCATTGCGCCTACCGCTTTTAAATCATTAGATGTAATAGGGTTATTATCGTAAGTATAAGCTACGATTATTTTACTTAATCTTTCCTTTAAATCCATCAAATTTTCGGATAAACATAAAATTGCCATAATCTCTGATGCAGGCGTAATTGAAAATGAATCTCCATGAGGAACACCATCATATGGTCCCCCTAAACCTACGACAACATTTCTCAAAGCACGGTCACTTATATCTAATACTCTTGGAAAAACAATATATCGCTGATCTATGTGAAATTTATCACCGTGATGTATATGATTATCTAAGAGACTAGATAATAGATTATTTGCACTTGTTATTGCATGCATGTCTCCTGTAAAATGAAGGTTGATGTCCACCATTGGTGCGACTTGAGAATATCCGCCCCCTGTAGCGCCTCCTTTTAATCCCATTATTGGACCTAATGAAGGCTCTCTAATTCCAAGCATTGTTTTTTTACCTATTTTAGTTAAAGCTTGCGCGAGACCTATTGTTATTGTGGTTTTTCCTTCCCCTTCAGGGGTTGGATTTATTGTTGTAACGAGGATTAATTTTCCATCTTTATTCCCTTTAATTCTTTTAATTATGTCTAAAGAAATTTTTGCCTTATAATCTCCACATGGAATTATTTCCTCTGACTTAATTCCAGCTTTTTCTGCAATATTGTTAATGTTTTGAATATTTACAGATTTTTCAATTTCGATATCAGGTTTCATTTTCCTGAATGAATCTTATATAGATATACTTATAATTTTGCAATTTTACAAATTGTATTACTAAGCTTTAGATTTGATTTAAAATATTTTTCATGATTTTATCTGTTTGGATGTCGGATTGTTTTTCAATTTCAGTTAATTCTTTTGATATTTCTTTTACATATTTTTGATCATTTATTGATCCTAAATTAATTTTAACATTTAATATTGCTGATTTTACACCCGAATTGGCCATTAGTGCAGAAACTGCAACATCTGTTATAGAATTTTTATTGCCTTTTTCTACTAATAATTGAGCAATATCTAGAATCATTTGACAAGTTTTTGCGGTTTTATAAGGAATCATAGCTGCTTTTTTATAACCTTTTTGTATTGCATTTTTCCTTTTTTTAATGTCTTCTTCAGTTTTTTTAGGCATTTTAAAGGCTTTGATAACCTCATTAAATGCATTTGTATCTAAATCTATTAATTCAATTAATTTTGATTTTATTTTTTCAATTTTTTTTAGAGATTTTTTGATATCTTTTTCAACATCTTGATATTTATCTTTTCCAATAGTAAGATTGCAGACCATTGCTGATAAAGCTGATGATAATGCACCAGATAAAGCTGCAACACTTCCACCTCCAGGTGCAGGCGATGAGGATGCAAGTTCTGTAAGAAATTGTTTAATATTTAATGAGATAAGCTTACTTTTTTCTTCAACCATATAATCAATTATCTTTTCATCTGGTAAGAAGGGATATAAATTTGATAAACCTAGTTTTTCTGTAGCAATTTCAACTAGTTTTTCTTCTTTTATATTATCTATTTTTTCTTTCTTAGAATAAAATTTACCTGCAAGTAATAGAGCTTCCATGGGAACTAATCCAACTATTTCACTGCCTGTTACCTTTATATTGAATTTATTTGCTTCCTCTTTTACTGCCTCATAAACATTATGCATTGAAACTTTATGAAAGTTTAATAGATTCATTGAAACCTGAGCCATGTTTTCATCATACATCATACCTCCTGCTTGAACAAATTTGAATCTACCTGGTATTCTCTCAGGTTTACCATTTGATTTAATTATTTTTTCACCGTTTTTATCTTTTTTTATTATCCCGCTTGTTCTAATTTTTCCAGCTATGTTTGAGGCAATTGTTTTATCATTTGTGCTTAAATTTATATTATATGCAATAAGTATTTCTCTTGCTCCTGTTGCTGTTGCTCCACTTTTAGGAATAAATATTGGTTTACCATAATCTGGTTTAAATGAAGGATCTTTAAATTTTTCTTCAAGAGACTCATATTCACCTTTTCTTATATCTGGAAGTTTAATTCTATCTGATTTTATGGCAGAATTTGCGTATAAAAATACTGGAACACCTAATTCTTTTGCCATTCTTTTTCCAAATCTTTTTGAAAGAGTGATGCAATCATTTTGATTAACACCTTTAATTGGTATAAAAGGCATTACATCTAAAGCCCCCATTCTAGCATGTTCACCTTTGTGATTTCGCATATCAATAAGACTTGTACCAATTTTAGCAGATTGAAAAGCGGCTTCAAGCACAGATTCAGGTTCACCAACAAAAGTATAAACAGTTCTGTTAAAGTCTGCACCTGGATCAACGTCCAGTAGTTTTACTCCTGATACTGCTTTAATAGCACCTGAAATTGCTTCTATGACTGATTTATCTTTTCCCTCACTAAAATTTGGCACACATTCTACTATTTTGATCATTTTTTTTCACCGCAAACCCTTAATCTAGGTTTCTCTTTTAACTATTTGGGATTTGAGATGAAAACGGTAGATATTCTTATTGAAAACGTTAATGAAATTTTAACTTTAAAAGGGAAAAATCAACCTCGAATAAAATCAGAGATGAATGAACTTGGAATAATAAAAAAAGGATCTATTGCAATAATTGATGATCGAATTATCGATATTGGAAGGAATCTTCAATATAAAGCTATAAAAAAAATTAATGCAAAAGGAAAAATTGTTATGCCTGGTTTTGTAGATTCTCATACTCACATTGTATTCTCAGGCTCACGGGAATTTGAATTAGATATGAAACTTAATGGTTTTTCTTATATGGATATATTAAATAGAGGGGGTGGAATTTATTATACAGTTAATAAAACTCGTAAATCAAATATCATTGATTTAATTGAACAGAGTAAATTTCGTTTAAATAAGATGTTGGAATATGGAACAACGACTTGCGAAGGAAAAAGCGGTTATGGCTTAAATTTAGAAACAGAGTTGAAGATTCTGAAAGCTCAAAAAATATTAAATGACTCCCATCCAATTGATATAATATCAACCTTTTTAGGAGCTCATGCAATTCCAAATGAATATAAAATTGATGATTATGTTGATCTTATTATTAATGACATGATGCCTCAGGTATCAAAATATTCTAAATTTTGCGATGTGTTTTGTGAAAAAGGAGTTTTTAATGTCTTACAAGCAAAAATTATTTTAAATGCAGGAAAGAAACTGGGTTTGATCCCAAAGATACATGCGGATGAAATTGTTGATACGGGAGGTGCTGCCCTTGCAGCAGAATTAAAAGCTATCAGTGCTGATCATCTATTGAGATCTTCAAAAGATGGATTAAAATTGATGGCCAAAAAAGGCATTATTGGTGTTTTATTGCCAGCTACTCCATTTTCCCTAATGATGAAAGAATATGCAAATGCTAGATATATGATTGACAATGGAATTCCTGTTGCTATTGCTACTGATTTAAATCCAAATTGTTGGACAGAGAGTATGCAATTTATTATACAACTTGCTTGCTTAAATATGAAGATGACTCCAGCTGAGGCAATTACTGCTGCAACTTTCAACGCATCTTGTGCAATTGGTGAAAATAATAAAATTGGAAGTATCGAAATTGGAAAACAGGCAGATATTATAATTTTGGATTGTCCTAATTATATGTTTATTCCTTATCATTTTGGTATTAATTTAGTTAATAAGGTGATAAAAAAAGGAAAAATGATTAATTTTTAGTATATTTATCAATCATTTTAGCAACTAGTGGATAAACTCGTCCTGGATCTTTTTTATATTCAGGAAATTTATCCACAAAATTATCTAAGATTTCTCTCATTGAGTAATTTGAATTTTTTAAAACATATTTTTTCAATCTTATTTCTAAGGTTTTTTCCCATAATTCCTTTTTATGTGTTTCCATGATTTGACAAGCTATATGATATATTTCATTCCTATTTGTTTCATAATTTGGATGTTCATTTATAAATATTTCAACAATTTTTTGAACATTTTTTTCATTTTTTTCAATTATAAAATCATCAAGTCTTATAGTTAATTCTCTATCAAAATTACTACTTTGGTAATGTTCATGGATTTCCCTTGCAACAAATATTATTTCGATTATTGAAATTATCAAAAGTATTAATGTTAACCATATTACAAAAATATTATTTTCAATTAATGCATGTGTTATTAAAATTATCTCAAGTATCAGTATAAAAAATGGGGGGATAAAAGATATTTTATCTGTTTTTTGAGATTCACTATATTCTTTAATAAAACGTCTAAACCGTCCAGATCTGGGCATCGTAGATGATGAATATAGTATTTATATATAAATTCCTATGATTATAATATTAATTTAATAAATTTTTATCTGTTATTAAGCTTTTAATAAAGTTATGGCAATATTTTTTAATTTTTTATAAACTATAATAATATTCCCCTTCTTGTCTTTGCTTTCTATCCATGTAAGATCCAATTTTATTTACTCTAGGTCTGTGAGTTTCTTCATCTCTTCGAAATGTAATATCCACATCTTTAAGAAATCTATTCATACCTTCATGTAGACCATAAGGGCCTCGAGCTCTTCCAATCTTTCCTGGTTCGCCATCAAATACAACTAATGAATCGCTAATCATATCAATAAAATATACGTCATGGTCAACAATCATTGCTGATTTTCCTAATTTTTCTATGACTCTTCTTATTGTTCTAGATGTTATCATTCTTTGTTCACTATCAAGGTATGCAGAGGGTTCATCAATTAAATATATATCAACATCTTGAACAAGTGAATTTGCTATTGCAACTCTTTGTATTTCTCCACCTGATAGGGTGTCTATACTTTTATCAAATAAATATTTAAGATTCATTTTTTCTAATATTTCAGTTTTATAAAAATTTGAGGTAAATAATAATTGAGCATTTTTTTCAAAAAATTCTCTTACTGTTCCTTTGAAATCAGGAGAAATATATTGCGGTTTGTAACTTACTTTAATATCATATTCTATTTTCCCTTTAGTTGGTTTAATTACACCTGCAAGCATTTTTACAAAAGTAGTCTTGCCAATCGCATTTGGTCCAAGGATTCCAATAATTTCACCTTTCCTTAAAATCCCATTTTCAATCAATAAATTAAAACCCTCAAATTTTTTCTCCAATTTTTCATATGTTATCAGAATTTCCGTTTCCTGGCCTTTTTTAGGAGGATGAGCATAAAATATAATTTTTTCTCCGAATCTTATATTCTCTTCTTTTAGATAACCTGATAGATATGTGTTAATACTGTGTCTAACCCCCCTCGGGTTTGTGACAACTCCATAAGCACCTTCATCTCCATATAGAAGATGAACATTATCGCATAAAAAATCTAAAACTGCTAAATCATGTTCTATTACCATTACCTTTTTTTCTTCAGATAATTCTTTTATTATTTTCGCTATCTTTAATCTTTGATGAATATCTAAATAAGAGGTTGGTTCATCAAAAAAATAGATATCAGCATCTTTGAGTAGAGCTGCTGCAATTGATGTAAGTTGTAATTCACCTCCAGATATTGTTCCCTCACTGATATCTTTATCTAATATATTTTCGAGATTGAATTTTTTTATTATTTCATCAAAATTTCCTGAATTATCAGATTTTTTTAGTATATCCTTAATTTTACCTTTCATAATTTTTGGTAATTTATCAACATATTGTGGTTTCACTATTGCAGATATTTCATTATTTGAAATTTTTTTAAAATGATCGAAAAGTTCAGTACCTGAGTAATAGTCTAATACTTCGTTATAATCTATATTTTCATTGAATTTTCCAAGATTTGGGGTTAATTGTCCAGCTAATATCTTTATTGCAGTAGTCTTACCTATTCCATTTGGACCAAGAATTCCTGTACAGCTTCCTATTTTTGGAATTGGTAGTCTAAACAAACGAAAACCATTTTTCCCGAACTGGTGTATAAGATCAGTTTCTAGTTCTTGTGCTAAGCCTATTATTTTAATCGCATCGAAAGGGCATTTATGTATACATATTCCACATCCGACACATAATTCTTCGGATATTATTGGTTTGTTATCTTCACCTTTTATTATAGTTTCATCACCAGCTCGTACTCTGGGACAAAATTTTATACATTCATATGAACAATTTTTCGTTTTACATCTATTTTTTAATAATACCGCTATACGCATTTTTATGTCAATGGGAATTTAAGATATTATTAAAAGTTTTTTATGTAAAAATCAATTATAATTATAAAAATTGTTTTAACTTATTTTTTGGTTACAATATTGTCTCATTGAACATTTTATACATCTCTGTATTTCATTATGATTTCTTTTAATTATGTCACCTGTTATGGATTTTCTCATTTCTTTAATTATTGATTCTAGTTGAAATCTTCTTTTTGGATCAAAGTTGATTTTAAATTGTTTTGAGGTGTCAATATAAACAAGTACACCATATGGGGTATAGCAATTATAATTGTCTTCTATTAATTGACAATAAGCAAGTAATTGATAGATATGGTTTTTTTTAGCATTTAAATGATTTCCTGATTTTAATTCTACAGGGATATACTGTCCATTTTTTTTAATAATATAATCTGGTTTTCCAGTAATTCTGTATCGTTTTGAAAAATAAGATTTTTCAGGAATATTTAAATCAGAATAAATTATTTTTCCTTGTTGAATTTTGTTATCAATTTTTAATTTTTTTGCCTTAATTTTTATTAATATGGATAGTAATATTAAAATCGCGGATATTAAAATCATAATTAATCCAATAATGAGAGCTTGAGTTAAAATATCACCTCGAAGAATATAACCAATAAGGCAAAAAATAGTACGAGATAACCTATTAGATCTAATATTTTTGATTTCTTTAATATATTATTTATATAATCAATGAGTTTTCCATATGAAATATGATTTTTTTCCCCTTTTTTTATATATGGGGAATTTGGAATATATCCATTTTTTTGTAATTTCCATGAAATTGAACAAAATTGATATTGTCCAATCTCAGATGCTTTGATTATATCTGAACTATGTAAATGTGAATTTTTTATTTCTTTTTTCATTTTTTTTTTTAACTAATTGATTATATTAATATTTATTATTTTTTATAGTTAATTGAAAGTAATCTGGGATAATTTATTTATAATATTTTTATATGATGTTTTTTAGGAATTATTTATGAATATAAATTTTGGTATTAGAAGGGAAGATAAAAATAAATGGGAGAGGAGAGTTCCAATAATCCCTAATCATATTAAAGAATTAAAAAATAAACATGATGATATTGATGTTATTGTTCAACCTTCTAAAATTAGAGCTTTTTCGGATGAAAACTATAGGGATTCAGGTGCAGAAATAAAAGAGAATTTATCTGATTGTAAAGTTGTTTTTGCAGTTAAGGAAATTCCCCTTGATTTTTTTCAATTGAATGCCACTTATGTTTTTTTTTCTCATACAATAAAAGGTCAAAAATATAATATGCCCTTGTTAAAAAAGATGATGGATTTGAAATGTAATTTGATTGATTATGAGAGGATAACTGATCATAAAGGATTTCGTTTAGTTTTTTTTGGAAGATACGCGGGTCTTGCAGGTATGATTGATACTTTATGGTCATTTGGGCAAAGAATGAAATTAAATAATATTAAAACTCCATTTAATAGCATTAAACAAACAATTTATTATAATAACCTTGATGAAGTGAAAGATCATTTTAAAGGAATTAGGGATAAAATAAAAAATAATGAAATTCCTAAGGATTTATGTCCTTTTATTGTTGGTTTTGCTGGTTATGGTCATGTATCTAAAGGTGCTCAAGAAATATTAGATATATTACCAGTTACGGAGATATCTCCTGAAGAAATTAGCGGGATATTTGATAAACCTTCAAATAAATGTATTTATAAGGTGATTTTTAAAGAAAAGGATATGGTTGAGCCAATTTTAAAAGAGGAAGATTTTGAACTTCAGGATTATTATAATAATCCCGAAAAATATAAATCGAAATTTGAAAAATATGTCTCTCAACTAACAATCCTGATGAATTGTATTTATTGGGATTCAAGATATCCACGTCTTATAACCAAGGCTTTTTTAAAGAAAAATTTTGATAAAATTAAATTAAAAGTAATTGGCGATATTAGTATCGATATAAATGGTGCAATTGAATTTACTGAAAAATCTACTACATCAGATAATCCATCTTTTGTTTATAATCCAAATACTAATTCTGTAAAGGATGGTGTTGATGGTGAAGGAATTGTTGTGATGGGTGTTGATAATCTTCCATGTGAACTTCCAATAGAATCATCAAAGGAATTTAGTAATTCTTTATTTGATTTTATTATTGATATAGTTCGAGCTGATTACTCAAAAGATTTTAATAATTGTAATTTGCCTGAAGAGATTAAAAGAGCTGTTATATTATATCATGGCGAATTAACACATGATTATAGCTATATGGGTAAATATTTATAATAATAATATGTTCGCCTGAAATAATTTTATAAACTGATGAAAGGAGAATATTATGAAAAAAATTTTAGTTCTTGGTGCAGGAATGGTTTCAAAACCTCTAGTTAGATATTTACTAGATCAACCTGATTTTTATGTTATTATGGCAAGTAGAACTGTTAGTAAAGCAGATAAAATTATAAATGGTCACTTTAAAGGGAAGACTTTATCTTTAAATATTGATGATGAAAATACTTTAGAGAATTTAATTTCAAATGCTGATTTAACAGTGAGTTTATTACCATATAACTATCATGTAAAAATTGCAAAGTTATGTATTAAACATAAAAAACATCTTGTTACTACTTCGTATGTTAGTGACGAAATGAGAGATCTTGATACAGAAGCTAAGGAAGCTGGCGTAATACTATTAAATGAATGTGGTTTAGATCCGGGTATTGATCATATGTCTGCAATGAGAGTTATTCATGAAGTTGAAAAAGATCGTGGGAAAATTATTAGTTTTAGATCTACAACAGGTGCATTACCTTCTCATGAAGCTAATAATAATCCATTTGGATATAAATTTTCATGGTCACCTCGAGGTGTTTTATTGGCTTCTTTAAATCCATCAAGATGGCTGGAAGGTAATAAAATTGTATCATATCCCGGTGAAGAACTTTTTGAAAATTATATAATTCAAGATGTCATGGGGGTGGGATCTTTTGAGAATTATCCGAACAGGAATTCAGTGCCTTATAAAGATATTTATGGTTTAAAAGATGCTAAAACAGTTTATAGGGGTACATTTAGAATGACAGGCTGGTGTGAAACCATGAGGGATATAGTAAAACTAGGGTGGCTGAATGATAAAACAATTAGTGATTTTAAAGGTAAAACCTATGGAGATTTAACTAGATATTTTATTGGAATTGACTTGGACGATGATTTAATTAAATCAACTGCTGAGTTTCTTAATTTATCTATTTATTCAACTGTTATAAAAAGACTTGAATGGCTGGGTTTATTTGGAGATGAAATTTTGCCAAATAATAAAGATAATGCTTTAGATTATTTGAATATATTAACTTTAAAGAAAATGTCTTTGTGCAATGGTGAAAGAGATATGATTGTTATGCATCATGAGTTTATTGTTAAGAATTCAACAAATACTCAATATATAACTTCAACTTTAGTTGATTATGGCATCCCATATGAAGATTCTGCAGTTGCACGTACGGTAGCACTTCCAGCAGCTATTGCTGTTAAAATGATATTAAATGAAAAAATTAAATTAAATGGTGTTTATATTCCAGTTATTCCAAAAATTTATAATCCCATTTTAGATGAGCTTGAAGATATTGGAATTAAATTTAATGAGAATAAGCAGATTCTTAAATAAATAATTTTTTTTCTTTTATATAATTTTATATATACTTTTATTATTTTACAAAATATTTATAATGTTTCTAATTATATTATATATAAATTGGGGGCGATAAATATGAAAAAAATATTAACAATTTTTATTATTGGATTTATGATCATTAGTAGTTTTGGAATTATTGTTATTTCTGAAGAAAATAATAATTATTTTCATGCAATTAAAACAAATATATCCTTCAAACAACCAGTTATAACTAATAGTACTGATTATACTATAATTGAGGTGGGTGGTGCAAATTCTTATCTCACTTTACCTGGTTATCCTGTAATACCATATTATTCGCATACATATAAATTTCCAATCGGAACAAAAATTAAAAATATTGAAGTAATATTTAAAGATGAGAGTATTTATTTTTTAGAAAAAGAAATTAAAACTTCACCTCAACCTTTCACCTTTATTGATGGAAAGAAGATATATTATGAGAATGAGGTAGATATCTTAGATTATGATACATATCCTGAGGAGAATTATGAGCATCATTATGGTGTTGGTATAGAAGGAAATGAACATTTAATTTTCCTATCATTAAAATGTTATCCAGTTCAATATATTTTATCAGAAAAATCCATAGTTTTCGTTGAGAATTTTGAAATTTATATCTCATATGAATTACCAAAAAATCAAATTATTTATCCTGATGAATATGATATGATTATTATTTCCCCTCCAAAATTTTTAGATAAACTTCAACCATTAGTTGAACATAAAAATCAAAATGGAATTAAAACAATTCTTATAGATGAAGCTAATGATATATCTGGTGAAAATTACTTTCCATCTCAAGGGCGAGATTGTGCGGAGCAAATGAAATATTTTATTAAAAATGCAATAGAAAGCTGGGGTATTGATTACGTACTTTTAGTTGGAGGAAGATATGGGGGGATTAAAGAGGAGATATGGTGGATTCCTGTTAGATATTCTAATCTGAATGATGGTGGTGAATCATCTTATCTTGCTGATCTGTATTTTGCGGATATATATAAATATGAAAATGAAGAAATTGTTTTTGAGGATTGGGATTCAAACGATAATGAAATATTTGCTGAATGGAAAGGATTTAAAAAAGATGTTATTGATTGTTATCCCGATATACATCTAGGTCGTCTACCTTGCACTAATACAATTGAAGTAGGCATTATGGTTGATAAAATAATTACTTATGAATCTTCAACTAAAGGTCAAGATTGGTTTAATCGTATGATAGTTGTTGGCGGTGATTCATCAATTGGAGATCAATATTATGAAGGGGAAGAAGAAAACGCGATGGCTTTAGAATATATGAAGGATTTTGCCGATATTAAAATTTGGACTTCGCTTGGAACATTTACTGGTCCAGATGATGTTGTTAATGCAATATCTGAAGGAGCTGGATTTTTATTTTTTGATGGTCATGGAAACCCGCAAACATGGGGAACTCATCCACCAAATAATGATTCATGGGTTACTGGTTTAGGGACTAATGATATGTCAAAAATTTCAAATAATGATAAACTACCAATAACAGTAGTTGGGGGTTGTCATAATGGTCAGTTCAATGTAAGTATATTAAATATTTTAAGTGGCGTAATAAAATATGGTTTGAAAGGTTATTTCTTTGGACCTCCATATAAATTTTATAGTATGGAATGGGTTCCGAAATGTTGGGCTTGGAAATTAACTAGTTTAAGGAATGGTGGAGCTATAGCAACTATGGCATTTGCTGGCTTGGATTGGTTTGCTATTGGAGATTATGATGAGGATGGTATTCCAGATTGTACACAATATTATTCTGGATATTTTAATGTGAATTTTTTTAAGAATTATGGATTAAATAACTATACAATACTTGGTCAAGCATATACTGCTACTCAAATAGATTATATTGAACAACATCCGCCAATGAATTATAATTTAGATTGTAAAACTGTACAAGAGCTAACGTTAATGGGGGATCCAAGTTTACAAATCGGCGGTTATTGATAAAAAATGATAGGGTGAAATGATTTATGAAAAAAATAATTTGTATTATATTATTGATATTACTATATCTCTCAATTCTACAAGCTTCCGGTAATGATTCTTTTTATTCTGAAAATTCTGTTGTTGAAATTGACAATCAAATTAGAGCTAATAATAATATATCAAATAAATTTATTATAAGAATTTATTATGAAAATGATAATTTTTTTATTCCAAAAAATTCTGATATACTTAGCGGATTTCCAGGTTATTATATCGATGTTGCAATAACTGAATCTGAATTATTGAGATTATCATTTACTAATCTATCTTTTTCAATAATTAATTATGATAATATAAATGAAAATGCGGTAGATGAATATCATACTCTTCTTGAAATGGAACAGATATTAACTGATATTAGTTTAAATTATCCGGAAATAACAAGATTATATAGTATTGGATTAAGTAATGAGGAAAGAAATATTTGGTGTTTAGAAATTAGTAATAATCCAGGTGTTAATGAAGGAGAACCCGGAGTTTTATTTATGGGTGTTCATCATGCACGTGAATGGCCTACAATGGAGATATGTCTGAATATTGCTAATCAATTAACATCAAATTATGGAGTTATTGATAATATAACAGATCTTGTTAATAATCGTAGGATATGGATAGTTACCTGTGTAAATCCAGATGGGTATTATTATGATCATGATCTTCATGATGGAGCTAAATGGTGGAGAAAAAATAGACATTATTTTCCTGAGTCTAATTCATATGGTGTTGATTTGAATAGAAACTATGCGGGTTCCTGTAATGGAGATGATTTTGGGATGTGGGGATCAACTGGAATGAGCCATAATCCTAATAATGATCTTTTTTGTGGATTAAACATATTTTCAGAACCTGAAACTCAGTCAATTAGAGAGTTAATTATTGAAAATGAAATATGCGCAGTTATAAGTTGGCATACACATGGTGAATTAGTAATGTGGCCATGGGGATATTCAAGTGATGATAAAACACCTAATGATGAATATTTATCACAAATCGGATCAGGTATTGCCTTAAGAATTGCAAATCAAGATGAAGATGGAACTTATACACCAACTCAAGCAGCTGGACTATATCCAACAACGGGAGATACCTGCGATTGGGTATATGGATATGGTCATTATGTTTTGGGAAGGCAAATATTTCCATTTACAATTGAAGCATGCGAGTCTTTTCACCCTTCACCAGAGGTATTAGAACAAGTATGTAAAGAAAACTATGAAGGAGCTCTATACTTACTTAAGGAGGCAGAGAATATTTCAAAGTTGACTCCAAGGGTAATGCCACCTATAATAAATAATATTCAATTCAGCGAAGATAACGATTATATTATAAATTGGGCTGAGAAAAATCCAGAGGCAAATGTTGAATATTTTCAATTAGATGAATTAGAAGAACTTGAGAAGGTATTTGATGATTCTGAAAATGAAAATGGATTATGGGATTTTGAAGGTTTTAACATTTCAGATAATGAATATTACTCCGGTGAAAATTGCTATCAATCTCATCTATTAGATAATCAAGTCTCTTCTATGAAAACTATTTATCCATTACCAATTTTTGATGATACATCAATTTCTTTTTGGTGTTTATTTGACATCGAAGATTATTATGATATGGCCTTTTTTGAAGTAAGTAGAGATGGTCGGTTATATGATGTTATAGATACATTTACCGGGGACTCACAAGGTTGGATTTTTAAAAATTATAATCTTGATGCGTATGATGGAGAATCGATTTTTATAAGATTCAGATATTCAACTGATGAAAATACACATGGCGATGGTTTTTATGTTGATGATATATCTCCGATTGCAAATTTTAGAAAAGTTACAATATTGTCGGAATATGTAATAAATAATTTTTATGAGATATCAAATAAATCTGAAGGTATCTATTATTATAGAATTAGAGGTTTTAATTCAGATTACGGGTGGGGGGATTTTAGTACTCTTATAGAAGTGGTTAATCAATTTGATTATAATAAACCACCAACTTCTCCCACTATTACAGGTAAAATAAACGGTAATTTTGAGGAAGAATATGAATATTCTTTTGTTTCAGATGACCCTGAGGACAGCTCTGTATTCTATTATATTGATTGGGGTGATGGTGAAATTGCAGAATGGATAGGGCCATATGACTCTGGAAAAGTAATATATTTAAATCATACATGGGGTGAAAAAGGAGATTATGTTTTGAGGGCAAAATCTAAAGATAATAGTGGTATTGAAAGCTATTGGGGGACATTAGAAGTTAGTATGCCAATGAATATTTTTTCAAATATTAGATTTTTGAAAAGTATTATGAGATTAATTGATAATTTTCCTTTTTTGGATTTTTTTTAAAGAGGAAATTTTAAATTTCAATCATTGTTACTATATATATGGGGATTTCGATAAAAATGAGACAAATTATTAAGAAAAAATTAATCATCTCAATTTTAATTATTTTGTTTATTTGCTGTAATTTTGTTGAGGCTAAAAATGATAATTATTTTTCAATAAAGGAGAAATCTAAAGAACAAATTGAATTAGGTTCTGCAGAAAAAATTGCTAATATGAAGTTAAATGAATTAGAAAAATCTAAGGGTTACTTTATTAATGATATTAGAATAATATATGATGATGATTCTTCAAAAGAATTGTTCTTTATTTTTAATTTATTACCTAAAGGATTTCTGGTAATATCCGCTAATTATAATTTACCACCAATAATTGCATATTCATTTAGTAATGATATTTATGGAAATGCAAATGATAATTTTTTAATTGAATTATTGAAAGCTGATATAAATCTAAGATTAGATAATATTGAAAAAATTCCAGACTATATACTTCATGAAAGAAATTCTAAATGGGATAATTATTTAAAAGACAATGACGAAGTGCTATACTTAGATTTTGAACAATGGCCCCCTGAAGGTACAACTCCTACAGATGGATGGATTATTACAACATGGAATCAAAATTCGCCATATAATGATTTTTGCCCTCTAGATCCATCTAGTGGAACAAGAAGTATTGCTGGATGTCCTGCAGTTACAATGTCTCAGATTCTAAATTATCATAAAACTATCAATAATGTTTTTTTTAATGATACTGATGATTATTTACATAATTATGTAAATAGATATTGGATTGATAATGATCATGAAGAATATGATTTTCCTTCTTTCCCTGAATTAAATGAATATTTATCTGTTTTAAATGATCATTATGTTAATGAAATTGTTTTAACGGATGAAGATAAAGCAGCTTTGAATTTTGCTTGCGGAATTGCAGCAAAACAAGTGTATACTGGGAGCGCTTCGGGTACTTTTGGTGTAAATCAAGCTTATGATGCTTATATTAAATTTAATTGTGATAACATAGAATTGATTGATAATGACGATTCAGATTTATATGATAGAATATCACAAAATATTAAAGAAGGATATCCAGTTCATCTTGCAGTAGTGACTCCTGCATGGGATTCAGGACATAATCTCATTATTGATGGATATAACACGGATGATTTTTATCATTTGAATTTTGGGTGGGGGGGTCAATATGATGCATGGTATCAATTACCTGATGAAATTCCATATGGTTTAACAGTTATTGAAGGTGTAATTGTTGATATTCTATTTAATGATAATAGATCTGATTTGAGTTGTAATGGTAAATTAAGTTGGATTGATGTATCTCCTGGAACTACTTTATATGGTAATTTCACCATTGAAAATATTGGTGTTTCTGAATCATTTCTAAATTGGAGTATTGAATCGGTACCTGATTGGGGTGCATGGGAGTTAACTCCATCATCTGGAAGTAATTTAACTCCCGATGATGGATCTGTTAAAGTAGAAGTGAAAGTAGTTGCACCTGATAAAAAGGGAAAAGATTATATTGGTGGAATAAAGATTGTTAATGAAGAATTTAGAGGGGATTCACATTATATACAAGTTTCCTTAATAACACCAAAGATTCATAATACATTTAATATTGATTTTTT
Organism: Thermoplasmata archaeon; assembly: GCA_020054475.1. Taxonomy (GTDB): domain Archaea; phylum Thermoplasmatota; class E2; order DHVEG-1; family DHVEG-1; genus JAJISJ01. Next base: position 5,446 of record JAHWGJ010000002.1, on the reverse strand, counting down.
TAAATTTATTGTAAAATATCAAAATTTACTTCCAAAAATCTTACATTATTTTTTATAATTGATAATAAATAAAGAGATTTTCTGCCGATATAATTTTATAAATGATTAGGATACGCCTTTTAAAAACATTTGATTAATAAGGATAGGATTATATATGGCAATAAAACCACAAGATGTTCATAAAACTTTATCAAAATATATGCTTACAGATGGATTTGATTTAGTATTAGATTTAAAAAAAAGTCAAGGTTGTCAAGTATTTGATTCAAGAAATGATGAGTATTTACTTGATTGTTTCTCCTTTTTTGCTTCTGCCCCTCTTGGATGTAACCATCCAAAGCTAACAACACAAGAATTTATAAAAAAATTAGGTGAAGTTTCGATTAATAACCCAACAAATTCTGATCTTTATACTGTTGAGATGGCAGATTTTGTTGATTCTTTTGCAAAATTTGCTGTTCCAGATTTTTTTAAACATCTATTTTTTGTTAGTGGAGGCGCACTTGCTGTTGAAAACGCTATTAAAACTGCTTTTGATTGGAAAGTTAGAAAAAATATTGAAAATGGTATAAGTAGTAAACTCGGAAAACAAGTGATTCACTTTAAGGAAGCTTTTCATGGAAGAACAGGTTATACACTTTCTTTGACAAATACTTTTAACCTTGATAAAATTAAATATTTTACTAAATTTAAATGGCCACGAATAATTAACCCTAAGGTTACTTTTCCCCAAAATGAGAAAAATATTGAAAATGTTGAAAAACTTGAAAAACAAGCTTTATATGAGATAAAAAATTCTATTGAATCAAATCCGAATGATATTGCTGCTTTAATTATTGAACCTATTCAAGGCGAAGGTGGAGATAATCATTTTCGAAATGAGTTTTTTATTGAACTTAGAAATATTTGTAATAATTTTGAAATAATGTTTATTCTTGATGAAATTCAATCCGGTGTTGGTTTAACTGGAAAAATGTGGGCTTATGAACATTTTGATTTTAAACCGGATATTGTAGCTTTTGGAAAAAAAACCCAAGTTTGCGGAATGATGGCGAACAACCGAGTTGATGAGATCAAAGATAATGTATTTAATATTTCTAGCAGATTAAATTCGACATGGGGTGGAAATCTTACTGATATGGTGAGATGTCAAAAGTATCTTGAAGTAATTAATGAAGAAAAACTTATTAAAAACTCTGAGATTCAAGGGGGACGACTAATAGAGGGTTTAGTAAATCTATCTGAAAAATATTCAGATATTATTTCAAATGCAAGAGGAAAGGGATTGATGTGTGCTTTTGATTTAAAAACTCCTGAGAAAAGAGATGAACTACGGAAAAAATTATATTCAAATGGTTTAATAATACTTGGTTGTGGTGAAAAAACAATTAGATTCCGTCCGCCATTAATAATTTCTGAAGAAGAAATTGATAGAGCATTAAACATTATGAAAAACACTTTAAAATATTATAAATAATATTATGATGAAATTCTATTGAGAATAACATTGATAATATCGTTTATTTTTATTCTGACTTGGTTTGTTGTATCTCTATCTCTAATTGTTATTGAATTATCTTCAAGAGAATCATGATCAACGGTTATACAAAAAGGTGTCCCTATTTCATCCATACGTGCATATCGCCTACCAATTGTTCCGCCTTCATCATAATAAGTTTCAATTCCAGAGTTTCTTAATGATAAATCAATTTCTTTTGCAATTTTGGATAAATCATTATCATTAATTAAAGGTAATACCGCTACTTTTATTGGTGATATAATGGGATTTAATTTTAAAATTCTATACTCTTCATCTTTTTTCCTTGTTTCGATGAAATTATGTTCAAGAATGCAATATAATATTCTATCAATTCCATATGAAGGTTCAATAACATGAGGTATGAATTTTTCACCTGTTTGTTTTTCCTTTTTTTCAATAACATTATAGCATGTTTTAGGTATTTCAATTGTTTTTCCATCAATTTTAACTGATATTTTATCTAATTTTTTCACTTCCATATTTTCAAGAATAATTTTTATTTCACCAGCTTTTTTCTTAAATAATGGTCCCAATTCATCCATTTTTGGTATTATTTTTTTATTTTTTACAATTCTTGGTTTATCATATTTTCTGGTTGCATACATATCTGTTCCTGATTTTTTTATGTGTGATTTAAGATCATAAGCTGATCTATCAGCTATCCCAACACATTCAATCCAGCCAAATCTTTCACTATACAATTCAGCATCCCAACATTCTTCAGCATAGTGAGCAAGCTCATTTTTATCATGTTTTCTAAATCTGAATTTTTTTTGATCTACACCAGCAGCAATTAAAAATTCGTGAGTTAGATGCATATAATATGCTAGTGCTTGATTATTTATTATTTTATCATTAACTGCTTTTTCTAAAGAATATTTTTTTTCCTTTTTATTATCATATAAATATAATTCCTTATTTTTAACTAGATCAAAATTCTGATGGTTTTTATCTTTTGGATCAAAAAATATTTCGGCTTCAGCCATCGAGAATTCTCTTAATCTTATTATTCCTTGTCTAGGTGATACTTCATTACGGTATCCTTTTCCTATTTGAATAACTCCAAAAGGTAATTTCTCCCTATTGTATCTATATAATAGATGAAAATCTATGAAAATTCCTTGAGCTGTTTCAGGTCTTAAAAAAGCATCTCTACTTTTTCCAAATCCGATTTTTGTAGAAAACATCAGGTTTACAGGATAAGGATTCATTAATTTTGATCTACAGTTTGGACATTTAATATTATCTTTGTCAATTGTGTTTTCTATTGAATCTTTTTCTTCAATTATCTCTTCTACTTTAAAAGATTGTTTACATTTTTTGCAATCCACTGTTAAATCAGTAAATTCTTCAACATGGCCTGATGCTTTTAACACTTCAAATAATGTAACTGTAGGTGTACTAATTTCTAGACAATTATCTTTTAGTATGTAAAATTTTCTCCATAAATTTTCAATATTTTGTTTTAATCTAGAACCAAGCGGACCATAATCATAGAAACCTGCTGAACCCCCATAAATCTCAAAAGAAGGATAAATAAATCCCCTTCTCTTAGCTAACATCATTAATTTATCATATATATCAAGTGGCATAATTCTATATTCTCCTTATCTGATAAAATAAGAATTAGTTAATAGGATTTAAAACATACATGACATTAAATCTATATCACTTACCATTCCAACTAGCCTGTCATCTGCATTAACGATTGGGATGTGACTGATATCATTTTTTATCATCATGTTTGCGACATCACTAACAGGTGTGTTTTTTGATACTTTTTTAACATTTCTAATCATAACTTCCTTAACTGGGACAAATGGTAAAGTTACTTGAGTTGTTGAATAATATAATCGTACTGTATCCCTTATTCCTTCCCAGGTCCATTGATCTTCATCAGATCCTAAACCAAGATCTGAACGTTCTATTCCTTCTTGTATTGTACTCAATTTAAATAAATCACCATCGGAGATTATACCAGTAAGTTGGAGTTTATCATTTAATATAGGTAATGCATTTTCGTTAGTTATATTTATAATTTCCATGACAATATTAATTGGAGTATTTTCATAGATTGGTACTACTAAATTTGAAAAAAAATCATTGATTGTACAATTATTTTTTAATAACATTTTTTTTATTATATCTTTAGGACTAATGATGCCTACAAGATTTTTTTTATTGTTAATTACGGGTAATCCATGAATTCTATTCTCAAGTAATAATTTTGCAGCATCGATAATATCCTGATCCTTTTTTATATAATGGAAATCTTCATTCATAACCAAAGCGATTTGGTCTTCATCAGAATTTTTGAAAATATCTGTTCTAGTTATTACTCCTACTACATTCTTAGTATCTTTTTTTAATATTGGCATTCCAGAGACATTATTTTTTGCTAATATATCTAAAGCATCTTTTATTGATCCAGGTACATATCCTACGATTAAATCAGTTGACATTACATCTTCAATTATCATTTTTTATCTCCTCATGTGAGAATGGGATATTTCTTATCTCAAGACTTGTCTTATCTAATATAATAAACTCTTTTGATGATTTGATGTCGGGAATATTGTAATCTAGATTTAAAGCTTTCCTAGGATTATAGGTTATCATATTTAATAACTTCTCATTGGAATCTATTTTATTGATTTTTTTATAATATTTTAATTCAGTGAGTATGTTTGGAGTATTTATCATAGCGTTGTCTGTTCCAAGCATTAAATTAATATCTAATTTTTCCATGATTTTATAGTTTGTTTTTAATTTGAAAAATTTATTTGAACGAGGGCAGATTACTATTGAAATATTATTTTCTTTAACTCTTATGAGATCTGATTCTGTAGCATAATTCATATGTATTAAAAAATCAGGTTTTAAATCAAGGATTTGGTCAATGTTTTCTCTTAATCTCTCACTTGAATGAATAGTAAAAATTTTTTTTTTTAATTTTGTATGTTTTGCAATTTTTAATATTTCTGAATAATTCCAATCAGTTATACTACTTAGACCTATCCCTTGAGAATTATTTAATATTAAATTAATTTCATCTTTATCATATCTTAATTGATTTGGTCGTGATAGTATTACGGGTGATATATTTTTATTATCACGAGTTGCTTTATTTAATTGTATAATTCCTGAGATTCCATTTTCTCTAAAATCAAAGAATTTTGATGTTCCAGAATTTGACATTATATTAATCGATTCTTTCATTCCATTTATTATTTCTTTTTCTGGGGTGTCATTTAATAATTTATGTTTTAAACCATTTGGTGGGGCAACTAGTTTTTCAATGTTTTTTGGTAAATTTATTTTTAATTTTTTAATAAAATGATCCCCTATATGTGTATGTGAATTGATCAATGTTGGAATAATGAAACCTGTTGCAATTGGTTTCTTTTTAGGCTTTTCACTCCCAAATTCTATAATTTTTTTATTTTGGAACCCAATGTATCCTTTTATAAAGCCATCTTTAGTTAGAATTTCTCCAGATATATATTCCATTTTAAAATTGTAATTATTGATAGATGTTTAAATTTTACCAATATTAGACTTATACAATGAAAACACTTTAAATGGTGATTATCTTTTATTGTTTAAAAATGATTGGAGGTTTTATAATATATGAAAAAAGATTTTGAAGAGGGAGAAATTAAAATTACAATCGATTATGATAAATGTACTGGCGCTGGTGAATGTGTTACTTCTTGCCCCGTTGATATATTTGAATTAGCTGAAGGAAAAGCTATTGCAAAAGATATTGGAGAGTGCATTGAATGTTGTGCATGTGTGGCAGCATGTCCAAAGGAAGCTATTGAACATAGCTCATGTTAAGTTATTCATAAATTTATTTCTTTTTATTGATACTAATAAAAGTATATTATACTGATTAAATATGAA
>JAHWGJ010000036.1 GCA_020054475.1 Thermoplasmata archaeon | reverse complement strand
AAGAGTAGGAGAACTAATATCAAAAGTACCAGCAACACGATTCTCCCAGATCAACTCACCAGACTCCGCATCTAATGCATAAACAAAACCAAGCGTATCAGAAATAAAAACAACACCATCATGATAAGCATTAAAAGACAAAGAAGGCCCATGTAATCTATAACTCCAAATTAATGATCCATCATATTCATCATATGAATTAATTGTATTATCGCCATATAATGATAAAAAAATATTGCCTTTATCATCAGCGGTTATAGAATTATCCCAAGAAAAATCTGATAAAGTAATTTTCCATACCAAACTACCATCTGTACTATTTAGTTTATACATTTTTCCCCCAGATGTTGCAGTATAATAAAAATTATCTTTTAAAATTGGTTTTGTAACACATAAAGATTCAATATTATATGTCCAATTAATACTTCCATCAATCTTATTTAATGCATATGCTTTGTTTGAGCAGAAATATATTTTTTTGTTATCATATTGAATAGATTCAGGTATTCCGCCATATATTTTAATCATCCACATCTCTTCACCAGTAAACCTATCAAACGCAAGCATATATTCATTACCTGGATCAAGACCATGTGAATCAGTTCCAAGATATACTACATCACCATCTACAACTGGCCCAACATAACCAGGTCCAGTAAGCTTACTCCACAAGATATTACCATTAAAAGTATCCACTGCAAAAAGCATATCATAGCCATCACCGTGAGTGCTGCATGATCCAATGTACGCTATACCATCAAGATAAGTAACAGCTGATTCTTCATAATTTGTACCTGTTGTTTGAGCTTTCCATAATAATTCATGACCAAAAGAAAAATTGTTTAAAATTAGATCAATATTAACATCACTTGGAAAAAAAACCAAAGGGTTTTTAATATAAAAATCAGAAGTATTATTATTTGAGAAGGCTAGAATAGGAGATGAAATTAAAAAAAATAGTATAAACAAAATATAAATAAATTTACTTATCATTCAAAATCCTCCAAAGTATGATAATATGAATATACTAACAAAACTTAAATTTTATTACAAGATTTAATATAGATATTTAAATATATAATTCTAAAATTATGAAAATTATAAATTATGTTATTTCTTTATTTGCCCCTTTATTTGAATACAAATATTTATAAAATATTAAACATATTTTAAATAAAATAGTAATAACAGTTGAAATATGATAAAAAAAAAGATATGGGGAATAATTCGTCTTTTACGACCAGAGATATCACTTTTTGGTATGCTATGTGTCTATATTGGTTCAATTGCATCAGGATCAAAATTATTTTCTTATGATTTAGTATATGGGATGCTTGCTGTTTTCTTCATCGGTGCGGGAAGTATGCCATTTAATGATTATTTCGATTGGGAAATAGATAAACTTAATCATCCAAATAGGCCTCTTTCAACGGGTTTATTCAAACCTATTTTTGGGTTACAATTAGGAATTATATTTTTCATAATAGGTTTAATATTATCATATTTAATCAATTACCTATGTTTTTTTATTGGATTATTTGCAATTATTTTAATTATTATTTATGAAATTGCATATAAAAATAAAGCTTTTATTGGAAATATCATTGTCGCTTTCACAACTGCAATATCTTTTACTTATGGTGGAGCAATAATTGGAGATTTAATTAAACCCACATTTTTTACATTAATTAGTTTTTTAATATTTTTAGCAAGAGAAGTTATAATGGATATTCGTGATTTTGAAGGTGATAAAATTACCAGAATTACTCTTCCAATTAAAATTGGTAGAAAACCTGCAGTTCACTTAGCTTCAATCCTAATATTAATGGCCATGATAATGTTATTTTTACCGAATTATTTAGGTATTTTTAACAATTGGTATATTCTTTTTGCATTACCCGTAGCTTTAATAACACTATATAGTATAATAATTCTTTATAAGGACATTAATAATGCAGGAAAAACATCAAATATTTTAAGAATATCAATGGCAGCAGGTTTAATCATTTTTATATTAGCTTTAATTTAATAAATGATTTAATTATTTTGTATAACCAAATTCTTTAAAAGCAAAATTCCACTCATTATATATTTTATCTTTTATTTTTTCATCAATCGTATAATTGTTTGTTTTGTAATTCTTATGTTTTAATATATAGTTTTCAAAAGAAGCTTTCGATTTTTCAAAACTATTCAATCCAATTTTTGAGTATATTTTTTTTAAGTTTTCCAAAGGTTTTTTTACAAAATCTTCGTATCTAATTTCAATTAAATTATCATGCGGAATTGATTTTCTATCCTCAATATATTTTTTAATTAGGTTACGGTAATTATATAAAATTTCTTTATCTAACTGATAATTATTTAATTTTTGAAATGAGAAAATTGGAAGAATTTTTCTATAAAGTTTCCAAGTTGATAAATAAACTTTATAAGGATTTCTATATAAATATACAAATTTTGCATTTGGGTATTTCTCAAGTATTATTGGGATTTTTGCTGTATTAACAAGACTCTTTAAAACAATTTGATTTCCATTATTTTTATAAGTTATTTTTTTTAAAAAATAATCATATGTTTCAATCCATTTTTCTTTCATCCCATTACTAATATCTTTATATATAACATTTTGATCAAAATATTTTCTCATTTTTTTTGGGAAATACCATGCATGATAAAATGAATGGGGTGATAAATTAGCTATTGCATATTCTTCTTCATATGGTAGGTCAGCGTTTAACTCCAAATTATCCATTGGTCTCTTATTTGGTAAATGTTTTTTAACAATATTTTTAAATAATTCTTCATTTTTAATCATCATATTAGGAGTCATTGTTTCAAAGGTAGAAACGTATGCTAAATTTTTATCCTGCCCCATTAAATAATGAAGAAATGTTGTGCCACTTCTCCAATGCCCAATAATGAATATTGGAGATTTAACTTTAATATCATTTTTAATTTTATTAAAGCTATTTTTTTCTAAAATTCTAAAAGGAGTCATTAATAAAATCATTATTGTAACATATAATGCCTTTGGAATATATCTCCAATCAATTTTAAATCTGTTTTCAATTAATAATTTTATCCAATTTATAAAAAAGGTTCCAGATAGAGGTTGTTCTCCAATTTTTAAGAAATCTTTATTATTAAATGTTAATTTTTTCATGTCCCCTACTTTTTTGAAATTTTATTATTTAATTCTATTATAATCGATATATTTTATTTATTATAAAAAATTTATTATTATGTGTAAATTATATCGACTATAGTCGAATATTTTTTGAATTATAAATAATAAAAAAGAAGAACCTTTAAAAGAATTTAATTTATAAAATTCTTATGAAACATTCAAAAAAAATTGGAATGAGCTTTGGGTTAAACTCAGGTATAATTACTACACTTGGCTTAATGATTGGATTAAATTCAGGTACCAATTCCAAGTTAGTAGTTATTGGAGGAATATAAACAATAGCAATAGCTGATTCTCTCTCAGACTCTCTAGGTATACATATATCTGAAGAATCTGAAAATATACATACAGAAAAAGAGATATGGGAATCAACATTTTTTACATTTTTAAGTAAATTTATAATATCATCTTCATTTATAATTCCAGTATTATTCTTAGAATTATATTATGCAATATGGATTAGTATTATTTGGGGACTTGGCCTTTTAGGTCTATTTAGTTATTTTCTTTCTAAAAATCAAAAAGTGAAATCATGGAAAGTTGTTATTGAACATTTAATTATAGGTATTTCAGTAATTATTATTGCTCATTATATAGGCTACTGGGTTTCAATCACTTTTATTTAAAAAAAAAACATTAATTATAAATCACAGTCCTTCCGAATGTAAAAAAATGCCAAGGAAACCATAGCTTATAAGGAGAATAATTACTATTAAAAAGAGCATAATTTTAATTTTTACCAAGTCGTTTTTTGCTAATGAACGACATTTTCTCTTTTTTACTAAATTCAATATTAAATATTTTTGTAATATTTTTCAATTCTTGATAATTGATAATATTCTTTCTTATTTTCATAAGGAAAGCTTTAGCTGCAAGATCTGATCTATCCTCAAGAAATAAAATGCTACACCCCTCATATCTCGTTCTTTGAACTGTTGGAAAATATTTCTTTAAGGTATAGTATTTTTGTGAGTCAGAAGGTGTATCAAAAAAGGTATATCCATTATTTAACAAATCTTGAAGCATCCTTAGTGTTCCACCTCTTATACCATTTCTCCCCTTTGGTTGACTTGGATAAAATTTTTTATATTTTCCTAAAGTAACTTGTGAGATTCCAAGTTCCAATGATATTTGATATTTTGATTTACCACTCTTAATCTTACGAGTAATCCATGCTTTTTTTGCAGGTGAAAGATGATACGGCATTATTTATTAGGATTAATATGATATTTTTAATTATAAACCCCATAGTATAAGTTAATATTATCGAAATATTTATAAATTAATTAAAAGATTTAAATTATGTCTACCTTTAATAGGTAGTAATGGGGGAGGAGACAACTTGCGTGAAGGCTTGACGTCCTTCTCCTCACCATCTTATTTATTTTATGTTAAAAAGAAATATATTAACCTTTATTAAACCTTAAATATGCCAATTCCAATAATATATTGTTGGAGAATGGGGGAGAATTACCAATTTTATATTAAATTATATCCGCACCTGATCTTTCTCCTCGCTCCCATTCTTCCTTCATTTTAAACTACCAACTTAAATGTTGCATACTAAAATTGCCACACCTATAATTTACAGAACCTTTTGCACAATAATTAATTTGAATATTCAAGAAACACAGGGTAACAAATATATGTATAAACACTATACTTTAATTAGATGTATGAAGGTGGGAAGACCAAGCGTTTAAAAAGGGAACTTGGACTTCTTGATATTTTTTGTATCGCATCAGGAGCTATGATAAGTTCAGGATTATTTGTTTTACCAGGATTAGCGTTTGCAAAAACAGGTCCAGCTATTCTAATATCCTATGTAATTGCAAGTCTTTTAGTTATTCCTGCAATGTTATCAAAAGCTGAGCTTTCAACAGCTATGCCAAAGGCAGGTGGAACCTTTTTCTTTATTGATCGAAGTATGGGGCCGATGATGGGTACCATAGGTGGGTTTGCAGCATGGTTTTCGTTAGCATTTAAGAGCGCTTTTGCTCTTGTCGGTATCGGAGTATTTGCTATTTTACTCAACCCAGGTTTTACAGAGATACAGATGAAAATAATTGCTGTTTTTTTCTGTCTATTATTCACAGCGATTAATATACGTGGTACAAAACATACGGGAAAAACACAGGTAGCAATAGTCCTTGGACTTCTATCGCTTCTGATTTTCTATATTATCGCAGGTGTATTTTTCATTGAGCCTTCAAATTTCACTAATTTTGCACCATATGGTTATGGCTCTATATTTTCAACAGCGGGTCTAATTTTTATTTCATTTGGAGGACTAACTAAAGTTTGCAGTGTAGCAGAAGAATGTAAAAAACCAGGGAGAAACATCCCTCTTGGAATGTTTCTTGCTTGGGGCATAATCTCATTAATTTACATATTTGTTCTTTTTATAACAATAGGTGTTTCTAATCCTTTACAATTATCAACCTCTCTCACGCCAATTTCTCTTGGTGCAGATGGTATACCATTTCTTGCTGGTTTTGGCGGTATGATTATGGCAATAGCTGCCATTTTGGCATTTATTTCTACGGCTAATGCAGGAATACTTGCAGCATCACGTGATCCAATGGCTATGGGCAAAGACCAGCTCATACCAGATTCTTTTGCAAAAATCTCAAAAAGAGGGACTCCTACTTTTTCAATACTTTTCACCTCAGCTTTTATGATTCTGGTTATTTTATTTTTAGATATAGAAAGTCTTGTAAAGACAGCTTCACTCCTAAAAATCTTGTTATTTATTTTTGTAATATTATCACTTATAATCATGCGAGAAAGTAAGATTAGACATTATCGCCCTAAATTTAAATCACCTTTTTATCCTTGGGTTCAAATTGCAGGAATCTTCGGGCTTGTTTTTCTTATTTTTGAAATGGGTCTTATTCCAATGTTTATCGTTGGTTTTTTCATCCTTTTCGGTTTTTTATGGTATTGGTTTTATGCTCGTGATAAGATATGGAGAGAATATTCTTTACTGCATGTTTTTGAGAGGGTAACAGGGAAAAAAACCTCTACTTTTATGACAGATGAAGAACTTCGTGAGATACTAATTGAACGAGATGATATAACGGAGAAGCGTTTTGAAGAAATAATTAAAAAAAGCGAAATTATAGATATAGATAAAATCCTTCATCCTAAAAAATTAGCACATTTAATATCACATAAATTATCTGAAAAATTGAATATCGATGAAAAGAAATTATATAAAATTCTCAGAAGAAAAGAAAGAGATTCAAATATAATTATTCATCCAGGCGTCGCAATTTTATCGCATACTATCAAAGGGCGTGATAAATTTGAGATACTATTAATAAGAAGTAAGAAAGGTCTTATTATTTCAGATGATGTTGACCCAATTAATGCATTTGTTTTAATAGTTACATCTCCTGATCTGAAGAATTTTTATCATCATTCTCTTATGTGGTTTGTTCAAATTGCTGATAAAACTGATTTTAAAGAGGAATGGCTAAACGCAAAAGATAGTGAGGAACTTAGAGATATAATACTTTCATCTTGGAGAAAACGAAAAACCTTCTAATTTCATTAGATTAAAAGATTATTTTTTTCATTGTTTAATTATTTCTGTTTTTTTCCACATCCGGGACATACACGAAAGTTTATATCAAGAATGTATCCACAATTAGAACATCTATTTGATCTTTTACCACAGCTTGGGCATATCCTAAAATTAATGGGGCGCATATATCTACAATGAGGACATTTATAATCAATTTTTTTTCCCTTTTTATATTCATTCGTTAATGTTTGTTTTATTTCTCCTCCGCAAGATGGGCATTTATCAATTTTTTTTTCAAATGTTTTTAAACATTTTTTACATGAATAGAGCATTTTTAATTACCTGCAAACGTGTTATTTATTGTCATTAACTAATTGTTGTCGCTTATATTTATAATTATTTGGATAAAATATCAAACTTAGAATAAAGAATGGGGACTTTAGGCTTAGAAACGACATTAGGGGCAAACCTCTTAGTAGGGGCTTTGCATTTTTAATCCTATTTGCATTTTTATTCATGATTCTGCACTTTTATTCATTTTATTACTGAGATAAAATCATCGGCGTTCTTATTAAATACATTTGTTACAATTATTCGATTTTAATAGGCATAACTTTTATAACATTTATTGTAATCCTTAATGATTTGTAATGATTGTACCACGAGGAGGATAAAGTATCAACAATAAAAGATTTGGTGAATATCTCAAATTAAGTAGATTCTTTAATATGGGACTAACTGGTATTGCACCTGTTGTAGGTGCAATTTCAATGGCAAATTATGGTCAAATATCAATATTTGGATTATTTATATTATTCATTATAGGATGTCTTTCTCATATATTTGGGTTCGTTCTTAATGATATTCTAGATATAAAAATAGATAAAATTTCAAAAGAATTAACAATTCGACCCTTAGTCAGTGGAAAAATAACAAGAAAAAAAGCATTTTATCTCGCATTTTTAAGTTTGATCATTTCTCTCATTCTTTCATTTTATTTTTATGAAAATATGTCGAGTTTTATTATTATTTTATCAATTCTTATCTTTGCAAATATCCTTGCAATAATATATAATATATTAAGTAAGAAATATCCAGGGATGGATTTTTTTGTTGCAGGCGCAATATTTTTCTTAATACTTTTTGGAGCCTCAACAATTGGAACACCAACTACACTCGCTTGGATTGTTGCATTTATTGGAGGATTGCAAGTCCTATTCATGAATCTGATCAATGGTGCTATTAAAGATATTGATCATGATGAAAAGGGTATGGCTAATACTCTTGCAATAAAACTTGGAGTCCGAGGAAAGGATGGTCGAATTATAATACCATTGTCTTTTAAAATAATTGGATACTTAATAGAATCATGTCGAGTTTTTTTAATATTCATACCTTTTATATTTCTTACTCACCCTTATAATACATGGCAGATTTTTGTAATTTTTGTACTTATTATAATTACATTTTTCTCAATCCACAATCTGTTATCCATGGATTATTTCAATCGGAAGCAAATTCGAAAAAATATAGGAATCATCGTGATTTTAATGTATATGACAACACCTGTAATGCTGAGTTCATTGAATCCCTATATAATAATTTTAGCTTTTATACCTCCTATTTGGTTTATTTTTAGTAATATAATTTTACATAAAACAATACTCGAAGCAAAAACTATGTGAGAAGAGATGATTTGATATGTTTGAAAAACTTCGTGTCTTTGCAGATATTGGCAGAGTCCAAGGTATAACCACTACTGCATCTATTGCAATTGTTGGTGCTTTTACATCAACAGCTCAAGTGGAATGGTTTCATATTATTTATTTTACTATAGTTGCATGTTTTGCCCATATGGCACTTAATACATATATTGCGATAGGTGATATAGAATTAGATGTTCATACATATGTTCCTTCAAGAAATCCAGTAACAAGCGGTGAATTGTCAATAAAAGATGCGTTTAATTTTGTATATATTGGTACAATTTCTTGTGCGGCTCTGATTTTAATTCTTCTTTATTACTCTTGGAATATATCTAGTTTTCTAGCTCTTCTCTGTTTCATTCCATCATATATATGGTTGATTTGGTATGGATGGAAAGGAAAGAAGTTTATTATTTCTTATGATTTTTCTTTTTCTATATCCTATGCTTTTTTTGTTCTTTTTGGTGTTTTTGGTATAGGTGGAATGCCCACTATATATACCTGGATTTTTATTGGTATTGTATTTTTTGCAGCTACCGCTTTTGCTCAGTGGGAGAATGGTTTAAAAGATGTAGATGCGGATAGAAGTGTTGGGGTAAGAAGTTTTGCAGTTTTAACAAATGTAAAAAATAATAAGAAACTTCATCTTTTTCATCCATATTTTGTGTATGGTTCCCTATTGAAAATAGGATTTATAATCTGTTGTTTAATTACATTTTTGTACTATAGTAATCTCTATTTTCTTATGTTTATTGTTTTATATGGTATTCCTTCTCAAATTTTCATCATGTACCGTTTCTTAACTAAGAGACTTCCAATTGATCATAGAATAACTATTTTGTTTGATGTTGTCTTTGCTGCTATTCTTGGATATTCTGTAATTATTGGAAAAACTGGATTCATTCCAATATTATTTTTGATGATTTATCTTATTGGCGGGTATTTAATTGGTTCTTGGGTTCAGTCTAAATGTGAGTTTAAATTCAGTAGATTTTCATAATTTCTATCAACTAAAGCAGAATGTTTTTTATTGATCCAATCTAAAGAAGGGATTATTAAAATCATCAGCTCCTTTTTCTCTTCAAAGATGGTTAGGGATAATAATAAATTAATCTTTGGAATAAATTTATTTTTTTGCATAAAGATATAATTAGTTCTTGGGAATCTTATAGATTTATTTTGTATATCAAAATATTCAGTTTCATTCTTTCGTATTATAAAATCAATGCCTTTATTATCAACTTCTGAAGTATATACATCAAATCCAGCTTTTGTAAATTCCATTTTTGAAAAATACTCAGTATATCTTCCAATTTGATAATATTTTTCCAACTTTTTATGTCTTTTTTATAATATTTTTATATGGAAAATACTGATGAAATTTTCTCTGTTATGTAGTTTCTGTTAGAATAAGAATAATTGACTTCTACTTTCGGAACTACTGAATCATTCAAAAAATATTTAAACCAGGATTGACAAATATTAACATGGGAATAAATATTTACATGATAATTGTTGGAAGCATCATCGATATTGATGAAGCAAAGGAAATTGAGGAAATAGCAAAAATTTCTATGCTTGGTAAAAGAATTAGAAGTTTAATCCATGATGGTATAATTAATTGAATTAATAAAAACAATTATTTGTATAGTAATATTTATATATTTCTTAATAGTTTAATTTATTGGAGAATGGGGGAATGATTTGGATTTTTTTAACCCATCTTTCCTCACACCAACCTTCTAAACAAAACCTCCATTCTCCCTTTTTCTTACTTATATCCTCTCTCCCAAAATAATTTGCATCTCCAAAATATATAATAATTAAATCATTTATAATGATTTTGAAATTATTTAATTATAATAATTAATAAATAATTATAAACAAAAAATAATTCAATAATCAAAAAATATTAATCAATAAAGAAGATTTTATATATAGTTAATATATAGGGAGCGAGTCCAAAAAAAAATGAAGTTAACAACAAACAGGTATTTAAAAAAGAAAATGGTTATAATTCATATAATAATTCAATAAATAAAAACTAAAAATTAAATAGGTTAAAAGGAGAAACATATATGGTTGAGTTCAAAGTAGTGATAAACGATATTAAAAATGGAAAATCTCATCAGGTACAAGTTAGTGGACATCACGCCAACTCTTTAATTGGGAAAAAAATCGGAGATGAAGTTGATGGTATATTCGTCCAACTCCCCGGTTACAAATTAATATTAACCGGAGGGACCGATAAAACTGGATTTCCTATGAGAAAAGATTTTCCAGGAATGGGTCGAAGAAGACTCTTATTAAGTAAAAGCAAAGGTTTCAAATCAAAAGAAAAAGGATTAAGAAGAAAAAAATCTATTAGAGGCAATACAATAAACCAAGATATCGTACAAATAAATATGAAAGTTGCAAAATATAGTTCAAAATCAATAGATAAACTAATAATCAAAGAAAAGAAAGATGAAAAAGAAATTAAAAAAGAAGAAGAAAAATAATTAGTATAAAGAGGAAAATTAATGAGTTTACCAAAACAACCAGAAATAAATATAGGAATGATAGGTCATGTTGATCATGGTAAAACTACATTAACTCAAAGTTTAACTGGAAAATGGACAGACGAACATTCAGAAGAACTTAAGAGAGGCATATCAATAAAACTTGGATATGCTGATGCAGCTTTTTATAAATGTCCAAATTGTGAAGATCCTAAATGTTACAGTAATTCAAAAAAATGTCCAGAATGTAAAACAAAAACTGAATTATTAAGAGTAGTTTCATTTGTTGATGCACCAGGTCATGAAACTTTAATGGCAATTATGCTCTCAGGTGCAGCTATAATGGATGGCGCTGTTTTAGTTATTGCTGCTAATGAGCAATGTCCACAACCACAAACAAGAGAACATTTAGCTGCCCTAGACATTGCAGGAATAAATAATATTGTAATTATACAAAACAAAATAGATCTAATATCAGAAAAAAAGGCTATAAAACATTACGAACAAATTATAAAATTTGTAAAAGGAACATGTGCAGAAGGAGCCCCAATAATTCCTGTGAGTGCTCATCATAAAGTCAATATTGATGCACTAATAAAATCAATGGAAATCAATATACCA
>JAHWGJ010000014.1 GCA_020054475.1 Thermoplasmata archaeon | reverse complement strand
ATTATACTCATCTATTGCCATTAATCTAATCTCGTTATATCCCTTTGGACACCATTTAACTTCCCATCTTTGACATATACCATCATAACCAGTTGGCTCATCAAGGGTTATTTCCAGCACTTCATTTGCATAAAACTCAATATAACTTAAATTAGAATCTGAAAGGATAATAAATCCATATATTAAATTGTAGGCGTTTTTCCCAATAATTATAGAATAATCCATATCAGGAAATAAAAAACCTAAATATGTATTCATCCATCCAAGATAAATACTTTTATCATTTGGATGCATAATATTTATTGCCAGAGAATTAACATTTTTATCTGGTACTATTGAATTATTATTTTTTATTTTTGTTTCTGCTATTATCGATTGATATGATAAAGAAACTAGAATAAACAAAGACAAGACACTACCAGCTATTAGAATAGACTTCTTCATTCTATATTCACCTTTTGGATTGGTATGTCATATGGTTCTTTTACTGGTGAAGTATCTATTTGAAAGATGTTGAATGGAAAACCGATAAAGGGAAATTGGAGATATATAATCATTATTCCAGGTATTATTTTTGGTAATAAAGTGTAGTGATGATGCCAGTAGTTAGATTTCCATTGAATTGAATTTTTTTGTATCAATCCCATTGAATAATTAAGTAGAAAGGGAATTATTAATGGGTCAAGTATTATTTGTTCTATGAATAATTCTTCTTTATTCTCCCCAAAGAAATTGTTGTTTTTAACCACTAGTGGTTCATTGGATTTTTTCGGATTAGGAAGTAGATATAAATCACTTTTCTCATTGTTAAAAGAGTTTAAAAATATATTAATAGAGGAATTATCAAGAGGAAATCCACTTCCAGAGTAATAGAATCCAAATCTAAAACCAGTGATATTGTTATGTGAAATATTAAGATGATAATTAGTGTCAACAGTATGTGAAAAGCTGATACCACTATCAAAGCTATTAGAGGAGTCTTGACCAAATGGGAACTCGATGTGATTGTGCTCAATTATAATCTGGGATGGTGCAGTTTCATAAAAATTAAAATGAATTCCAGTTCCATAATTAATAATGCTGTTTCTGGAAATTTTTATAGTTGAATTTTGAGGTGGATTAAAAAAATAAATGCATCTTGCAGGGTATCCGTTGTAGGAGTGGATTTGATTATCGAGGATTTCAGCAGAAGTATTTGTATTAAGTATAATCCTGCCATTGCAATTAATGATATGATTATTTTGAATGATTAGATTCCTTGAATTTTCTGCATAAATTGGTCTAGTATTATACATTTTGACATTGTTGTATGGTTTTAAGCAAAGGTTCTTCACCTGTACATTATTCGAATATATTGTGATTATTCTATTAAGTTCATCAGATTCTTCGGGGTCATCTGGTTTAATAACAGTGTATGTGTTATCTTCACCAATTAAATTTATTGATTTACTTATTATAAGTTTACCATAATAAGTTCCATTATAGACAAAAACAGTGTCTCCATCACTCGCATTATCTATTGCATCCTGTATCTTTGTATAATCAGCAGTTCCATCATCATCTACGTAGATGATATTATTAGAAGAAATATCATAACCAGATATTATTGGATTAATACTTGAAAGTAAGAATAATAGAATAATTCCCCAGATTATGGGTTGTTTCTTCATCATTTACCTCCCTAGACATCTATAATATATCTTTTGATTAATTTAAACCTTACTATCTAAGAATATAATATATATAATACGAAAACCAGAAACTCCCTCCGAGAAGAAATATGTCTGTTCATTTTTAAGACACTTTTCTCCTTATAATCCGTTCATTTTCATAGACAACAAGAATATACATATATATATATCTATTTTAAAGCCTTTTAAGAATACTATATGTATGCCTAATGGTATATGTCCTGTTAGAAAAGATAATGCCTTTAAGGGGCACTACAAGCGACCCTCAGGCATTATTATAATGTATCTTAGATATAAATATCCTTCCCCATAATCTTATCATATATCTTCTTTAAATCATCTTCAGATTGAGCATTATAATGCATTAAATCAACATCACCTTTCATGCTGTGGCCCATCAATATTTTCTTTATAGATGTTGGACCACCCCTTCTATCCCATTCTTGGCTGAAGAACTTCCTTAGATCTTTAACTTTAATAGGTGCACCTCTAAACAATCTTGTAATATGACTCTGAGAAAACAATATCTTTAGACTATTACCCCTATTGAAGTGATTAATATACTCAGATAGCATCTGTTGTGTCTGATTATCAAAGAATGATATTCTACTTATCTTTGTCTTAGTAGACTGACCATTAGATGGATTATGGTTAATGTGTACTATTCTATCGTCTATGTGAATATCATCTATAGTTAATTGATACATCTCTTCCGCCCTCATACCTGACGATATGCCTAGTTGGATAATTGCATTAATCTGTAGATTGTATTGATTGTCTTTAAAATATGATAATGTTCCTTTAATACTTTCAATGGTTATTCTTTTTGGAATGTATAACGGTTCTGATGGTGGTCTAATATCTTTTGCCCATTCAATATTCAGGTAAGTAAGGAATTTCCTAATTTGATATACTTGTTTTCTAAATGATGTTATAGAATTATTATCTCTAATTTTATTGAAATAACTTAATGTATTCTTTCTATTAATTTTCCAATCAACAAATACTAAATAATTTTTAATATAGTATCTAATAAGATATATCCATTCATCGCTTAATCCATTAACTCCTCTAAAACCAATAAAGTCTTCAAAAATACCATCATCAACAGATATTATCTCTTCGCATCTGATAGCTTTGGGAGCTAGAGACCCCGATTCAAATTCGGGCGGGCCCACTTTAACTCAACTTTTATTTTCGAATCTAATCAGTTCATCATACTTTCAATAGCATTTTTTCATCTTATATATTAAAATTATTTTTATAATACATACTTGCATATTTACCTGCGAACAAAATATAAATATTTAACAGACTTACTAATAAAAAAAATGGGGGATCACTAATGATTGGTTTAGAATTTGTAAAAACAGTAGATAAGGAATGGAAAAACAGCATTAAATTTGCAGATGGAAGTCCTTATTATGATGATTATTGTCCCTTAAGTGGGACTAGATGCAAAAGAGATGATTGCTCTTTTTGGGATCTATCATCTGATATTTGTAAGTATCTGAAATAAATAGTATATAATCAAAAAATGGCCAAATAATTCAAATTCATTTCGATTTTTTTATTTTTCTTAAAAATAATTAATACTTTCAATAATCTTTATTCTATTTTTTTTAAAAAAAAAAGCATGTAAATTTTGCAAAAATAAATTTTAAGGAGAAAATAAATTTGAAAAATAACTTATCAATTTCAAGTATGAAAAAATTAAATTTTCATTCTCATTGCATAAAAGAATTTCAAAATAAATATACTATAATTAAATCTGGAATAAGAGATTTAGACAAATTTATTGGAGGTTTTAAATCAGGAGAAATTAATTTTATACAGGGTTACAAAAAAATCGTATTAAATATTCCTTATCAAATATGTGCAAAAACCTACAAAACACATCATAAAAACGTCATTTATATAGATGGAGGAATGAGCTTTAATCCTTATATAATCGCCAAATATGCAAGAAAAATGGAGTTTGATCAAAGAGAAGCTTTAAATCATATATATATAAGCAGAGCATTTACTATATTCCAATTAACTGCTCTTTTACAATATAAATTAGAACAAAAAATAATAGAATGTAGTCCAAAAATATTAATAATTGGAAAATTTTTAGATCTATATCTTGATTCCGATATTTCATCTAGCGAAGCAGATATACTTATGAAAAATAATTTAAGAAAAATTAAAGATATAACAAAAAAATATGAACTTGTTACTATACTATCAGATTTTGATACAAGAACAACCTTACGAAAAAAGGTCAATAGAATACTTTATGAAAATATAGATCAAATTGTTAAAATAAAAAAAATTGGACAAGTTATAAGTTTTAATTTTGAGAAAAAAAACAGTAGAAATTCATTTTCAATAATTGAAAAAGGCCAATCACGTTTAAATGATTTTGAAATGGCAATGTAAAAATTCTGAAAAAATTATATAAGATTTATTATTGAAATTGGTTGATTTTAAAGAAGATGCCTTACAATAATTGAACTCCATTAAATATCATAGATGAGGCAAATGGAAAATTATGTTGAGTGGAAACGTATTTGATGTATATTTGGACAAGAATAAAAATAAGATGATTACTTGGTTAGTTGATAAGGGCAAATCTATTAGGATTGAAGATGATTTTCAACCAAGTTTTTATGTTTATTCTAAATCTAAAAATCTTTACAATTTAGCAAATGTTTTAAATGATTTATCAGATGTAGGAAATATAAAATTTACAAATTGTAAGACTGTTTTAGGAAGCGATAAAGAAAAAATTGTTCTTGAAGTAACTCCTAAAAATATTGCATATATTGGTAAACTTTCTAAAATGATTGATTATTGGGGCAGGTTTCATCAATATCAATTATTTAATGTGGATATACGTTTGACAAGTAGATATTTGCAAGAAAAAGGGATCTTTTGCAATGCGTATGTAAAATGGGATGGGAAAAAATTCATATCAACTGACTCTCAATGGGCAATTGATTATGATATACCTTTTTTCAATGTAGCTGAAATTAGTGTTAAACAAAAATCAAATAAAACAACATTTTCATTCGATAAACCTTTAAAATCAATTAAAATTAATGATTGTATTATTGAAGAGAAAAATGAATCTGACACTATAATATCATCTTTAAAATATCTGAAAAGAATTGATCCTGACATTCTTGATATAAAAAAGGGCGATAATCTTATTATTCCTTTTATTTACCATCGAGCAGATATCTGCAATATAAAAAAACTAGTAAATTTTGGAAGAGAAAAAATACAGAATTATTTGCCACTAAAAAATGAAAAATCATATTTTAGCTATGGGCAAATAATATACCGTCCAGCTTTTTACACTTTTTATGGTAGAGCACATATTGATACTTATAATTCATTTTTACATAAAGAAAGTGGCTTTAGGGGTTTGTTAGATATTTCAAGGTGTTCAAATATTCCATTGCAGCTTTTATCAAGATTAGGGGTAGGTACTGCAATTAGTCAAATGCAACTAAATAAAGCAATTGAAAAGGGTTACCTTATACCATGGAGAAAAAATATGCCCGAAACATGGAAAACAGCTGCTAAACTTTTGGAATCTGACAGAGGTGGTTTAATCATGGATCCAATTGTTGGATTACATGAAGATGTCTTTGAACTTGATTTTGCTTCTTTATATCCAAATATAATGTTTACATATAATATAAGCCCTGAAACTTTGCTTTGTGATTGTTGTAAAAACTCATATAATCAAGTTCCGCAGACAGGTTATCATATATGTAGTCGCCAAAAAGGAATAATACCTGAATTACTTGAATTAATTATTTACAGACGTTTTTGTTTTAAAGCCAGATCAAAAAAGGAGGGGATTGACAAAGAATTGTATAAGGAACTGCAAATTGCATGGAAATGGATTTTATTGGTTTGTTTTGGTTATACTGGTTATCGTAATGCTCGTTTTGGTAGAATTGAATGTTATGAAAGTATAACTTCATTTAGCCGAGATATAATTTTAACTGCCATAGAACTATTTGAAAAAGCAGGGTGGACAATAATACATGGAATAATTGATTCATTATGGATTAAATCTCCAAATGAAAATATGTATCCTTTTAGTATTTCAAAAAAAATTGAAAATCAAATAGGAATAAAACTAGATATAGAAGATCATTATAAATGGATAGTTTTTCTACCAAGTAAATTAACACATGTCGGAGCTTTGAATCGATATTATGGGTTATTTGATAGTGGAGAAATAAAGGCCCGTGGAATTGAGTTACGTCAAAATAATTTTCCTAGATACATGAAAAATATGCAAAAAGATATGCTCAGGATTTTTTCAAAAGCTAATAATTACAAAGAATTTATTAAAAATATCCCTTATGCTTTAGATGTAATATTGAATTATGGAATTAAGATAATAAATGGGAAAATAGATCATAATGATTTAGTTTTTACCACCAGAATATCAAAAGATATTACTGAATATAAAGTTAATAATTTAGTTAAATCCGCATTAATTCAGTTTAAAAAATCTAAAATTCAGATTCGGCCCGGGCAATCAATCCGATATATAGTAAAAGATGAGAAATCATCTCATGATCATGAGCGTGTATGCATTATAGAGAATTTAGATATGAATAGTAGGATAGATGTAGATTTTTATCTTAGACAGCTTGCAAGATGTGGTGAAAGTATTCTTATACCGTTTGGCTATAAAATTGAACATATATTTCAAATGATTCAAAAGATTAAAGATAGGCAAAAAATGTAAATATCTTTTTTGAGATAAATTTAAATTTCATTTAAATATATAAATTCAATAAATTATATTGAAAAATTTAATATTTGTTTGGGAAAAAGATTATGTGTTATAATTATAGTTTAACTGTATTTCCTACAAAGGATGATTATAACGCAGTTTTAAAAAAGGGAGATGAATTTCAAAAAAAATTTATTGTAAATTCATTCGATATAAAAAAAATGCCGGTTATTACTAATAAATATCCCGAATATTTTCAATTTTTTTATTGGGGTTTAATCCCTTTTTGGATAAAAAATTTTGAAGATTCTGAAAAAATTCGTATTAAGACAATAAATGCAAGGTCTGAAACAATTTTTGATAAACCTAGCTATAAAAAGTCAATTAGATCAAAAAGATGTTTAATACCGGCTGATGGTTTCTATGAATGGAGAAAGTTAAAGGGGAATAATTATCCATATTATATCAGATTAAAAAATCATAATATTTTTTCTTTTGCAGGCATTTGGGATTGTTGGAAAAATCCATTAGATAAAAAAATTGTATATTCCTACTCAATTATTACATGCAAATCTAATAAACTTTTAAGTAAAATACATAATAAAAAAAAGAGAATGCCTGTTATTTTATCAAAGGGAAATGAAAAAAAATGGCTTAAAAAAGACTTAAAGGATGAGGAAATAAAAAAAAATCTTATCCCATATCCTGATGAAGAAATGGAAGCATATACAATTTCAAGATTAATAACAAGTAGAACTAGAGAGAAGAATATTGCTCAAATTATTAAACCATATTTCTATCCAGAATTAAGATATATTGATTAAAAAAAAAATTTAGAAATTTCGAAAATCGTATAAATCAAATAATAATTCTTAAGTTAAATATATTATGGATAATCAATTAAATTATTTATAAAAAATAAGGTTATAAATATTTATTCATCCATTATATTTTATGTTGGTAGATTGTAGCAAATATATATTTAAATTTATGTTATGAGGTAAAAAAATGAGTTTTATTAAACGGTTGGAAAAAAATATTATAAAAAGAGAGAAAGCAATTGAAAAAGAAAATGAAAAATTAGATAGTTTGAAAAATAAACTTAATTCAAATGAATTGACAAGAGCTAAATATAATATTAAAAAAGGAAAAATTGAAAATAATATTAGAACTCTTGATGCAAGAATCAGAACTTTAAAAGGTATTATAACAAAAGAAAAAAAACATATTGAAGAAAAAAATAAAAAATAATTTACAAGAAAATGTTATTAATATACTATTGAAAAATTATCATATTCTTTTATATATTTTTTTTTAAATATTTCAATTTTACTTACTTTTGAGTTTGTTGACCCTTTTGAACACCATCGTATCATATCATATATATTTTTTTCATCACCTTCAAAAACTGCTTCAACTTTCCCATCTTCTGTATTTTTTACCCATCCAGATAAATACAATTCATCTGCTTTCTTTTTTGTATTTACTCTAAACCATACGCCCTGAACTCTGCCTGAAATAATTACATGTACTTTAATTTTCATATAATCTACAACTTAAGGGTTAAAACGTAGCATGGTTCTAGGAAAAGGAATTGCATCTTTGATATTTTCAAGGTTACAGATCCATGATATAAGTCTTTCAACACCCAACCCATATCCGGAATGTGGTACTGAACCATATTTTCTTAGATCAAAATACCATTCATAATTTTCTGTTTTTTCCCCGGATTCTATAAGTCTTTTTTTCATATATTCATTATCGATACTTCTTTGAGAACCTCCTATTATTTCGCCATATCCATCAGGTGCAATCATATCAAAACAAAGTGCGGTTTTTGGATATTTAGAGTCTTCGGGTTTATAAAAAGCCATTATTTCAATCGGATAGTTTGTAACAACTATTGGTGTTTTGAAATGTTTTAATAATTTATCTTCTTCAATTGTTCTTAGATCTTTTCCCCATTCAATATTCATATGTTCCTTTTTTTTTAGAATATCAATAGCTTGAGAATATGTTATTGTTGGAATTTTTGAATTTGATATTTTGTGAAGTTTATTAAAATCTTGATTTAATATTTCAAGATCTTTTTTATTATTAATTAATACCTTCTTCAAAATATATTTAATTTCATCTTTTGCAATTTCAATTATATCATTTAAATCCATCCAGGCAGCCTCCATTTCAGCCATCCAAAATTCGGATAGATGTCTGGATGTTTTTGATTTTTCAGCTCTAAATGTTGGACCCACATTATATATCTTTTCAAGTGAAAATATTGCTGCTTCAGCATAAAGTTGCCATGTTTGTGCTAAATAGGTTTTTTTATTGTAATATCGAACTTCAAATAAGGTGGATCCTCCTTCAGTTTGATTTGGCTGTAATACCGGGGCGTCAAATTCAAAAAATTCTCTTTCTCTAAAAAATGAATGTATTGCCCATACAACCGTCGATCTAATTTTCATTATCGAGGTTAATTTTTGGGATCTGATCCATAGATGTCTTTTATCTAATAAGAATTCTGGACTTTGATCTTCTACTATTGGGAATGGTTCTGCAAATTGAATAATTTTAAAACTTGATGATTGTAGCTCATAACCGCCTGGTGCTCGTTTGTCTTCTTTTATTATACCTTCAATTTCAACTGAAGATTCGACTAATGCTTTTTTTGCATCTTTAAATTCATTTTCTTGAATATTTCCTTTTTTTATTGTTGTTTGTAAATAACCGGTTGAATCTCTTAATACTATAAATACAATATTTCCGCTACTACGAGTTCGATATATCCATCCTCGAACTCTTATTTTTTTGTTATTTTCTTTTAATGAATTACTAAATATTTCTTCGATTTTTAAAAAAGTTTCTTGTATCATTGATATTTCACTTTTACCAAGATGGATTTTAAGCATATATGGATTACGGTAATATAAAAAATTAATTGAATAATAATTTTTCAGCATTTTTTGAAACAATATCACGATATTTTTCATCAGTTATTATCATTAGGGACCAATCAGGTATGATTTTTGATCTAATTGCTTTTGCAACTGGTGTAAAATCATCTATTATTTTTTGTTTATTATCATCTAATATAGTAATATCAGTTTTATTTAATCTTGGTTCAGTTTTATTTATTTCATTATATGGTATATCAATAATAATATGACCTGGAGGTATATTTAGAGCATTTTCAATTTCAAGTTCTTTTTTCTTTTTTAAATCGCTTTTACTTAATAATTTAATAATTTTCTTCCCATCTTCATCTAAGTTAAAATATGAAATTGAATATGATTGTTTGAATAAATATCTATATTTTAAGTAAGTTATTATTTTATTTTGAAATGGGCCAATATTTTTTAAATAATTCAATATCTCAATATCGGTTTTTTTAAAGAGATCTAAAGGATCTAAATTTGATAACATTTCAAATGCTTTTAATAACATTAGTTCAGCAATTCTAACAGTTTTATGAAAATATACTGATGAATACATTAAATTCCGGGCCATTAATATATTTTCAACAACTCCAACTCCCTTTTTTTCGATAGCTAAATTTTTATTAAAAATTTTTAATGTTTGAATGAATCGTTGAATGTCAATAATCCCATAGGCAACACCTGTATAGAAAGAATCTCTTATTAAATAATCAAGCTGATCTACATCAATTGCACTATTTAGAATCTGGCTTAAATACATTTTATTAATTTTTTTCCCTTTTATTAAATTAGATAATAATTTTTTATCGATATTTTCTTTTTCCAAAATTTCATTAATATTTGGATGAAATATATACTTATTCTCTTCATAACTGCTAATTTCATAATTACCAAAAATTAGTCTTTCTGATAATTCAACGTGATTTATATTTAATGAATTTTCAAGTATCATCTCTAATGTATGGGAAAATGGACCATGTCCAATATCATGTAATAATGCGGCACATTTTATAATTTCTTTTTCTCCTTCTATTAAATTAATAGCTTCTGATAGTTCAGATGCAATATGATAGGTTCCTAATGAATGTTCAAGTCTTGAGTGATGCGCGCCAGGAAATACTAAGTGAGCTAACCCTAATTGTTTTATATTATACAATCTTTGAAGTTCAGGTGAATTAAATAATTCAATAAAAAATCCTTTAATTTTAATGTTTCCATGTATAGAATCTCTAATAATTTTTGTTTTATTCATATTGTTTATCATAATTAATATTTAAAGAAAACTTAAGTATTTAAGATATTTTGGTTACAATTTGAATAAATTGATCCAATATTTTTTATACTTCCTGTAATAAAAATGCCCCAAGACATTTTAGTTTATCTTCATATGAATTTGGATATAAAAATCGTTCAGTTGCTGCTATACTGCTAAGCAGCGAGTTTCCATCTTGTGGTGTAAAACAAAAACCAATAATTTCATTTTCATTTAAAACATGTATTGATGGTAAAACAATTACTGTTTGATCAAGTATTCTGCCATAATGACCATGATCTCTTCCAAATGAAAATACAAGATTTGCAGATTTTTTTTGTGTAACTGCCACCCTTGGATTATCTTTAAATTTTGTTATTACCTCATCTAGACTAATTTTATCATTTAATTTAAGATCATACCAGATGCTGTGCATATATTGTGTATTTAATTTTAATGCGCTAGAAAAAACATTCAGCTTTATTCCTAATGTATTATAAAGATGATAAATATCTCTTGCATGGTGGGTACCCATCTGTTTATCATTATGAATTCCGACTTCAGGGGATGGTATAAAACTTTTTACTTGACTGATATCATTTGCCCTTCGAATACATAGAAATTTCCCCTCTTTTAGTACATTCTTTTTATTTTTAATTGCTAAAGTATTTACCAATACTGCCATATTATGCGTATTACAACTTACAATATGAATAAATTTATCTTCTTTTTTTATTGCCTCATCATTTATTCCTAATGCATACATTTTTCCAAAACCAAACTCAGATCCTTGAGCCATGAAACCTTTTACGCGATTTTTATATTTATTATAGTATTTCTCCTTGTTCATTAAACCTGTTCCTTTTGGAGTACAATCTATAATTACAGATGCACGTTTAATTGCTTCTTCAGCATTATATACAGGCTCTACTCCAATTTCTTGAAAATCGTTTAATTTTTCATGTGCAACTGCCAAATTTGCCCCCCTTTTTATTAAACCTTTAATTTTTGGTCTATCTAAGGGGTTTGCAGAATGTTTATAGAAAGTTATTTCGTCAATTCCTAGGTCCTGTTTAGCGTCGCAAATTAAACCAATTAACGGTTCACCAATGGTGCCTGTACCTACTACATGAACAATATTTCTATCTGACATTTTTATTTCCTCTCAAACAAGAGTATTGCAGTAATCAATCAATAGCTTTTAATTTTTTTTATTTTTAATAATATTTTGGGGAATGATTTAAAAAGGAGAATATGTTTCACCATCTCCATGACATTACCTTTGGACGTACTTGAAAAATCTGTGAATCAAAAATTATGTCTTTTATTAAAAGATGGTAGATTAGTTGAAGGTAAACTTTCTGGTTATGATGAATATATGAATATGGTTTTGGATGATGTTGAAGAAACTTATGAAGACACAAAAAGACGTCTAGGTACAATAATTTTAAGGGGAAATAATGTAGTTAGTATTTCCTTGATTTAATTGATATTGGCAGTCATAATTATTAAAATAAGAATCATTGATTACTTTTTTACAGTTTTATTGGCGAAAAGCATATATATATGCTATTTATATTCATTGGTGGAAGGAATCGGGCTGGTAGTTTTTGTTAGAGTGCATCCCATCCCCTCCTAGTGAGGCCAGCCAAATCCTTCCCAATTAATGTATTAAATTTTTTTTAAAAAACGTTTAAGTATAAAATTTTATTATACGAATTTAGATATTATGAGAAGAAATATTACAGCTGCAAGGGGCAATGTTCTTAGATGTAAAGGCTGGAAACAAGAAGCAATTTTAAGAATGTTAGAGAATAATCTTGAAAACGCAGAAATGCCGGAAAAATTGATAGTTTATGGCGGGACTGGAAAGGCTGCACGTAATTGGAATTGTTATGACAAAATTGTTGAAACACTTAAAAATCTGAAAAATGATGAGACAATGATAATACAATCAGGTAAGCCTGTTGCTGTTTTTAAAACATGGGAAAATTCACCTAGAGTTCTAATGGCTAATTCAAATATTGTTCCACATTGGAGTTCCTGGAAAAATTTCTACGAATTAGAAAAATTGGGTTTAATAATGTATGGTCAGATGACTGCTGGATCTTGGTGTTATATTGGAACCCAGGGAATTATACAAGGCACTTATGAAACATTTTCTTCACTTGCAAATAAACATTTTAATGGTGATCTTAAAGGAAAAATTGTAATCACGGGGGGTTTAGGAGGGATGGGTGGAGCACAACCTTTAGCTGTAAAAATGGCAGGTGGCGTTTGTATTGCTATTGAATGTGATGAAAAAAGAATAGATAGGAGAATAAAATCTGGTTTTTGTGATAAAAAACTTTATGATATTAATGAAGCGGTTCATTTGGCGGAAACTGCTAAAAAAAATTGTCATTCTCTTTCAATAGGTTTTTTAGGCAATTGTTCAGATGTTTTACCTAATTTGGTAAAGGAAAATTTTTTTCCGGATATTGTAACTGATCAGACATCTGCTCATGATGAATTAAATGGATATATTCCATCAGGATATTATGGAAATAGAATGAATGAAGCATATAAACTTAGAGAAAAAAATCCTGAAGAGTATATAAAAAAATCATTAGATAGCATGAAAAATCATTGTAAATCTATGATTGATTTTTATAATAATGGATCAATTGTTTTTGATTATGGAAATAACCTGAGAGGTCAAGCATTAAAAGCAGGGTTAAAAAATGCCTTTGATTATCCTGGTTTTGTACCTGAATATATTAGACCTATGTTATGTATTGGACGAGGACCATTCAGATGGATAGCTTTATCAGGAAATTCTAATGATATATTAAAAACAGATAAAGAAATTGTGAAAATGTTTCCAAAAGATTCAATATTATTAAATTGGATCAAACTTGCTGAAAAATATCTTCCTTGGGAAGGATTACCTGCAAGAGTGTGTTGGTTAGGTTATGGTGAAAGAGAAAAATTTGCGCTTAAACTAAACAGAATGGTTAAAGAAGGAGAAATTGGAAAAATTGCAATCACAAGAGATCATTTAGATAGTGGAAGTGTAGCTTCCCCTTATAGAGAAACTGAAAATATGAAGGATAAAAGTGATATTATAGCTGATTGGCCATTAATAAATGCATTATTAAATTGTGCTGCTGGCGCAGATAGCGTTCAAATTCATAACGGCGGTGGTGTTGGCATTGGTTTTTCAACCCATGCAGGCATGGTTGTCGTTTGTGATGGAACTATAGAAACTGATGAGAGAATAAAGCGAGTATTTAAAACAGATCCAGGTATGGGAGTTGTGAGGCATGCTGATTCAGGTTACGTTGAATCTATAAAACTTGTAAAGAACTCCGATTTAAATCTTCCGATGGTTAAATAATTATAAGAATTTATTAAATAATCAAACTAAAACTTAAAGTAGGGCTTTAATTTTAAGGGTGATCGAGTATTATGAGTTTAGGAACAAATGTTTTGGAATTTATTAATGATGTTTTTAATACATTAGGCATTAATTTGAGTCCATTTATTAAACAAGTTATTGCATCAATAAGTATATTTTTATTTTTCATAATAATAGGTTGGATTGTTTACCATATTTTTGAACGTTATTTTACTAGATGGGCTAAAAAAACAAAAACAAATTTAGATGATGAAATATTAAAAAACATAAAAAAACCGATTTATTTCTTTGTTATTCTTATAGGTTTATATTATGCTTTTGAAACCCTCATAATACTTGGAGATTATTTAGAAGTTTTTACATTTATATTTTCAATAGCAGAAATACTATTAGCAACATTTATAATAACTAGAGTTGTAAATGTAGTTATTGCTTGGTATTCAAAGAAAAGCAATAAGAAAAAAATGAGCGAACATATTCTTTTCGTTTTAAAAAAAATAATTAATGCTATAATTTTTTTATTTGCTTTTTTAATTATCTTATACGTATTGAAAATTGATCTTTCAGGTATTGTTATTGGTTTAGGAGTTGGTGGTATTGCCATAGCATTTGCTTTGCAAAATGTTCTTGGAGATATGTTTAGTGCTTTTTCCATATATTTTGATAAACCTTTTGAAATAGGAGATTTTATTATTGTAGGTGAATATTCTGGAACTGTTAAAAAAATTGGTATGAAATCTACACGTGTACAATTACTTCAAGGGGAAGAACTTGTATTAGCAAACTCAGTTTTAACAACCGCTAATGTAAGAAATTTTAAGAAATTAAAGAAACGAAGAGCTACTTTTAGTTTTGGTGTAACCTATAGTACGCCCTCAAAAAAACTGAAAAAAATTCCAGATATAGTTAAAGAAATTATCAAGAAAAATGAAATTTTAGAGGTAGACAGAATACATTTTAAAGAATTCGGTGATTTTAGTCTTAATTTTGAAGTTGTATATTATATTCGTAATAAAAATTATACAGTTTATATGGATGTTCAACAGGAGATAAATCTTGCAATTAAAGAAGCATTTGAAAAAGAAGGTATTGAAATGGCATTTCCGACACAAACTATATTTTTAAATAAAGAAAATTGATAAAAAATCTATTTTGATAAATGATTTAAAAAAAAATATTTGGCCCCGTAGTGTAGCGGTTAGCATAAGAGACTCTGGATCTCTTGGCGCCAGTTCGAATCTGGCCGGGGCTGTATATATAATGATACAATTTAAAAAAATAAGTGAGAAAATATGACAAACGTTGAAAAAATTTCCTCTGATTTTATTAGGATAATTATAAATGAAGATTTAAAAACAAATAAGTATAATGGCCGTGTATATACCAGATTTCCTCCTGAACCAAATGGATATTTACACATCGGTCATGCAAAATCGATATGTTTAAATTTTGGAATTGCAGAAGAATATAATGGAAAATGTAATCTCAGATT
Source organism: Thermoplasmata archaeon (assembly GCA_020054475.1). Classification (GTDB taxonomy): domain Archaea; phylum Thermoplasmatota; class E2; order DHVEG-1; family DHVEG-1; genus JAJISJ01. The sequence goes on along the minus strand of JAHWGJ010000014.1, from coordinate 30,711 downwards.
TGATGACACTAATCCTATTAAAGAAGGCGAAGAATATGTCAAATCAATAATTGATGATGTAAGATGGCTTGGTTTTGATTGGGAAGATAGACTTTTTTTTGCTTCAGATTATTTTTCTAAAATGTATTCTTATGCTGTTGATCTAATAAAAGCTGGAAAAGCTTATGTTGATGATCAAAATGCTTATGAAATAAGTTATAATCGTGGAACTGTAAACAAACCTGGAAAAAATAGTCCATATCGTGATCGTTCAGTTGAGGAAAATCTTGAATTATTTGAATCAATGAAAAATGACGAGTTTAAAGATGGCGAAAAGGTTCTTCGCGCAAAAATAGACAATTCACATCCTAATATGAATATGAGAGATCCGGTGATTTACAGAATTCTACATGCTATACATCATCGTACTAAAGATAAGTGGTGTATCTATCCAATGTATGATTGGGCTCATGGTATAGAGGATTCAATTGAAAAAATTACTCATTCCATATGCACTCTTGAATTTGAAAATCATAGGCCATTATATGATTGGTTTCTCAAAGAATTGAATATTTATAGACCTCAGCAAATTGAATTTGCACGTTTAAATCTTACATATACTGTTATGAGTAAAAGAATGCTATTAGAATTGGTAAACAATGATATTGTGAATGGTTGGGATGATCCTCGACTACCTACAATTAAAGGGATGAAAAGAAGAGGTTTTTCACCATCATCTATTAGGGATTTTTGTAGGAGAATTGGAATTGCAAAAGTTAATAGTAATATTCCTATTGAATTCCTTGAATATTGTGTTCGAGAAGATTTAAATAAAACAGCTCCAAGATTTATGGGTATTCTTAATCCCTTAAAAATAACCATAGAAAATTATTCAAATGATTTAATTGAATATATGGATGTAATTAACAACCCGGAAGATCCTAATTCAGGAATCCGTAAGGTTCCATTCTCAAAATCAATATATATAGAACAAGATGATTTTATGGAGAATCCGATTAAGAAATTTTATAGATTAAGTCCAGGTGGGGAAGTTAGATTAGTTAATGCATATTTTTTAAAATGTAATGACGTAATTAAAGAGGATGATATAGTTAAAGAATTAATATGTACTATTGATCATGATACAAAGGGGGGAAATTCTCCTGATGGTCGAAAAGTTAAATCGACAATTCATTGGGTTTCATTAAAGAATGCTATTAATGCTGATGTACGTTTATATAGTAGATTGTTTACAATTGAGAATCCTTCTGGGAAAAAAGGTCAAGATTATAAAGAATTTCTAAATCCCAACTCGTTGAAGATTTTAAAAAATTGTAAAATTGAACCTGCAGTATCTAAACTTAAAAAATTTGATAGATTTCAATTTTTAAGGAAAGGTTATTTTTGCATTGATCCTGATACTACTGATAAAAATCTTGTAATAAATCAGACAGTAGAATTAAGAGATAGATGGTTAAAAATAAAAAAGAAAGGAGAACCATCTTAATTTTAATAACTAAAAAACAAATTTAATACAACATTTTTACCTTAATTTTATTATTTAGTTCAATTATAGCTCCACTACCAGTTTTACCAATACTACAATTTACGATAGTTGTATTATTATATTTGATAAAACCAGGATTCTCATGTATATGTCCACATAAAACAAGTCTAGGGCTATATTTATTAATAATTTTTTTAATTTCTTTACTGCCAGAATGTAATCCAAGAAAAATTTTATCTTGTAATCCATAAGGGGGTATATGTGTAACAAGAACTGTTGATTTATCTATTATTTCGTTTAATGTTTTATGAGTATTATTGACTTTTATTTTTATTTTTGAATCAGATAGTATATTTATATTGCCGCCTAGCCCAATAAAAGGAATACTATCAACAATTTCTTTTTTTAAGTGAATGTTTATTGCTTTACTGGTTTCAATTGCTTTCAAAACGTCATCAGAATCAATATTTCCATGAATCGCTAATGTTTTTATTTTTATTTGATTTAATATATTTATTGCGGTATCAGCAGGGCCAAATTGTGTTATATCTCCACATATTACCATCAAATCTGGAGAGTATTTTTCAATATTTTTCAGCGCAATGTTTAATCTATATTGTGATCCATGTATATCTGCTATTGACAATATTTTCAAGATTTTCATCAACCAATATATCATGTAATTAATAGTACTATATTATAATTATAATAAAAATTATAAATTTTTTTATTCCACCAAAATCAAATATACTAAAAACATATTCCCAAATTACATGCCGGTTATAACGTTTGATTATGAAGATTTTCTTAATTTGTTAGGTTATAAAATTTCAAAAGAAGAATTAATTAGCAGACTACCAATGATTGGAGCAGATTTTGATAAAATCGAAGATAATAAAATAAGTATCGAATTTTTCCCGAATAGACCGGATTTAGCATCTGTTGAAGGTATAGCAAGAGCCTCAAGAGCCTTTTTTGGTTTTGAACTTGGATTAAAAAACTATGAAATTGAAAATTCAGATATAGTTATTAATGTTGATAATTCAGTAAAAAACATACGCCCATATGTAAGTTGTTCTCTTGTAAAAAATATAACTATGACAGATGAGCTAATTTCATCTTTAATGGATTTACAAGAAAAATTACATTTTGGAATTGGTAGAAATCGTAAAAAAGTTGCTATTGGCGTACATAATTTTGAACCTATTAAACCCCCCTTCACTTATAAAGCAGTAGATCCTGATTCGGTTGAATTTGTGCCTTTAGCAAAAATTGAATCAATGACATTAAATGAAATTCTTAGAAAGCATGAAAAAGGTATTGACTACTCTTATTTGTTGGATGGTTTTAAAAAATATCCTTTAATAGTTGATTCATTAGATAATGTATTATCTTTTCCCCCCATTATTAACGGTACACTTACGGAAGTTACTCCATTTACTAAAGATTTATTTATTGATGTTACTGGTAATAGTTTGAATTCAATTAATTATGCATTAAATATTATTACAACTGCTTTAGCTGAAAGAGGGGGGATTATTTATAATACTATGATCAAATATGATGAGGTATCTTATATTTCACCAAATTTAAATCCAAAAAAAAGAGAATTATCAATCAATTATGTTAATAAAATTCTTGGTACAAATTTGAGCGTTAATGAAGTTACCGAATCTCTTCAAAAAATGGGTTATAATACAGAGATAATCTCTGAAAATCAGATTAATATTTTTATTCCATCTTGGAGATTTGATATTTTACATGAAATAGATCTTGTTGAGGATGTATCTGTAGGATATGGATATGATAAATTTGAAATAGATTATCCAAAATCATTAACATATGGTAGTTTTTTAAATAATTATGAATTTTTTAATGTTTTAAGGAATATAATGATTGGTCTAGGTTATAATGAAGTAACAACTTTTACTTTATCTAATGAAAAAATTGAATTTGAAAAAATGAATAAAGAAATTGGTAAGAGAGTTGAAATTATAAATCCTATATCTGAGGAATATACTTGTCTAAGAACAGATTTAATTCCCTCACTATTAACTATATTAAAGGAAAATCGACATCATTCACTTCCACAAAAAATTTTTGAATTAGGAATAGTCGTTAATAAAGATTATAAAAACGAATATAATCTTGCAGCAGTAAAAATGGATGCCAAATCAAATTTTTCAGATTGTAAATCAATAGTTGATGCCGTTATGCGAGATATTGGTAAAAAATACGAGATAGATGAAAAAAACCATCCTGCATTTATTCCAGGAAGGTGTGCTTCAATTATTAATAATGATAAAGAAATAGGCTATTTTGGAGAACTACATCCAAAGACAATAATACAATTTGATTTAGAACATCCTATAATTGGTTTTGAAATTCAAACGGAAAATATTAAAATAGAAAAATAATTATTCGAGTTTACCTATATAATTTTCAACTTCATTCAAAATTTCACATGATTTAACTAGTTCTTTCATTTTTGTATGATCTTTATATAAAGGTCTATCAACATCTAGAAATTTAACATATTTTCGAATAACTTCCTTTGCTTTTGTTACTCCTTTTCCAAATTTATAATCTCTAAAATCAAGAGCTTGAGCTGCAGCCATAAATTCAATACCTAAAATCCCATATGCATTTTCAAGTATCTGAAAATTTTTTATTGCAGTATTCATTCCCATTGATACGAAATCTTCTTGATCAGCTGCTGCAGGTATTGACTGAATTGAAGCAGGAGCTGATAATATTCTTTGTTCAACAATCTGCATATCTGCGGTATATTGACTCAACATTAAGCCTGAAAATATTCCAGCACCTTTTGTAAGGAAGGAAGGTAAGCCAACATTTAATGCGGGATTATTTAATCTGTTTAATCTTCTTTCTGACATTACACTAACCATTGTAATTGCAATACCCGCCATATCCATTGGTAATGATACTGGAGATCCTTGAAAATTAGCACCGGATAATTGCAAATTTTCATCAGGGAAAAATACGGGGTTATCCCCTACCCCATTTAATTCTATCTCAACTTGAGATCTTGCATATTTTAATGCATCATGAGCTGTTCCAATAACTTGAGGAGTTGATCTCATTGAATATGCATCTTGAATTTTACATTTTATTTTTCTTTTAAATAAATCCCCTTCATTAACCAGTTTGTTTATTGATTTTGCACTCCTTATCGCCCCTTTAAATCCTCTAGCTTCATGTAATTTTGTTGTATATGGATTCATATTTGCTTTTAAAGCCTCAAGAGACATAGCTGCTGCAATTTCAGCTTGTTTTAACCAATTATTTGCATCGAAAAGAAAGATTGCACTCATTGCTGTTAATAAATTTGATCCGTTAATTATCGATAATCCATCTCGAGCTTCGATACCCGGAATTTTTATTTTTGCTTTATTCATTGCATCTTTACCACTCATTAGTTTATCTTTATAGAAAGCTTCTCCTTCACCCATCATTAAAAGAGCTATTTGAGACATTGGTGCTAAATCCCCGCAGGCACCAACTGAACCTTTTTGACATACAAAGGGTGTAACATCTTTATTTAACATTTCAATTAAAGTATTTGTTATTTCTAATCTACACCCAGAATTTCCATGAGCATGTACATTAATTCTACCTAAAATTGCTCCTCTTACATATTCTAATGGAGCTTCCTCACCTATGCCTGCAGCATGATTATAAATAAGATATTTTTGAAAATCTTTTAATTTTTTATTATCAAGAACAATTTCAGAAAATTCACCAATTCCAGTATTAACACCATACATAATTTCCTTAGCATTAATTTTATTTTCAAGCATTAATCTACATTTTTTAATTTTCTTAATAGAATCATTATGCAGTTTTACTTTTTCCTTGTATCTTGCAACTTTGACTAATTTTTCTATTGTTAATCCTTCCCCATCAATAATAATTGTCATAATTAATCCTCGATAAATCTTCGAATATTATAAATAAATTTGTTATATTTTAATCATATATAATACTGAATATTTAAATAATTGTTTATTGGAGTTTTATCTTAATTTTAACAGAATTAAAAATTGATTTAATATAACTTTCTAAATTTTTTTTATAGAAAAATTAATTGAAAAAAATATTCAAAAATTTGTAAGATTAACCTTAAAGTATATTATTCAAATAACATTTTAGATATTTTAATGAAACGTAAATGTAGCAAATGTAAAAATGATGCAGTTACTTATATTAGATATAATGGAACTCATCTTTGTAAAGTTCACTTCATCCAGTATTTTGAAAAAAGAGTTAAAAAAGAAATAACTAAACAAGGTAAATTAGAAAATAATAAAAAAATTGGCATTGCGGTTTCTGGAGGGAAAGATAGTATTGTTTGCCTTCATCTAATAAATAAATTTTTTTCAAAAAGAAAAGATTTTGAAATTATTGTTTTAACAGTTGATGAAGGAATAGAAAATTATCGTAATATTAGTCTTAAGTATGTCTCTGAAAATACGAAAATACTTGATATTGAATGTCAAATAATAAGTTTTAAAAAAATAATTGGAAAATCTATGGATGAAATTGCAAAATCGAAACATGATATTGGTTACTGTAGCTACTGTGGTGTTTTTAGAAGATTATGCTTAAATTATATATCAAAAAAATTGCAAATTTCGAAACTAATATTTGGACATAATCTTGATGATATGGCCCAATCAATATTAATGAATTTTACTAATGGCGATATAAAAAAACTAGCAAGACTAGGGCCTCATATGAAGATTCAACCTGGACTAGTTCCCAGAATGATGCCTTTAAGAGTTATTCCTGAAAAAGAGATTACGCTATATGCATTATTAAAAAATATTTCATACCATGATGGAGAGTGTCCATATGCAATTAATGCATATAGAGGTATTTTTAGAGACATTGTTGATGATCTTGAATATAAAAATCCTGGCACTAGACATAGCATTATAAAGAGTTATGATAACATTAAAGATATATTAATAAAAAAATTTCCTCCTATTGAATTAAATAAATGCAATATTTGTAATGAACCTACCTCTCAGGAGATTTGTAAAGTCTGTAAATTAAAAACAAATCTAAAGATATTATAGATTAAAAATATTTGATATCAAAAACATTTTTATTCTTAATAAACTTGGAACTACTCATTTTTACCAAAACTTTATTATACAGATTTTAATGATTTTGTTATTAATAGCAAACTTGTACCTGATGGAACTAAAAAATTAACAAAACAAATTTTTGAAAAAATACCTGATAAGTTTGTCGATAGAACAAATTTTCTTATCCTTAATTTTAAAAATAATTATTCACAATTATGCTTGATATGTAATAAGAAATTACAGAATGATTATCAATATTGTCCATATTGTGGAAAAGGTTTTACAAATAATGAAATGAAAAAGGAAGAAGATTCCAAATTTAATTATATTGAATTTGTTGAACCAGATAGTATTGCTGAACAACCTGAAAAAATAGAAAAATCTTCAATTAAATTGAAGGAAATTGATGGTGAAATAGGAAATAACATTTTAAAATGTTTAAATAGCATAACCAAAAAAATCGGTAGAACTACATTATCGAGTATATTAGTTGGTTCAAAAAGTAATAAAATTCTAAATTCAAATTATGATAAAAACTTTTACTTTGGATATTTAAATGGATATACCAAAAGACAAGTTTTAGGTATTATTGATTTTTTAATTTCTGAATCTTACATTAAAATAAATATTAATAATGCGATGTATTCATTAGTTGAATTAACATCTAAAGGATATAATTCAATCAATTCAAATGATAAAATTTTGTTAAATCATAATTTAATTAAGATAACCAAAAACCATTAAATTCTGGTAAAAACCTATATCACACCTATAAATTATTCAATATTGAGAATGAATAAAGAAAAGGTAGTTGATGAATTAACTCAAACAATTATTAATAGAAGAGCTACATTAAAAGAATTGATTAGGTTAGATACAAAAATAAAAAATTAGTATATTTATCAATACCCCAAAATATAAATTGAATCAATCAATTCTTATTATAGAAATTTACCCGGGAGAGGTACAAATGAATAAAAAATCCTATGCAATTGGATTTATTCTACTATTACTAATAACCTCATTAATACCAATGTCAAATAGTAATAACATAATTATTTCAAAAATTAATAATGAAATAAATCAATGTAAATCAGAGGATATAGATGAAGAGTGTTTAGATAAGACAGAACATATTGATTTATTTAAAAAATATTTTAATTTTTCAGAAACATATGAAAAAACCTTTGATTCAAATTATACAATAAAAGGTATAATATTAGATAATGGAACAAGTAATCCTATTCCAAATGTAAAAGTTTTCATGATATGGCCTGAAAGTAGTAGATATCCAACTTCATATAGTATGCAAGAAACAATAACAAACTCAACTGGTAACTATAAGTTTGAAATAAATATTGAAAGAGTTCTTCTATTCGTTCATGCAAATGATTATTACGGTGATTATTCAAGTATCTCAAGAGAAAATCAAAATCTTATATGGTCAAACTTTAGCTTAAAACATGGTAGACCCTCTGAAACTTCTATTATCCAAGGATGGGTAAAAGGTTTTGATAATGAGCCTGTGAAAAATGCAATGATTTTAAACTTCTGGAAGTATAATGAAGATAATAATACTTTTAATCAAACATTTACTAATGAGGAGGGGTTCTTTTCACTAATGACATCTCAGGGGGTTAATTCGATAAATGTATATGCATATGGATATTATAGTGGGAGTAGTACTCAAAATATTACTGGAGATATTACTTATGTAAATATTTCAATAGAGCCATTGCCACCTGAAAACTCAATTATTAAAGGATATGTGTTAGAGAAAGAAACACAAAATAGGATGAGTAATGTATCTGCATCTGTATCCTATCATCTAGATATTGAACATATGTATATAAATCGTACTTATACAGATATATTTGGATATTATGAGATGAATATTGTTTCAGGGGAAAATATTATCTCATTTAATAAAAATGGCTATTTTTCCTCAAGTTCAGATATTTTTATGGCGGATGAAGATGCAGTTGTTTGGTATAACCAAACACTTGTTAAAAAACCACCTGAAAATTCAATAATAAATGGTTTTATATATGATAATAAAACGGGATTCCCAATAAATGAAGCATCAATCCATATTATCTGGCGGAATGATAATGGTAACAGGTATTCAAATTATACTTATTCAAATGCAGATGGTTACTATATTGCAAATATTGCAAATGGTACAATTAGTGTAACTGTAAGGAAATCAAAATATTTTTATGAGGGTAGTTCAAATATAAATATCTCTGAATATGAAACATTACAGCTTGATGTATACCTCAATCCATATCCAACTGAAAAATCAGTAATTAAGGGTCATATATATGATAATGATACGGGCTTACCAATAAACAATGTTGATATAGGCATCAGTTGGAATAATGATAATTATTACTATTCTAATAGTACAAAATCTAATGAATCCGGTTTTTATAGTATAAACGTAGCGAATGGTACTGTTTTATTAAATGCTGAAAATGAGGATTATTTCAGGTCATATTCTGATTATTTCAATATAAGTGATTTTGAGATAATACAATATGATTTCTATCTAAATAAGAGGCCAGATGAAAGCTCTACGATTTTTGGGTATATAATTGATAAAAAAACAGGGATTCAGATTGAAAATGCAGTTGTTCAAAGTTATTGGTGGGATACTAAAGGAAATAATTTGTTTAATATGTCTTTAACAGATTCAACAGGTTATTATCATATGAATGTTGCAGAGGGGAAGACCCGTATATATGCCTCTAAAATTGGTTATCACGCCATAGTAATCAATAATTTTAACATATCATCTTATGAAACTATACAAATGAATTTTCTTTTATTTCCAATTCAACCAGAAAACTCACGGATATATGGTTATGTCAAGGATAATAGGACAGGGTTACCAATTGAGGGTGCACTTATAAGTTTATTTTGGAAAGATAAATATGGTAATGAGGATTGGAATCAGTCTCTATCAGATTCTAATGGCAATTATAGTATAAATGTAGCTAGTGGCGTAATATCTTTAAATTGCAGAATTGGTGGGTATATTTCAGATTATACAGATGAATTTACTATCGATGAAAACAATGAATTACGCATAGATTTTTATCTTGATGAAAAACCATCTTTTGTTGAAATATCTAGACCTGATAAAGCTCTTTATATAAACAGTAGAAAAATTATTCAACTATTATTTAAACCTATACTAATTGGAGATATTGACATTTATGTGTTTTCATCTGAAGATATAAGTAGAGTTGAGTTGTATATTGATGGGATATTGAAATATACGGATGATAAGCATTTTTTTTCTTGGAATTGGGCTAAGAAATCGATTATTAGACATAGACATATCATTAAAGCCATTGGTTATGATGAAAATGGTGACAAATATTTTGATAGGGTTTATGTGTTAAAATATTTTTAATCCAATATTTTGATATATCAAAAAGTCCATCCTAAATGTTTATAAATCAAATTTTTAATTATCGTATTGAACATAATATAAGAAGTTACTAAAAAGGAGTAGTTGGGTATTTATTCTTAATATTACTCACTGGATTAAAATGAAGCATTTGGAAATAAAATGTAAATCTTTTGATTTTCTTTTAAATGGGGGAATTGAAAACAGTATTATTACAAAGATATTTGGAGAAGCAGGTAGTGGTAAAACAAATTTATGTTTACAAGCTTCCAGGGAATGTACAAACAATGGGAAAAAAGTAGCATATATTGATAGTGAAGGTGTTTCTTTGGAGCGATTGATTCAGATATGTACAGATTATAATTATAAAGATATTCTTTCAAGAATTATTTTTTTTAATCCATCCTCTATTGAGGAGCAAGAGTTAATGTTAGAAGAAGCTTTAAAAATAAAAAATCTTGGTTTAATAATAGTGGATACGATAAATCTTTTTTATCGAATTAATCTTGAAGATAATAAAGAGGGGACTATGCGTTCTTTTACGAGACAAATGGCAAATCTACAAATAGCATCTAGAGAAAAAAAAATTTATACAATTATTGTTGAACAAGTATTTACAGATAAAAATGGTAATATTAAACCATTTACAAATAGAGATACTGAACATATGGTTAAAACAACTATTAAACTTGAAAAAGTAGATGTTGGACTTAGGCAAGCAACAATAGTAAAACATCGATCAGAACCAGAAGAAAAAAAGGTTATTTTCAAGATTACACAAAAAGGATTGGAATAACTTAATGTTAGAAATTTATGATTGGTTAAATGATAGTAAATTTATCAAACCTTTATCCCCTGCATGTAGCATGTGTTCAAAAGGTTCCAAAGTGGTTTTATTTGTAACAGGGGTTTGTTATTTTGATTGTTTTTATTGCCCATTAAGTTTTGAGAAAGGTGGTAAGGATCGGATTTTTGCAGACGAATGGGAATTATCTGATGAAAATGACACTGAAAAAATAATTCAAGAAGCAAGATATATAAAAGCAACAGGTGCTGGTATAACTGGCGGGGATCCTTTACTTGTTTGGAAAAGAACTAAGAAATATATATCACTTTTAAAAGATGAATTTGGTTCAGATTTTCATATTCATTTATATACTAAAGCTATAAAAAATTATCAATATATTGATGATTTAATATATGCTGGTTTGGATGAGATTAGATTTCATCCCTCAATCAATTACTGGGATAACATGGATAAAAATCCATTATCAAAAATTATTATAGATGTAATAAATAAAGATATTGATGTAGCAATTGAAATACCTGTAATTCCTGATATGAAAAATGAAATATTATCTTTAATAAAATGGAGTGCTTCTAATAGAATTAATTGGGTCAATATTAATGAACTTGAGTTTTCTGAGCGTAATGCTGAAAAATTTTCATTAAAAAAATATGTTGCTAAAGATGATTTCTCATCATCAATTTTAGGTAGTGAGACTACTGCATTGGAAGTTATATCAAAAACGTCTGAAAACGATTATGAAATTGGTGTACATTATTGTTCATGTTCTTTTAAAGATGGTATTCAATTAACTAATAGGATTATTAGAAGAGCAAAAAGTATTGTTAAAAACCATGAGGTTATTAGTAAAGAAGGAACTTTAATTAAAGGTATTATTTACCCTCAGAATGAGTTTACTCTGAAAATTATATATAAAAAATTATTAAATGATTATAAAATTAATAATAAAAAAATTTTTGTAAATATTAATAAAAATAGGATTGAGATGAAAATTTTAGAGTTAAATAAAATAGCATCTAAACTTGCAGATCAAGGAATTTTTTCATTCTTAATAGAAGAATATCCAACTGCAAATGGAATTGAGGTAGAAAAAATTCCATTACCTATATAATATTAAATTGTTTTTACTGAACTCATTAAACACTGAAAAAGGTTTTTATATCACCCCCACATTCCAACCTTTACATTTTCTAAAGGGAATGTATCAATGAAAGCTCCAAAAGGAGGCTAAAAAATGCCAATATATGTCAAATTTCAAACAAATAAAGAAACTCAAGATTTAGCCTATGATATTGTTGAAAAAGCTAGAGATAATGGAAAAATAAGCAAAGGTGCAAATGAAGTTACAAAACAAGTTGAGAGAGGACAAGCTAAACTTGTAGTAATGGCCGAGGATGTCACCCCTGAAGAAGTCCTTGCACATATGCCAATACTGTGTGAAGAAAAAAATATACCTTATGCCTATGTTCCAAGTAAACAAGAATTAGGTAATTCCGCTGGTTTGTTAGTAGGTACTTCAGCTGTAGCAATTATTGATTCCGGGAAAAATAAAGCAGGAATTGAAAACATTACAAAAAAATTAGACGAATTAAAGAAATAGGGTAAGAAAATGGTAGAAGGAACACCTTGTGAAATAGTTGAAATAATAAGTAGGACTGGTATGGCTGGAGAAGCATGTCAGGTTAAGGTTAGAGTTTTAGAAGGTGTCGATAAAGGAAAAATAATTACTAGAAATGTTATGGGGCCCATCCAACTTGGAGATATATTAATGCTTAGTGAAACACAAAGAGAAGCAAAAAGTATAGGTGGACCACGGTAGAGGAATTTTTATGGTCGAGAGAAGAACTTGTTCATTTTGTGGTAATGAAATTGAACCGGGTACGGGTAAATTATATGCTAAAAAAGATGGTACTGTATTTAATTTTTGTAAAAATAAATGTCAGAAAAACATGTTAAAATTAAAAAGAATTCCAAGAAGGGTTAGATGGAGTAAATTTTACGCTAAAAAATAGTTTAATTATTAATGTTCATTTTTTGCTATATTGAAATTTTAATATTAATAGAAAACTCTTTATCTTATATCAAGAATTAGATTATCGGAGTGTCTATATGAAAGATATTCAATTAAATGTTGTTGAAATTAAAAAACCTGATGAAATGAATTTTATTTTAGGTCAAACTCATTTTATTAAATCAATTGAAGATTTATATGAAGCTATTATAAATTCGGTTCCAAATTCCAAATTTGGAATAGCATTTTGTGAAGCTAGTGGGGCATGCAAAATTAGATGTTTAGGAAACGATGCAGAGTTAGAAAAACTTGCTATAAAAAATGCTTCTAAAATTGGAGCGGGGCATTCTTTTATAATTTTTATGAAAAATTGTTTTCCAATAAATATTTTAAATAAAATTAAAAATGTTTATGAAGTATGTACAATATTTTGTGCAACTGCAAATCCAACAAAAGTTATTATTGCAGAATCATCACAAGGAAAGGAAATTGGTCGTGGAATTTTAGGTATAATTGATGGTTTTATACCAAAGGGAATTGAAAATAAAGAAGATATAAAATGGAGAAAAGAATTTCTTAGAAATATTGGATATAAACTTTAATACAGGAGATTATATTGGTTTTAACCCTAATATATCTACTAAACTTTAATACAAGATTTTATATGGGTTTTAATCCTTTGAATAATTTATTTTATAATATTTTTCAAAAACCTTTTTGTCTTTTATATACCAACTAAACATCTTATAATATTCAAGTTTAAGCATGATGTTTAATTCTATTTCATTCGTTTTTTTTAATGATTCAATGTCTTTTTTATATTCAACTGGAAAATATATTTTAGTGAATTCCATCAATCCTTCAAAAAAATGAGTGGCTAAAGGGCATTTATATACTGAACCTATTTCAAATGTATTATCCTTCTTATAAATATATACTGGAAAAATCATACAAGCAGTTGGTCTTACATCATATATTTTACATCTATTATTTTGTAAAAACTTACATGGAACTCTAATCATTCGGTTTGATGTGAACAACTTTTTTATAAATCCAAATTTTATATTATCTCTTAATTCTGAAGAGTTTTTTATACCATAGTATGTCTCTAAAATATCTTTTTTGGATGTTTTTATAGTATAATTATTAAAAAAATCTTGATAGGAGATATCCAGATATTTTGATATTTTCTTCAAATCTTCACCAATAATTAGAATATCCTTATCTTTACAACAGAGTCCACAAATTGAGCAATCATAAAAATCAGGCATAAGTTCATTTGGGTCTATTAAATCTAATTTCAATCAAAGATAATAATGGTTTAAAATAAATAAATTTAATTGATTATTTATTTTTAATTATATTTTACATAGTAACATTTTGGGTATTCTTAATAAACTTTAATATCCATTTTTTCCGATCATAGGAACAAAAGCACAACCACATAAGTTATTAAGAATTACTTTACCCTCAATTTTTTCTAATGAAGTTAATGAACAGATAACATTACCAACTGGTACTATCATCTTTCCAGGGTCTTTTAATTGTTTAATAAGAATCAGGGGAATTCTGGGTGAAGCACAAGTTATATAAATTCGGTCATAAGGTGCTTTTTCATTAAATCCTATAGAACCATCACCAACAATTATATCTACATTTTTAACTCCACTTTTAATTAAATTTTTTTTTGCAAAATTCGCTAAAGAAGAAATCCTTTCAATTGAAAATACATGACCATCTTTTCCAATTATCTTTGAAACAATGGCTGCATGATAGCCAGAACCTGAACCAATTTCTAGGATTTTTTGTCCTTTTTTTAGATTTAATTCTTCACACATAATTGCAATCATATGAGGAGCTGATATAGTTTGACCATACCCAATTTCAAGTGGATTATCAGCGTAAGCAAAATTATGAAAATTTTCAGAAATAAAATTTTCCCTAGGAATTTTTAAAAAAGCCTGTTCAATATGCCCTGATTTAATGTAACCTTCTTTTTTTAATTTGCATATTAATTCTATTCTTTTATTATTGAAATCCATATAATATCAAATATATTAGTTTTTAATCATATAAAAAACTAGAGGGAAAAAAGATTAATCTTCTCTCAATGTATAAATTTATTATATAGTTAAATATTTCTTTCAAGCATAATGAATAAAAAAGTAATAATAGCGCTTGGTGGAAACGCACTTATCAAGAAAAATCAAAAAGGGAATATTTATGAACAATTCGCAAACACGAGAAAAATTTCGGAATCAATAGTAAAAATGATTAAAGAAAATTATAGAGTCGTTATTACTCATGGTAATGGGCCCCAGGTAGGTTCGATTTTATTACAAAATAATGCTGCTAGAGCTAAAATACCGCCAATGCCTCTTGGCATCTGTGTTGCTGAAAGTGAGGGTTATATTGGATATATGATTCAACAATGTATATATAATGAATTAAAAAGATTAAAAATTCAAAAAGATGTAGTTACATTAATTACACAAGTTTTAGTTGATGAAAATGATTCTTCTTTTTTAGATCTAACAAAACCAATTGGTCCTTTTTTTAACAAAGTTGAAGCACGTGAATTGATAGAAGATGGATACAAAGTAAAAGAATTTTCTAATGGATGGCGTATCGTTGTTCCTTCACCAGATCCAAAAAAAATTATTGAGGGGAAAATAATAAAAAAATTGATTGATGAAGATATTATTATTATTGCAGCTGGAGGAGGAGGGATGCCTGTTATTGATAATTTTTCAAAATTAGATGGGATTGAAGCGGTTGTAGATAAAGATTTAGCATCCGAATGTCTTGCTGAATCGATTAAAGCTGATATATTAATGATTTTAACTAATGTAGATCAAGTTTATATTAATTATAATAAATCAAATCAAAAAGGTATTAATCTAATAAGTTTAAGTCAAATAAAAAAATATTACAAGGAGGGTCATTTTCCTGAGGGTAGCATGGGGCCAAAAATACTTGCTGCGATTAGATTTTTAGAATATGGCGGAGAGAAGGTAATAATATCAAATGTTGATAAAGCATGGGAATCAATAAAGGGAAATATTGGCACTCATATTACAAAAAACTAATCACTGTTTTTATTAAACTGAAACATATTTCATATAATAAAGTATGAAAGACTCAACAATTGATGAACAAATTAATAAAATCGAGGAAGAAATTTTTAATACTCAAAAAAATAAGGCTACAGAACATCATATTGGAAAATTAAAAGCAAAAATCGCTAGATTAAGAGATTTATCCGATATAAGAAAAAGTACTATCACCAAAGGAAAAGGTTTTGCAATAAAAAAATCAGGTGATGCAACAATTGGACTCATTGGTTTTCCAAGTGTTGGTAAAAGTACTTTATTAAATAGATTAACCGATGCTAATAGTAGAGTTGGAGAATATGAGTTTACAACATTAGATGTTATTCCTGGAATGATGTTATATAATGGAGCAAAAATTCAGATTCTTGATTTACCTGGATTAATAACTGGGGCATATAAAGGCAAAGGTAGAGGTAGAGAGATAATATCCGCTATTAGAAATGTAGATCTAATACTTTTTATGATTGATTCACGGAATATTGATCAGCTTGAGTTAATGACCAAAGAGTTATATAGATCTGGAATAAGATTAAATCAAAAAAAACCAGATGTAACTATTAAAAAAACAGGACAAGGTGGAATTAACGTAAAATCAACTATTAAACTAACTAGATTAAGTGAAATAACAATAAAATCAATTTCATCAGAATATATCACTAATGGTGAAATACTAATTAGAGAAGACATTGATGAGGATCAATTAATTGACGTATTCATGAATAATAGAATATATGTACCTTCGATTGTAGTAATAAATAAAAAAGATCTGGTTTCAAATAATAAATTAAGTATAAATATAAAAAAAATCAAAAATAAAAAGTGGAATGTTATAGCAATTTCAGCAGCTAAAAATCTTGAATTAAATCAATTAAAAAACTTGTTTATATCAGAACTTAATATTATGAGAATTTTTATGAAACCTATAGGAAAAGATCCAGATTATGATGAGCCATTGATACTAAAAAAAGGTCAAAACGTTGAAGATGCGTGTAAAAAATTACATAGAGATTTTATAAAAAAATTTAGATATGCGCAGATTTGGGGAAAATCAGCAAAATACTCTGGACAAAAAGTTGGTTTAGAACATATTCTATCAGATAATGATTTAATGACAATAGTAATTTCTCGTTAATTTTTTTTTACCAAATTTATAATATTTTTTACCATATGTTTTTGATTTAAACCATATTTTTCTAAAAGATCTTTTGGGTCTCCACTTTCACAGAATCTATCTTTTATACCCATTCTATAAAATTTAGTAGAAATATTATTATCCATCAAAGTTTCGGCAACTGCACTTCCAAGGCCGCCAATTATTGAATGTTCTTCTGCAGTTACAATGGCTCCTGTTTCTTTTGCACATTTAATGATTAATTCTTTATCAATAGGTTTAATTGTGTGCATATCAACAACCCGTGTATCTATACCGTTATTTTTCAGTATTTTTTTTGCATCAAGAGCAGGGTCTACCATTGTTCCACATGCAATAATTGTAACATCATTACCTTCCTCAACAATTAGACCCTTTCCTAATTTTAAGTTTATTAAATTTTTTTCTTTGTAAATAACCGGTGCATTGGCTCTACCAATTCTTGCATACATAGGGCCATTATTTTCAACCATTAATTCAACAATTTTTCCTGTTTGAGGAGCATCACTTGGAGCGATAACTGTCATGTTTGGTAAAACTCTCATCAGTGCAATATCTTCTATCATTTGGTGACTAGCTCCATCTTTTCCTACACTTATTCCACCATGAGTTGCAAATATTTTAACATTTGATTTTGAATATGCAACATCCATTCTTATTTGATCATATACCCTTCCTGTCGCAAATACTGCAAAAGTACTTGCAAAAGCAATTTTTCCACATGAGGCCAAGCCTGCAGCTGTAGATATCATATTAGCTTCAGCTATTCCCATCTCAAAAAATCTTTCTGGATATTCTTTTGCAAATAGAATTGTTTTTGTCGATTTAGAAAGATCTGCATCTAATACAACTAAATTAGCATATTTTTTACCAAGTTCAACTAATTTTTGACCATATGCATTTCTTGGATTTACCATGGTCTTTTTGTTCAATTCATAGCCTCCAATTTTTTCTGTAATGTATCTAATTCTTCAATTGCTAAATTATATTCCATTTCATTTGGAGGTACTCCATGAAAATCAACATTATTTTCCATGAAAGAAACACCTTTTCCTTTGATTGTATTTAATATAATAATCGTGGGAGAATTTGAATTACCATCTGCTTCATCTAAAGCTTCTAATATTTTTTTTATGTCATGGCCATCAATTTCAATTACCTTCCATCCAAATGAATTCCATCTATCTCTAATAGATTCTAACCGCATTATTTTTTCTGTATTGCCATCAATTTGTAAAAAATTTCTATCAATAAAAGCAGTGAGATTATCTAATTTATAATGTGATGCTGCAGCAGCGGCTTCCCATATTTGCCCTTCATTTGTTTCACCGTCACCTAGCATAACATACGTTTTATAGTCCTTATTATCTAGTTTTGCTGCTAATGCAACTCCATTAGCAAATGAAAGACCATGACCTAATGATCCAGTTGAAGCTTCGATTCCTGGTGTGCATAAGCATGCAGGATGTCCTTGTAACATACAATTCATATTTCTAAGATTATTTAATTCATCATATGAAAAATATCCCGATTCAGCTAGAGTTGCATAAAGAGCGGGTGCTGCATGTCCTTTACTTAAAATAAATCGATCTCGGTTTTCATCATCTGGTTTTTTTGGATTATGATTCATATGTAAAAAATATAAGGATACTAATCCCTCAACAGCCGATAATGATCCCCCTGGATGACCTGAGGCTGCTTTAAATAGCATTTTAATTATATTTTTTCTTATTTTTACAGCAATAATTTCAAGATTTCTGATAATTTGTTCATCATAATTGTTCATGATATTTCCCTTTCTTAGAAAAAATTAACCCCACTTTTACACTGAATATTGTATTTAGCTAAATAACTTTTGTAATTTTTATTAAAAAAAATATTAATGAAAATTTGGTTATTTGAAGATTATATTGATTGTTAAATTCCTATGAAAAACATTGTGGTTTTTTAAATATTGATGTCATAAACTATATTTTTTAGTAGCATAAAGAAACGATAGTTATTAATGTAACTTTATATATTTCCTTCAGTAGGAATAAAATGGTTTTAAACGATTTAAGTGATTCTCTTAAAGGTACATTAAAAAAAATTGCAAATGCTGTTTATATTGATTCAAAACTGATTAAAGAAGTAGTAAGAGACATACAAAGAGCTTTGTTGCAGTCTGATGTTAATGTTAAATTAGTTTTAAGCCTGTCTAAAAAGATTGAAAAAAGAGCTTTGCAGGAGAAACCTCCTGCAGGAATGAGTAATAGAGAGCATGTTATTCATATTGTATATGATGAACTAGTGAATATATTAGGAAAATCTAGAGAATTGCCAATTAAAAAACAAATTATAATGATGACTGGACTTTATGGTCAAGGAAAAACTACAAGTTGTGGAAAACTAGCCACTTATTTTAAAAATAGAGGATTAAGACCTGCTTTAATTGCAGGAGATGTTCATAGACCTGCAGCTTTCGAGCAATTAAAACAAATATCGGAGAAAGCGGAAGTTCCATTTTATGGGGATAAAAAAGAAAAAAATGCAGTTAAAGTTGTAAATGATGGCATAAATAAATTTAAAAGAACTAGTGATGTTATTATAGTTGATACATCAGGTAGGCATAAACTTGAAGATGATTTAATTCAAGAAATGAAAGATATTTTTCAAACTGCCAAACCAAATGAAAAACTTTTAGTAATTGACGCTGCAATAGGTCAACAAGCAGGATCTCAAGCTAAAGCATTCAATGATACTGTAGATATTACAGGAATTATATTAACGAAACTGGATGGTACCGCAAAGGGTGGTGGCGCTATTAGTGCAGCTGCCGAGGTAGGTGCACCAATTTTATTTATAGGTACTGGTGAACATTCTAATGATTTTGAAACCTTTGATCCAGCTAGTTTCATTTCCAGAATACTTGGAATGGGGGATATTAAATCATTACTCGAAAAAGCAGAATTAAGCATGAAGGGTAAAGATGTTGAAAAAACAGCAAAACGTATGATGTCGGGCAAATTCACTTTACATGACATGTATGATCAGATGGACATGTTATCTGGTATGGGACCATTAAATAAAATTGCTGATATGCTCCCCGGTAACTTTTCAGGTCGAATAAAAAATGTTGATATGGGCAGCACTGAAAATAAATTACAGAAATTTCGAATTATCATGGATTCAATGACTAACGAGGAAATGGAAAATCCAAATATTGTTCGAGCTTCAAGAATCAAACGAATAGCAAGAGGATCAGGTGTAGAAAATAAGGATGTTAAAGAGTTAATAAAATATTATAATATGACAAAACGTATGATGAAAGGGCTTTCGGGTAATCGTAAAATGAGAAAAAATCTTATGAAACAATTACAATTTGGAAATTAATAATTAAATATTCAAATGTTATTTAAAAACTATCATGAGCTAATAAGCAATGGAATGAATTGCGAAATTAAAAGACAAAGAAAAGATATTCTTGATATTTTAAATCTAGCATTTAGCGAAGTTGACCCATATAAAACTGTAAAAGGAATTATTAAAGAAGGAAAAATTCTAATTGATAAGAAAAATATAGATACTACAAAATTCGATAATATTTATTTAATAGGATTTGGAAAAGCTAGTATAAAAATGGGCAAGGCTGTTTTAGATTCAATAAATATCTCAAAAGCTATATTAATTACAAATAATCAAAAAATAAAAATTAATGATAAAATAATTACAACATATGTAGCAGGTCACCCAATTCCAAATCAAAATAGTATAAAAGGTACAAAGCATATTTTAAAAATAATCCAAGAAAGTAGAAAACAAGATCTTATAATAATTCTAATATCTGGAGGAGGATCAACATTACTTTGCAATCCTAGAATTGGATTGGATGCTCTAAAAAAAACGACAGAATTATTATTAAAAACAAATATGGAAATTAGTGAGATTAATACAATTAGAAAACATTTATCATTTGTTAAAGGGGGTCAACTTTTAAAAAATGTAAATTGCGAAGTTATTAGTTTAATAATATCAGATATTGTAAATGATCCAATTGAATTTATTGCATCAGGCCCAACTTATCCTGATTCAACTACTTTTAATGATGCAAAGAATATACTTATAAAACATGACATTTGGAAAAAAATTCCAAATATTGTTAGAAAATCGATTAATAATGGAATATTAGGATTAATTCCAGAAACACTAAAAAAAGATAATCCAATTTTTAATACAGTACATAATTATATTATTGGAAATAATAGGTCATTATGTCTTACAGTTGAAAAATATGCGAAAAAAAAGGGATACAAAACAGAGATATTATCAACTTGTTTAACTGGAGAAGCAAAAAATGTAGGTAAAATCCTTATCGAAAAAATTAATGAAAAGAATGAAACTAAAAAATTATATATATCTGGAGGAGAAACAACAGTAAATGTCATCGGAAAAGGTAAAGGTGGAAGAAATCAAGAGATGGTCTTAGGGAGTATAAAGTCTCTTAAGGATAAAAATATTGTTTTTGCTTCATTTGCAACAGATGGAATCGATGGGTATAGTGACGCTGCAGGTGCTATAGCGGATAGTTACTCATTAAAAAGAGCTTTACAAAAAAAATTTGATCCAAATTATTTCTTAAAAAATAACAATTCATATGAATTTTTTAAAGTTCTAGAAGATTTAATTAAAACAGGACCTACTGGTACAAATCTAATGGATATACAACTTATCCTTCGTTAAGTAATAAAAAATTAAATTGAAATAATTAAATAATACATTATTATAAATCAAAGCAAAAAATAAATTATATTTAAAATAATTTCAAAATTCTTCATAATTTTATATAAGAGAAATAATACCAAAATTATTTAAACAGCAAGAGTATAGATTGAAGAGGGAAATATAAAAGGAGAAAAGTATATGAATAAAAATAATTCATATAGTAAAATATTGATTTTAATATTAACAATAATTATGATATTATCAGCTTATAATAGTGCTTCATTATCATCAGATATAAATGAATCTGATGGCGTATACTTTATCGATATTTTCGAAGAAGGAGATAATGTCGAATTGATAAATTGCACTACTTCAAAAGAAAATGGAAAAATTATTTTAGACCCATATAGCTCAAGTACAAGAATATATGATTATTCAGATTGGAATATAGAATCAGAAGATAGAGCATATAGTTATTCTTTCTTAATGCCACTTTCTCCAAAATTTGGTATAAATTATTTCGAAAACGAATTTGATGGAGACGTTGATTATAACTTAATTGAAAGTAAAAATAATATTTTTTATCCATTAAATGAAGTCAATGAACCATTACTATTATTGCCAATGAAAAAAATACATCATTTTAGATTAAAAATAAATGAAAATATTAATTTCACAAATAAATTAAATATTTACTGGTGTGGAAAAGCTGAAAATGATAAAAAAATTTCTCTTTATTATTGGCAACCAGCTGATCCAATAGGTAAATGGGAAGTAGCTGCAACAGGAATATCAAATTCATCTGTTATTGAAATTCAACAAAATTTTACTGGAGATTTATTTATTGATAAAGATAATTTTATTGATTTTTGTCTAGTTGCAACTCCCAATTTTAAAGAGTCATGCTCTGTTTTTACTGATTATGTTAAGATAAATACTTATGGTCAAGGATCATCGTATTATGGACATGCAATTTCCTCTGAGATTTCTCCAGATAATTTAGATAGATGGGAATTTTTATCATGGCAAGATTATGAAAGAATTGGAACATCAATAAAATATCACATATTATATAAAAATGATACAGGAGATTTTAATCTAATAGATGATTATTATTTGTCAGGAAATGAAAATGGATTTACTTCACCTCCAATTAATCTAGAAGATCTTCCGTTATATGATATAAAAATACTAGCAAATTTATCAACAAATAATCCATCAATTTCTCCAGAAATTGATAGTTTAAGTATATTATGGCAAACAAATAATAATATTTGGAGAGACCGTTTTTCTTCACCATTTAGAATCGATCAAAATGATAATATTATAATTTCAAATGATGAAGCGAAATTAATTTTATCAGTTAATGATTGGTTAATGTTTGGAAAAAATTCAAAAAATACAAGATCCTCAGATGGTTATGGACCTGACAGTAATAATCATAGTTTATACTGGTATACAACAACATTATCTGGAGGGGAATATAGAAATCCTGTAATTAAGAATAATATATTATATATTGCATCTATTGATGGGGATATATTATATTCATTTAATGCAACAATACCGCAAGGTGATGAAGGTTCAACAATAATACCATCAAAACAAGTTGAAATTCCAGTAAACACAATTGAAAGTTCACCAGCTTTAACTAGTGATGGAAAATTAATTGTTGTTTCAGGTACAAGATCTAGTGAAGGAGATATTGATAATAAGATATTTGCATATAGTACTGATAACATTTTATCTGATAATACTGTTTGGGAATTCAATTATAGTGAAATTGATGAAGATAATGCATATATATGTTATTCAGCGTCTCCAACTATTTATGAAGATAAAATTTTAATTAGTTCGTGGAGTGGAAAAGATTCAATTTGGGACTCTTTATGGAATTATTTCAATTTTTCTTCAGGTAATAATAAACTAATTGCTCTTGATTTTGATGGGAATTTCAAATGGTTATATGATTTACCTGCAGGTAGTTTTTCAAACCCTGCAGTATATAATGATATTGTAATAGTTGGATGTGAAAATAATGATGGTAAAAGCATATTTGCAATAGATGTAAATAACGGGGAAAAAATTTGGGACAATAATGTTGGATCTATTGGTAGGAGTAGCCCATTAATTTATGATGATAAAATATTTGTTACAATAAAAGAGAGAGGATTTATGCCATTTACCGGTTATGAACGTGTTATTGCTCTTGATTTCAGTGATGGAAGTGAATTATGGAATTTCTCAATTGGAGACGATATTGCAGATAATTATGAGAAAATTGCTGGATCATCATCTACAGTTTATGATGATTATTTATATACAGTCTCAGCTGATGGAACTATATATGCTTTGGATATAGATGATGGTGAAGAGATATGGTCAGAGAAAATTTATACTAAAGCTTTAACTTCCCCATACTATTTGGTATCATCTCTTGCTTGTACTAGAGATATATTATATGCTGGCACACCTGATGGAATTTTATATGCTTTAGATAAGACAAATGGATCAATTATTTGGCAGGAAAATACGTATGATAATTCTCCAATTCAAAATTCCCCCATAATTGTAGATGGAATAATTTATTATGGTTCTGAAAATGGAATGCTTTATAGTAGAGGAGAGTTTAAGGTAATTGAAGGTGAAGTGATAACAGGTTCAATTATATCTTCTCCAATCAATCTTCCAAATCCAAATTACGATTGGAATAAATTTTATGCGGAACATATGACAAATGATGGAAAAATAGAATTCTTTATTCTTGATAAATATGGAAACATATTACTTGATGATATTTTTGACGGATCAAATATTTCAAAATCAAATGTCAATAACAAAGATACCATAAGATTACGGGCAGATTTTAGTGCCAATTATAGTTCAAATGTAAGTGGTGAAGCTATTTTAAAGGATTGGATGGTAACATTTGGCGATGATGTTGTTTCTTCTGAGACCGTTTTTTATGATAATAGCTTTTACTCTTCAGGTATTCCTCCAATATGTAGAATTGATGTTCAAAATCAATATATTGGATTATTAGATTCTGCAAAATTTAGATTCAAATATGAACAACAATCAGAAGAATTCACTTCAGAGTGGTATAATGCTGTTTTTAGTGGTGTTGATGGTACTTTAAATAGGGTGACATTAACAGCAGATTTATCTGAAGCAGACATTACAAATAATGATACAATTTTTTTAGAAATTCAATTTAAAATAAATGATGCTGGTAATGATAATAATGAAACAAAATCTGATTGGTATGATATTGAATATGATACTCCTGATATTGAATCACCAATATTTTTTGAAGAAACTTTTATGCCAGATGAAGGTTGGATATCAATTAACAATCCAATATGTTCAATAAATGTAAAAGATGAGGGCACAAAAGGTAATATAACAGGTTTAAATACGGATACTGCAAGATATAATTTCCAATATAAAGATTCAAGTTCATCTCGTTCTTATACAGGAAAGGCTACATCAGATGGAATAAATGGTACTATCGAGACAATAACACTGATTGCCGATCTTTCACAGTTAGAATTTATTGATGAAGTAGTTGATTTTCGTCAAATAAGATTTTTTATTGAAGATATGGCAGGTAACATAAAATATTCTAATTATTATGAATTAGAAACAGATAATGAAAAACCTAGTTCATGGCTAATTAACACTGATGAAATACCTTCAAAAACAAATATAAAATCAGTCAAAATAGATGCAATGGCTGAGGATAATATTAGCGGTATCAATTATGTTGATCTATATTATTCAAAAATCGAAGGTAATTGGATAAAATTTGGTTCTGATGATTATATCTCCCCGTATACTTGGAATTTTTCAATTACAAAAACAATCCGAGGTGGTGAATTTGAATTATGTACTATTGCAACTGATTTAGCAAACAATGTTGAAGATTTACCACAAATTGGAGATATATCATTTATTTATGACCCAATTAAACCTGAAATAAAGAGTTATAAAAGTAAATATATATTCGAAAACGATTTGATTCCATCTTTTGATGACATTCAGTTTACTGACGATTATAAGTTGAAAAATGTAGAATATAGATTAGAGTTCTATGATCAAAATAAATGGATTCAAATTAATGAAAATAATATTGATACTAATAGTTATACGCCATCATGGAATCTAAGTAAAGATGACTGGGATTATATGGTTGAGGATATCGAATATTATATCTACTTTAGAATTACAGATTCTCTTGATAATATTTATGAAACCACTTCAAATCAAGATGCAGTAAAAATCATAAAAAATATACAGATAAATGTTATAAAAACACCATATGACCCAGATATAACAGATTTAAAATCATTGAATTGGAATAATATCTATAAAATATTTGTAAATATTAGTGAAAATGAAATTTCAGAAATAAAATTATTATATAGATATTCTCAAAATAATGAAAACTGGAGTGATTTTATCCAATATGGAGAATTAAAAAATACCTCACCATTTGAATGGGAATTCAGTGTTGATAATGGAAGTGGATTTTATGAATTTAAAACAGCAGTATTTAATTCTTCTGGTAAGTATTACGAATCTGAAATTCAATCCGTTAATTTGATATTATTTCCAACATACCTAATTATTGCTATGGTTATATCAATAATATTTTTATTGATTGTTACTGCTATAATATTCAAAAGGTTAAAAAATAGATAAAAAAGGAAAAATTCTAAAAGTTAAAAAATTCTAATATTTCTTTTTTTAAATTTTCAATGCCTTCTCCAGTTTTGTTTGATATTTTCAAATGTTTGGATTTTGATTTAAATATATCTGCTTTATTTTCAATTGGAATTATTTTTGATTCATCAAAGAGATTTTCAATCATTATTAATAATTTTTTTTGATCTTCAATTAAATAACCACAAGTTTCTGATAAATCAAATATATATATAATCAAATCAGCAAGATGACTTAGAGCTGCAATTGCTTGCTTCTCAATTTCATTTTTTTCAGATATTGGACTATCTAATAAACCAGGGGTATCAATTAGTTGGATACGTTTATTTATAAAATTTTGTTTTTTTTCTATATGCCCCACAGATACTTCTTTTGTTGTAAAAGGATATTGTGCAGTTTTTGGTTTAGATTTTGATAATGATTTTAATAATGAGGATTTTCCAACATTTGGAAAACCTGATATTACAACAGTAGGAATATCAACTATGTCAGGAAATTTATTGATAATTTTTTGAGCTTGAATCAGAAAAATTAAATCTTTTTCAATTTGATTTACAACACTTGAGATTCTGCCATATATCTCATTTTGCTTTTGTTTTAAAAATTCTATCTTACCTGATTTTTTTAAAAAATAGCTTTGTTTAGCGTATATTTTCTTACAGGTGTTTGAAGCCCAATTAATCGCTCCAAGGGATTTTCGTAATTTATTTACATCTATTTTTATATCTATTAATTCCTGATAAAAAACTGAAAGATTGTTAATTGATGGAAAATTTTTCGTATAACTATCTAAAATCGAACAAACAGACATTGAAAAAGATTCTGTTTGTGCAATTATTGTTTTCTTTTTTTTATAGAGAGCATTTCTGTCATTAATTTGTTTTTTTTTTGCTTTTTTAAAAGATCTATCTAAAATTTCCTGGGACGATAATATATTTTTTATTTTTTCAATCATTTTATTAAAAAACTTTATGTGATACATATAAATTAACTTATGTGTTTCCTTCTACTTTTTATTATCAGTAAGTAATAATGATACAATCGGTTTTTCCATCTATAAAATGTTTTTCTCATACTGATTTCAAAAAAAAAGAAAAAAGATTTTATCAGACTTATGCTCCAATTAGTTTTCAGAGTATTGAAAACGTATGTAGTTGATGTTCTAAAATCTTAGTAAGATCTTAAGTAGTTGCATAAGATTTGGGAAAATCTTTAAAAAAAATGTGAGAGGCTTGTTTAATGGTTTTTTAGATACTGGCTCCTCATCAATTGTAAATGTTTCAGTAGTCTCATCAATAGCATCCATATCATCTTTTACTTGAACTTTAACTGTATAATTTGCAAATGATTCATATTCATAATCTTGCCCACTCCGGTTATAGGTTATCCAATCAGTATCCCATGTTCCATCATTTTCAAAATCCCATCTGAAAACTGGTGGTTTTCCATCTGGGTTTCTACTACCAAATGTACTAAAATGGACTATTTTGTAGTTATCTGGATCAGTGTAAAGACGGACGTATATATTTACATTAGGCGGTATATTGCTATGAGTTTCACATTCATCATCTCCAAGTATATGGTTTACATATACGCGTCCACCAGATGTCCAATTATCTTTACATAAATCTATACGTTGATTGTTTTGATTATAATATGCAGCCCATATTAACTCAGAGCAATACCAGCGATCTGAATAATCATCATCTGGATCATAAGGATCATAATTAGCACTCTGCCGCCCCTGTTTATATTGATAAGGTCTACCTAATCTGTCCTTTACCCATTCTACAGCAGCTAATCTGTCGCTTTCAGAAGCAGTTGTTACATGTGCAAATACTATATTAGTAAAATATGTTTCAATTTCTGATAACGACCAGATACAGACACCACTAGATAGTGGTACTAATGGTATTGAGGGTATTGCATGAATAAATCTATCATTTCCAATGTACATTGCACAGTGGTCATTGGAATAACCAGAAGACAACTCCCTCATATAGCTTAGAACCTCTGTATTTATATCACAAAAGAGGAGATCCCCCACATTCAAAGATTCTGAATCAAAGTAATCTCTATTAATATGTAACTTTTTTTTCGGTAGAGGTTTTTATTTCTGTTGCAGATAAAGTTGTCAAACTTGTCAGCAAAAATATGCTTATGATTCCCATTACAACTATTTTCTTGTACATCTTGGACTATTGCCCCCTCATTTTTTAATAAGAGAATAGGTAAGATTATTTGTTCTATTTAAAACCTTTTAATAGGAAAAAAAAGGAAAAAGAGGATTTTTAGAAAAATCGTTTAATGTTTCGACGAATTTTTCGGCACTATTTTTTACAAAAAAGCAAAGGTAATTACTTTGTTATATGGTGGATTACATCATAACCAGCAAGTAATAAAATTATTTGGTGAATTTTTTAAAGAATTTATTTAATGAAGAATTTCTTTTTTTATAGAGTCTTTCTTCCTCCTTTTCTTCGAATTTTGCTAATTCATCTGGTTCGAACCCTTCTTTCGAGGTTTCCTTTAGTTTCTCAAGTTCACCTTCATCCAACCATACACCATTACATGTTAAACATACGTCAACTTCGATGTCTTCTGCCTTTTCGATATCCATTGTATTGCCACATCGTGGACAAATCATCGGGCTTCTACTTTTAGTTCCAATATGTTTGGTTAAATAATTTGTTAATTTTTTATCTTTAAGAAGTTTACCAAGTTCGCCCTTATCAAGCCATATACCTTTACATTTTGGACATACATCAATTATTATATTTGGTCCAAAAGTTTCCACTTCTTCTTTCTTCATTTCTAACCAACAGCGGTGACACTCGTATTTTCTTTCTGATTCAATTTTATCATTAGACATACAATTAGGGTATATCTTCTTTGATTTAATTATTTTTGGAGCAATGACTAGCAGTTTTATAATATAGTCAAAAAACCTACAATAGATAAGTATCCATTTCCACCATAATCAGCAAGTAATAGTGCTACAAAATTAATTGTATCCCCCAATTTTAAGACTAGGATCTCCAAGAATCGTCCAAGCTTCAATATTTGTAACATCACGCCAATCTTCATATTCGTCTTCAGATATTGGCCATGATTCTAAAAATGAATCTATAGAATTACCCCAAGCTTTCCCAACAGTTTCAACTTCAGAATCTATGGCTTTAAAGAAGCATGAATATAAATATCCGGATCTTGCTTCAACATAATCAGGGTCATTTATGCCGTTTCCATCAATATCACCATTTTCATATGGTTCCACATATCCTGCTGATGTGTAGCTAAGTGTTGCAATTGCTCCACCATTTTGTTTACTTACAAACCACCAACCTATAGATTTTGGAGTACATTCACCTGATTGTATTGCATTTAAGTTTGGAGTGATTGATACATTGAATTGACTGCAATGGCAACCTCCATTTACAAAAATTGGTAATTTTTCATTATTTTTCAAGAATGGTATATTAAACACTTTAAATGCATCTATGCTATTTGTTTCATTAGGCCAAAAAGTCATACATTTACTTGGTGAACCATGGGTTTGTATGAGGACAAATCCGCAACCTTCTGATAATTCCCTCATAATATTTTTTGGAGTTGGAGTATAATCTGGGTTTGTTTCAGCATAAGATGCATAGAGTTTAGCAGCATTAAAATTATTCATATAATTCTCATAAATATGCTCACATGCGACTTGACCATCGTAATAATCAGAATTCAACTGATCATCTCCACCAATAAGAAGAATTTTATTAAACCAATCTTCACCATATGCAGAGGATTCATATGTTATAATTTTATTTACAACAATTTCCAATTCCTTTGTTGTTCTACATGCCAGTCGTCCAAGAAAAACATCTGGATAAAAATCAATGATATCCTTACTTTTAAATGGGTTTCTCATATCCCATTCAGCAAAAACATCATTTCCATTTGAATCCCAACTTGAGAATTTACCCTCAGAATCATAAATGTCAGCATAGTTAAGATCACTAATGAATCCAGGATTTAAATAATTTGGATTACGGGATTCCCAGACATTAGTATATCGTACTGGGAAATGCCAACCAGACACTCCGATATTCTTATTATCCCTGGGTGTACCAAAAAATTATGAATTCATACCGCCCACCAACATTACATAACTGATTCCCCAATCATCATAAGCAC
>JAHWGJ010000013.1 GCA_020054475.1 Thermoplasmata archaeon | reverse complement strand
ATACCTACTATGTTAAATACAAAAACTCTTTCAATAAACCAAGCTAATCCAAAGACAAAATTTCCTTGGTCTTCACTAAAAAGGGCTCTTATGTGGCAAATAATTCTAGGAATTATTGTAATAATATACATTAGTTTAAATCCATTTTTTTTGGAAGGTGCATCATTTCAGAATCTTTTTGATATTGCCACAAACATATCCATTGCAATTCCTTTCTTGATTTTACCATGGTTTATATTATTTAGATTGAATGCTAGAATAAAAGGACCAATCAATGATTTTCAGTTATATAGTGGAATTGTGTATCGTATGTATCGAACATTTGTCACTCTTGGTACGTTAATTATCATAATTAGACTTGCAATAAAAAATGTGAATCCTCAGGATGTAATAACTGCTTTCCCCATATATTATTTGTTTTTTATTACCATAATTTTCTTTATTACATTTGTTTACTTTAATTACTTCGAAAATGACTTAGCAAAAGATGTATTTGAAAGATTTGTTAAAATTAAGATTTAATTACACTTTGTAGCATTATTACTTGCTTTACTCCAAAACGTTTTGATAAGTTCCACTAGTTTAACCTATATTATCCCTAATTATCTATTTGATTTAACCAGAATACGTCTGAAAGCTTCTGAGAGTATAATTTAAAGTTAGAAGGAGGAAGAGAATAATTTAGTATTATGCTTTCTTTATTAAAAAACACAAATTGGAGGAAAAAATAATAAAACCAGTATTACACAGAACCTAAAATCATTCATAAAAAGTAAACTTAATTGAAATTTTTTACATAACCAAATCAAAACCTTATTTGATATTTAAAAGTGTTAATCCCTATAAATAAGGCTTAACTCAAATTTACATTTAAACAATTATTTACGGATCATTATTATTTTGATATAATTCATCATTTTGATAATATAACTACATTAATTTAAATATAATAAGTTTTAAATTTTAACGTGTTAAATATTGACAATATAGAATTAATGGATGGGAATGAAAATGGTTGAATTTGGAAGTAAAGATAGGGATAATTTTCCCAATAAAGAAAAAGAACTGAAATCACTTATCGAAGAACAAAAAATGGAAATTGATAATCTAAAAAATATGTTGAAAATATATGTACCATATATGAAATTTTCAGATCAATAAGATATATTTAGATTTCAAATTATCAGATAATATTGTATATTTAATTTTCAAATATAAATAATAGATAATTAAAAACATTAAACCCTATTTTTAAAATACCTTATCCCCTAAATTATGCCTAAAAAAGATCCTTAATAAATTTAAATACTTAGGTTAATAATATGAACGAAACAAAACCTATTGATTTTGAAAAAGAACACCCATTTAACTATACATAGAATATACGAAAAGCAGATGAATTTATAGCTATACTTGAAAAACTTGACATCGCATATCCTGTTTTCTCGCATACGATAAAAAGAACTAGAGAACTAAAATATCGCTATGATCTTGTTAGACAAAGAAAACCAGACCTATTTACATATTAAAAATAATTTAATTGTAAAAACTTATATTAGTTTGAATATTACTTTTTACATTATTTAAGGGGAAATGATCTACATAGTTTTTAGTCAATCCATCTAGGTTTTATCCATGATTCCATAAATCTCTCTGTTAGTTCTGGTTTTGATGATCCTATATCTGTTAAAGTTATAATTCCCACAATACAATTATTAGAGATAACGGGAAGTTTTTTAATTTTATTTTTCTTCATCTCTTCTATTGCTTTTTCAATTTTATCTAATGGATGAATTGATTTAACATCAGAAGACATAATCTCTTTAATTTTCGTTGTTTTGGGATCTTTACCTCGACATACGGTTCTTTCAATTAGATCACGTTCAGTTAATATACCTACACATTGTTCTTTTTTGATAACAATCATACAACCTATTTTTTTATCCCGATATTTAAAACATGCATTTAATACAGTATCATTAGAATCTATTGAAACAACTTCTTTAGTCATAATTTCTTTAACAAGCATATATTATTTACTCCAGCAAAGTAAGTAAATTATTTAATGAAATAAAAGTTTTTAGATAAAAAGCTTTCAAATTATTATTATTTTTTTTGTTTTATAAATTATTCTATTATGAGAAATAAATGATTATATTAATATTAGATTTTGTAATATCATAAAATAATGATTGAAATAAATTTATATCTTAATGTGACTAGATTAATTGCAGGGTCATTAATTCTTTTATATGCTTCATATACTGATTTAAAAACGAGAAAAGCATCAAATTTATTATGGATAATACTGGGGATTATAGGTGTTGTATTATTAATTATTCAATTGATTTTTGTTGAATCTATAAATCTTTTCTACATATATTTCATTCCAGTAATGATACTATTCGTATACGTTCTATTTCATTATAGATTGCTTTTTGGTGGTGCAGATGCAAAAGCTCTTATGTCATTGGCGATTTTAGTACCTTTGGAACCGATAATATTCCTTTTTCCTATTTTTAGTTCAATTATGCCTTTCTCTTGGATTATTTTCTCAAATTCAATTATAATATTCTTAATATTCCCAATAAGTTTATTTTTTTATAATTTATACAAGAAAAATCTTCAATTACCATTTTGTTTTTTAGGTTATATATCAGATATAAATCATGTTAAAGATAGATACGTTTGGCCGCTTGAAAAAATTGTAGATGGAAAAAGAAAATTTTCATATATGCCAAAAGATTTTGATAATACTGATCAGTATAAAGTATTTGAAAAACTAGGCATAAAAAAAATATGGGTTACGCCAAAAATTCCCTTTATGATACCATTGTTATTAGGTTTTATAATCTCTTTTATTATTGGTGATGTCTTATTTTTGTTTATTGGAAAGTTTATATAAAAAAGAAAATAAGTTTCAAGGTAAAATCAATTATAAGTTTTTAATTCCAAATAAAATTCTCTTACTCTAGAAAAAAATAAACTCGGGGAGTAAATCATAAGAAGAGCGTTTTTACTACCTCCTTATAACTTTCTTATATTATCCTTTATTCTTCTGTTACATTTATTAATTTATTATATATTTATAAATATTCAATTTTATTTTTTCTTTATGATTCTATAAAATATATTTTCCTTATCTATATCTGATTTAACTTTTCCTGATTTTTTCTTTGAAAAGTAATACAGTTTTTCCTTATACTTTTCTACAAAAATTAATTTTGAAGAAAGATAACCTGTTTTAAAAAGAACAACAACTATTACAAAAAAAGTAATTCCACCAATTATCAAAAATACAAATAAGTCTTGATTCTTTTCTTCAAGTATATATGGATTCAAATCTTCAGTTATTGGGTCATATATGTAATCCCATATGTTGTCCCCATTGATATCAACTAGGAAGTATGTAATTCCTTCAATCATTATTTCTTCTGTATCATTTGGATCTTTAGGATTTAACCCTATACTTTCCTCAATTTCATCTGGAAGTCCATCGTTATCATCATCATTGTCACCAATAATGATACCATTTACTGATTCATCTGGTATTCCATCATTATCAGTGTCTAATGGATAATCTTCATTATCATTGGAGTTTGTTCCATATATTGCTTCTATATAATCATCCCAACCATCTTTATCCGTATCTTTTAATATAAATGAATAGGTGTAATCAACATCTGTTGAACCATCGTTATCTTCAACAGTGAGTTTAATTGTATAATTTCCTTCATCTTCATATGAATGGGATACAAATTCTCCATATTTTATTATCCCATCGCCAAGATCCCAGATGTAATTAACTATATTTCCATCAGAGTCGAAGCTTAAAGATCCATCAAAACTGATTTGTTTATATGTTACATCGTAATATGGTCCATTGGATAACGCAGTTGGTGGCTTATTTTGTGGTTTAGTTGAATCTCTCTTTAAAATTGTTATATTTTTTAATTCAGTATTATTAATTCCACCATCTGTTAAAACAGTTAATCTTATTTGAAATGTCCCTATATCAAAATATCTATGTGAAGGGATCTGAAGGTATGATATTTTTCCATCACCAAAATCCCAAGTCCAATTAACTGCAATATCAGGATCGCTTGTATCTGTAAAAAATACTTTTTCTCTAATTTTTGGATTATCAGGTTGAAATGTAAAATCTGCATCTATTCCAATATTAACATTTACTATAAAATCATCACAATTACTAGCATCTGCCTGCAATATTAAAAGCAAGAAATATATCAGTATTGTTAAGCATAATTTATTTTTTCTCATTTGATTTCAAAATTTTATCTATTTCTTTTTTAATATCTGAAAAATGTTTTTTCTGCTTAGATTTATGAAAAGTTGGTTTTGATTTATTAACTACTTTTTTCTTGATTGTTTTAGGTTTAAAGTTTTTATTTGATGGTGATATCTTATAATTATTATATTTTCCAATTTTTCCGAGATAAAATGATGATGGTTTCTTTTTACTACTGCTTATTTTAAATTTTTTCGATACCTTTAGTTTTTCTTTTGTCAAATACCCCTTTTTTAGTAAAAAATATAGGCATAATACAACAATAGAAATTACTATTACATAAAAAAATATCATTGGATTTATTCCCGCGGGTGTTGCAATCGATGATTTAATAGTAGGTACATCAAGAAGTAAACGCATTTGAACTCCAGCTAAAATACCCATACCTATGTTGTTTATATCAGAGGTTGTAGTTGCAGTTATATGTGCTTCCCAGTGTTTATTTGAATATTCGTTTTTATATGGTAAATCAAGTAATATTTCTACAGTACATTGCTCATTTTGCTGAAATTTTTCATTAGTATAATAAAAGTTTTCTTTTTTAATAAGTTCACAGTCCACACCACTTAAATCAAGATATTGTAAAACATTATTTGGAATCCTTTCATATATTACAAGATTTGTTGAACCGCAATTTGGGCAAATCCCATCAATTATTTCATATCTCTGATGTGTATCATGGCAATCCTCGCAAATCACTCTTAAATGTTCTTCTTCGGTAGGTAATTCTGAAGGGCTTTGTATCTGTAAAATAAAGGTAATTGATCCGCTCTCAGAGTTAACAAGTACTACACTACCAATAACACCTGATCCAATGGCATCAACTACTCTCATTTCAGCAGGACTTAAACCTATACCAGATACCAAAGCAGTAGAGGGCATTATGAATAAAACTATTATTAGTATTAACCATATTTGTAAATGTTTTTTTATCATTATTTACCACCATTAAATTGTTTGATGCTATCGTTTTCAAATAATTATATATCATTAAATGATATTAATCGAATGTTTAATTTCAATCTAATACCATTTAATGAAGATTTATTATTGAAATTTTAAACTATTTATGCTTTGATTGCACTAGCGGTTAATGTTATCGTTTGCTGTACCCCTGTTGTTGTTGATGTTGGGGAATCGAATCTTAAATCAAATGTTTCATCCTGTCCAGCTGCAATACCCGCACTAATTGTTGTTTCTGATCCAGTGAGTATCTGAACACTTGTGCTAAATGTATCTATACTTGCATTAAATCTATACGTATCTGCAGCAGGTACATTTCCTGTAGTTGCTGCTGACCAAGTAGCTGCATCAGAAGTAATCTGAAGTATAAGATTAATAGCTACTGAGCTATCCGAAGTGTCGGCATTTAGAGTACCACCGCCTGTTGTATTATAACTAGTACTCATTAACACTGGTGTACCGCTATTTACTGACCATGATGCTTCAAGGATATTGCACTCTATATATTCTCCTGTTACTGTTACTGTGAAAGTATCAGTTGTATCAGCAAGAATAGCTGGGGATATCATCAATAGAATCAATGAGATAAGTATTCCAGTTGTTGATAATATTTTTATTTTCATATTGTTTTTTCCCATATTTCACCTCTTTTCCATCCTTATATCTGCTGGGATTTATTTTTTTTCCGCCCAACTCGTTAATTCTGAATTGCACTTATTATAACTGTGCATCCCATTTGATGCCCACAATCAATAGATGTAGGCATTGTTAACCTTAAATCGAGAGTTATACTACTACCATTATTTAGATTTGTATAGAATGTAGAATCTGTTAAAGCAATGTTATACCAGTTAATCTCATCCTCAGAATATTCTAGAACACATTGATTTGGACCATTTGAATTTGATAGAAGCCAGCTATGACTATACGAGCAAGTCATATTTGTTGCTTTAATCTTTAAATCAACTGTGGCTTCACCATTGTTTGTTATTCCAAAATAATGAGGATTTGTTTCGTTTGTGTAACATATAGCATTCAAACCTTTCACTCCAGTAAAATCATAATTTGATTGGTTTATACTAATACTAATAACAGGATCTCTAGTTGTGAAATAATAAGTATCATTTGACCAAGAATTCCCATCTGTGCAGTTCACACTCCACCAATATTTAGTGCTAGAACTATTCATATTTAAACTAGATTGGTAATAAGTTCCATTACTTACACTATTATTACTTCCAATATTCGCCCATGTTCCCGTAGCATTTGCCCTGAACGTAATATCCATAGTTTCACCCTCCGGATCATTTACTGTTACATACAGGAATGGTGCTATTTCAACACCAGTTGCACCATTTGCTGGGGTTGGATTTGAAAATATTGGTGACAGAGCAGTTACTAGAAATGTAAAGAACAATAGTACTAATATTATTATATAGATTAAGAAAACAGTTTTATTTTTTCTTATAGCAAATTGGTTATCTCTTTTCCTCCTTAAACTCAATATCCCATCCTCAAGTGCCGAAAAATTATAATATTTTGATGATATAAAAACTATTTGTTAAAAATTAGTTTAAAAAGTGTTATTTAATATCATAAAAAATATTCAAGATTCTGTATTTATTGAATAAATATGGATAATTCTTGAAACTTATCAATAAACTGGTGTAATCATTACATTATGGGCTTGTATAAATTGTGGTCAGATATTTGTAGTTTGTTCAATTGATGATGAATAAGAATATCGTAGATGTCCATATTATAGTAGTACACGAATTATTAGTGGATAATGTTATTAAAAAATAATATTTTTTATTTAATGTAGATAAAATATTTGATCAATGTAAAAATAATTTAAATATTTACAGAATATCCTAAATGAATAATATTGAAAAAATAGCTGATATTTAATTTATTAAAAAAAATCAATTTTTATTATTCAAAATAATAAGCTCCAAAAAGCACATTAGTAGGTATATGTCTTAATGAAATATTACCTTTACAATTATAAATTATATCTCCTTTTTCAATAATTCCATCAGGCAGAATTGCTTCTCCAGAACAAATTTCAATATCATTCCAGTTTAAATTATCGTCAATTAATTTTTCTAGTATAAGAGTTTTATTTTCCAAATTCTGAGAAAATATTATAGATAATTGCTTCTCTCTTTCTATTGTTGGTTTGAAATTCGTCAAAGATAGAATTAAACAAAATAATCCCATGAAAAAAAATTGAAGAGGATAAAACCAGATTGCAATAAACCAGCAAATAATCCAAGAATATCCAAAAATTGAATTAATTGGAAGAATTCTAATTTTAAAATTAAGAATTTTTTTTATTATTTCAATTTCTAATATTGAATCGATTAGATATTGCCCCATCCTTTCCATGATATAATATAGATTGTCTTTAAAAAAGTTTATTGTTTATTTGATTGTTTTTTTATCTTTTATTTATTATGTTGTTGATTTTATGCAAAAAAAATATATTTAACAGTTAAAGTATTATTGTTATTAATCAATTTAAGAATATAGATTTACAATCTTATTAATTGGGAGTGGGGCTTTCAATTGCAAATTTTGTACTATTCCACTATTTGGTAAGAAGCTTACTTCAATGGTATCTCCTTTTTCAAAATTAAAATTATCTGGAAAAATTATTGTAATATATATCATATCAGTATTATCATTTATATTATTATAATCTAAAATTGAATTATCTTTATCTGATATAATCAGGATACTATAATAACCATTTATAATTTTATTCCAATTTGGATGTTCAAAAACATCATATGATTCTACATTTGCGATTTCATTATTATATTGAAGAATTAATGATTTTTCTCCATTTGAAATTAGTATATTTAGATCTGATAAATCAAAATTTATATCAAAATATGGCTTTATTAAAATAACAATTTTTTTAACAATTTGTGTATTTTCATAATTGTAATATTTGCCGAGTACTTGTTTAATATTAAAATATGTTGATATTTCCTTTATAGAATCATCTAATAATTCTTTATATTTATCAATATTATATAGAGTTTCGTCATTTGTATCAAAAATAATTTCATTTGAAATTCCTGCTGTGGCTAAAAAAATTATTGATATTAAAAATAAACTTATTAGTCCTGTTGAAGCAGAATTATTCATGTTTTCACAAAATATTGTTTTTTTATATTTTAAAAAATATTGTTGTACATTTATTATCCATTTTAATTAACTAAATTTTTTTTATTAGGAATAGACTTATTTTTTATTGATTATATCAAAATTACAAATTGTCATTTTTACACTTTGCATTTTTTTCCGCTAAGTTTTAAATATCAAAATTTGCGAACATTAGACATGATAGATAATAACGTGGTATGCTGTACCACGGAAATGGATAGGTGGAAAAAATGGAAAAAAAATATGTAAATAAGCTAATCGGAAAAAAATGCAAAATTGTTACTAAGGAACCAGGCTCAAAAAGAGCAAGTATAATTAGCGGAAAAATTGAAAATATTGACAATTCAGATGGATTGATATTTGTTAATTCTGAAGAAGGTATTGGATGCATAAAAATGAAATATATTGTTGCAATAAAACCAAAAAATTCCTTAGTAAATAATAAAAGAGCAATGGTAGGTATTGGAACACTAATCGTGTTTATTGCTATGATACTTGTTGCCGCAATAGCTGCAAGCATAATCATTAAAACAAGTGAAAGTTTAGAACAAAGAGCTCAAAGTGTTGCAGTAGGGACAACTAGAGAAGTATCAGCAGGATTATGTATTGATGGCATATCTGGATACACCAACTCGAACAAAACCAGAATAACACATCTTTTATTAACAGTAAGACCCCGTGCAGGATCCTTAGATATTGATTTATCATCTGTAATATTAACAACACAATATAATAATCTAACCTTATTAACATTTAATGAATCATTGGTAGCTAAAGCAAATACAGATAATAAAAGTATTATGAAAACTCCAGTTTCACCGGGAAGTGACCAGACAATTCTTGGAAGTTCAACAAATACAAAATTTGGAATAATAATTATAAGAGATCCAGATAACTCAATAAAAACTACAAGTGGAATGAATTCTGGAGATAGAATTTATGTTGTAATAAATTTATCATCAATTATCCCAGAATATAATGGTTTATTAAAAAGAGAAAGGATTCGTGGAGAAATACAACCAGAAACTGGATCTTCAGGAATATTCGATATTACCGCCCCAGCAGTTTTTACACAAAGAGTTGTAAATTTGTGGTAAAATAAAAACTACAAATTTTTTTTTTTATTTTTTCTATACAACATTTAGAAAAATTTGGAAAATTTATTTATAGATCTTGCCCTTGTACAGTTAAAAAGATATATTATTTTTGAAAGAATATAATAATTTATAATTATTAATATAATAAAACCATAATGTAAATACAATTGTAAAAATGAAATACATAAAAAAATAAAGATATAATAAATTAAAAAATACATTAAATTTTTATTAAACATATAATGATAATCTTTGTCAATATGGATATAATAATTTAACCTGGAAAAATATCAAAAATAAAAATTAACATTATGTAGATCAAATTAATACCTTCAAATTTAGAATAATAAAAAAATTTAAAATGGCATTACCAGACTACAATATTCGTTCAAGATTTGAATGAAATGGTTTTAGTAAATTAATAAATTCATTTTCATCATCAATTAATACTTGTAATTTTGAATAATATTCATTATAATTTCCTTCAATCCATATTTCCTTAATAAGGTTCTTATCTGAATATTTTAATATTTTAGAGTATATGTCAAATGTGATATACTCAATATCGGCTAATTTTGAAATTATTTCTTCAGATTTTTTATCTTTAGTTTCAAAATTATTTATACTAAAATTCATCTTATCCATTGCCTTCACGGGATCAATATCTTTAAGGTTTGAACAAAATTCCCTTAAAATTAATTTATGATTTTCAGCTTTATGAGATAATTTGAATATTAGATCTATTATTTTTCCATCCACGGAAACATATGCTAACCAGTAAATTGATTGTTTATATTTTGATTGAATCCAATAGGCTTTTCCCAATAAATATTGTAATTCATCTGTAGTAGAAATATTCAAATTTTAATTATTCATTTTTGTTTATTATTTAGTGGAGGTTTAAATAAATTTCTTTACGATAATTTTACATTTCGGTATTAATATTTCTACAATTGTATATATTAAGTAAATTTAAATTGATTAAAGCTTTAGAAAATTATATAAACAAATGAGAGATTTTTATTTGATAAATGGTGGCACTTATGGAGGGATTTGGATAAAGTTAAAATTAAAAAGAAGAACTAAAGAAAATTCTGAAAACACTGATGAATTCCCTAATCAATTAGAAGAAACATCCGAAATAAAAAATTCAAATGAAGACAAATTAAAAGAATTACAAACAGTAATAAAAGTAAAAGAAGAGGGTAATTCTGAAAAAAAAGAAGATTCTAATCTAGAAAATAAAAATAAAATTGATGAATCCGAATTAAAAGATAATATCGAACAAAATGGTGATACACTTCATAATATAAAAGATTTGGAATTTCAAATATCGGAAAATCAAGATAATATTAGTAAATTAATGGAAAAAACAGATAACATTACTAAGGATTTGGATGATTTAGTCAGTCTTTATGAAATAGTTTCAGAACAAATGAATCCCTTTGTTGGATTATCAAAAGTGACAAAAAAAAGAATTGATGCGTTAGAAAATTTTACAAAAGAACTTGAGAACGTAAAAAATCGACTAGAAAATGTTGAATCTGAGATTTCTCATGTTGAATCGAATCATAGCAATATGTCTATGATGGATCATGAATCGGAAATAATTGAAAATGATGAAATAGCAAAACCTGACGTAAAAAAAGAAGTTGTTGGAAGAGAAAAAAAATATGATTCGCAGAATAAAGAATTTGATGAAGATCCGATTGAAAAATTAATCGATGATAATTTTATTGATAACATAATTGAAGAAATAATTATGAAGAATTTATAGATAAATAAATTGGAAGGATGGATGATAAAATTGGATCATGAAAATATAAATGTAGAGTCCTATCTTAATGATGATGATTTAAAAAGTGAGTTATTCGCACTTGCTGAAAAAAATAATCTTCCTGAGAGAATTATTTTAAAAACTTATAATAAATTGAAAGAGAAGAATATAAAAATTAACAATGATCAATTAACAGCTTTGATATCAAGATTTTCAAGAGAAATTAAGAATTTTAATGTAGATAATAAAACTGAATTTGAAAAATCAAATTTTAAGGAGAGTTTCACTAGTTTTAATAATACTGAAAATAATTTGATTGAATCATTAAAAAATATTGGAAATAGAATGGACAAGCTTGAAAAATATTATGCAAATATTTGTAAGAATAATTACTTTGATAGAAATTTAAATGTTAAATATTCTTCAGATACTACTAAGGATGATAAAATTGATTTAGACATTGTAAAATTAACTCAAATACCAATGGATGCCAGAAGTATTGTTATCTTGATGAAATGGCTTCAGTATCTTGTTGATCAATTAGGTAAGAGTCAAGTTTCAGATGTTCTTAATTTTTATGTTGATGTAGGATGGATAACTGAAGACATTAAATTTGATTTATTAAAATATATTAAAGGATTAACTGATATAAACAAAGAACAGGAAGGGGATAAAGGAAATAGAATAATAACTTCAAAGGAACATATCCATTCTTTATTATTTATCCAAAAATTAAAAGGGAAAAATATGGATGATTTTCTCTGGAAAATAGATCAAGATCTTGATAAATTCTTCAAAAATATTGAAAATCATTATTCAAATCAAACCATTTAATTATATAATTCAAAAATAAAATTAAATATCATATTGGATGTGGATGCATCAAAAAATCTAATATATTGAGAGTGGAATAGATGGGATTTTCATTAACTGCAGCATTTGCAATACTAAGCATTTCAATATTTGTATCAATAGAAATTTTTTCTGGTCAGATATTACCAATAATTGATGATTTTGAAAATTCAAATACTCAAATGATTAGGAGATATAATGATAAACTTGAAACCTGTATAAATATAACAGAAATTAATGTAACAAATAACTTATCAAATTATGATTATAATATAACTATCGAAAATACAGGAAAAACAGTTTTAAAAACGAGTGAAATAAACATTTTAATTAATGGTGATCTTCAAGAATTTCAATGCTCTGATAAATATGTGTTACCATTAACTAACTCATATTTCATTTTCAATAATTTACAGTATAGTGGGAATATTAGATTTAAAGCAATAACTGAAAATGGTATTGAAGATTATATAAAAATAATTGTGTAGGGATCATTATGGGATTTAGTTTAACAGGAGCTCATATCATATTTTTCGTAGGAGCTGTAATAGTAGCTGGAACTGTTTCTGGAGTTTTCATAGGTGTTACTTTAAACATTACTTCTTCTTTATCGGAAAAAGGAGAAAGAATAAGCGAACAATTAGATACAGAATTTATAATTATTAATGATCCAAAAATCATCCCACTATCAGCAGGATATTATTTATTTTATTTAAAAAACGTAGGAATTAATAAACTTACAACAACAAATGAAACATTTCAAATATTTATCGATGGGGGAATAATACCTATTAATAGTTATTATTTTTCAAATAATTCAATTGTTCCAACTCATTATACAATCATCAGTATATCTCAGAATTTATTGAATTCTGGCTATCATAGATTGAGACTAGTTGGTCCACATTCAATAGATGAAGAATTTATTTTTGAAATATAGGGATAAATATGCATAATAGTAGGAAATCAATTATATTAGAAAGAAAAGGTGAAAAAGATGGTTTTGCTAAAAGATTTGGAGTATATATACCAAATGGTTCAATTGTTTTTATAGAAGGTGAAGAAGGAACTGGTAAAAGTATCTTTTGTCAAAGATTTTGTGCAAGTTATTTGAAAAATGGTAATACATGTTCTTATATTTCAACTCAATTTACAATTAAAAGTTTTTTAAAACAAACGGATTCAGTTGGATATAATACAAGACAATATTTAATGGCTGGAAAATTATTTTTAATTTCAACTGAAGTTACATTAGCTGAGACATTACCAAAAAACACCTTTCTAGAACATTTTTTAACTTGTAGGAGATTATTTGATCCTGAAATTATTTTTATAGATTCAATTTCAACTCTATTAAATGAGAGTTTAAATAGAAATAATTTAACTGATTTAACAAGTTTTTTTAATAGATTAACGGGTACTGGAAAAATTATTTATTTAACTGCAAATCCTAATGAATGGGAGGAATATCTACATCTAGCTTTTAAAATAAAATCTGACATTCATTATAAAATAACTAGAGAATCAATGCCGGGGATAGGCATAGTTCATAATTTTTTTGTGGAAAAATTTAATGGAGCTCTTAGTAAATATGATCCAATAACTACTTTTTCAGTTCGTCCCGGCGTTGGTTTAACAATAGAATCAAGTGGAGTTGCATTCTAGAGATGGTATAATATGAGTGAAATGGATAAAGATGA
This sequence comes from Thermoplasmata archaeon, assembly GCA_020054475.1. GTDB lineage: Archaea > Thermoplasmatota > E2 > DHVEG-1 > DHVEG-1 > JAJISJ01. Next base: position 32,394 of record JAHWGJ010000013.1, on the reverse strand, counting down.
CCAGTTAATATTAATACAAAAAAATACTCATTTGAAAAAATATTTATCAGATATAAAAAAAAAAAAATTCGAAGACCCTGTTTTTTATTTCAAACTTTCTAGAGAATTAAAAGAAACAAAAAATCCTAATTTAATTTATCCAACAATAGGCTTAGTTTTTATTCATATTTATAAACAAGAAGGATCTGACTTTATTAATTATCATGCAATCGAACCTGATTTAAATGAAAATCTAAAAAAAAAAAGAAATAAAATTATGGAATTACTATATGAACAAGCTCCTTATAGAGATCCAGTAAATACAGATGATGAAATTCGCGAATCTGTTAAACAATTTTTAAATAATTATACAATAAAAACAAAAAAAAAGGCTGATAATAAATGGAAAAAAGGAAAAATTATTCTTTCTCAAGATGAAAGAAATAGTATTGAATATGACGTTATTAAGGAGATTATAGGAGCTGGACCTCTAGAATGTTTTATGAGAGATCCATATTTAGAAGATATTCATATTATAACGGGTGAAAATGTTCATCTTATTCATAAAATTTTTGATATGGTTAAAACAAATATATTTATTGATAAAAATTGGGCGTCAACATTTTCTCAAGAATTTAGTGAAAAAATTGGCAGTCCTGTAAGCGAGGGGCGACCAATTGCTGATGGAACTCTTCCAGATGGTAGCAGGGTTAATATCATCCATAGCAACGAAGTAAGCTTAAAAGGACCAACTATGACAATCAGAAAATTTAGTGAAACGCCAATAAGCATTACTCAACTTATAAATTGGGGTACTTTCGATGCGAGTATTGGATCATATTTATGGTTATGTTTACAATATGGTAGAAGTTTATTTGTTTGTGGAGAAACTGCTTCTGGAAAAACAACAACAATGAACGCAATTATACCTTTTATTCCATCTGAAAAAAAAATTTATTCAGTAGAGAATACCCCTGAAGTAATTGTACCTCATAAAGTATGGCAACAGTTATTAACAAAACAAACAGGACCAAAGGAATCCTTTGTAGATATGGATGATTTATTAAGAGCAGGTTTAAGATCAAGACCTGATTATATAATTCCAGGTGAAACTAGAGGTATCGAAGGCAGGGTGGTTTTTCAAGCAATGCAAACAGGACATCCCGTTATAACAACTTTTCACGCAGGTAGTGTAACAAAGGTTATTCAGAGATTTACAGGAGATCCAATTAATGTTCCAAAGACATTCATGGACAATCTGGATGTTGTATTAATTCAAATGGCAGTTGAAAGAAAAGGAAAAAGACTTCGAAGAGTTTTATCATTAGATGAAATTGAAGGTTATAATAAAGTAGTTGATGGCATAATCTCAAGAAAAGCCTTTGAATGGAATGCTACGGACGACTCTCATTCATTTAAAGCTAATAGAAATAGTTGCATCCTTGAAAATCGAATTGCAAAGAATGCTGGATTAATTGATATAATGAAAATATATGACGAGTTTGATTTAAGGAAGAGAATCTTAGAGAGGATGGTTGAAGAGAAAATTTTTGATTATTATGAAGTGGTTCAATTTATATGGAGTTATTATCGTGAAGGTGTTCAAGGATTACCAATTTCAATTTAAATCAATGGAGTAATAATAAATGTCATTGTTACCAAAAAATAAGGTAAATGAACTAATTGATAAAAATATCCATCTTAAAGAATATTTGGATAAAATAAAACAAAAATACGGAATTCCAGAATTTTATGAAAGCTTACCTAATGAATTAAAAAATGAAAAATATATTAATATAATATATCCCACAAAAGAATTTCTTTTTACCCATTTATTTAGAATTCAGGATATGGATCAATATGAATATTATCCAATTGAACCTAAATTGAACGAATATCAAAATAAAATAAAAAAAGAAGTTCTTATTGAGATACTGAAAAAAATCCCTGAAAAAGAAAAGATATTTTCAGATATTGAACTAAAAAAATCTTTAAAGGAACTTTGCAATGAAATTATAACAATAGATGAAAATAAGAAAACTATTGAGAAACCGAAAAAAAAAGATAAAAAAAATAAAATAATATTTTTAAATGAGAAAAAACGAAGTATTAGATTAAATTCAATTGAAAAAAAAATAATTGAATACTATATTGTAAAGGATTTAGTTGGAGGGGGAGAAATAGAATGTCTAATGCAAGATCCAAACATCGAAGACATTCATCTTATAACAGGAGAAAATGTTCACATAATTCATAAATTGTCTGGAATGACTAAAACAAATATTAAAATAAAAAATGAAGATGCGAAAGAATTTGTAAAAATTTTGAGCGATAAAATGGGTAACCCCGTTGGTGAAGGTCGACCGATTGTAGACGGGGTTTTACCAGATGGAAGTAGGGGAAATATTATTTATAGTTCTGCTATAAGTATTAAAGGCCCAAGTATGACTATTAGGAGATTTTCTGAAACTCCTATAAGTATTACGCAATTAGTTAAATGGAAAACGTTAAGTTCGGGAATCTGTGCGTATTTATGGATATGTTTACAATATGGAAGAAGCTTTTTTTTATGTGGTGGTACAGCTTGTGGAAAAACTACAACAATGAATGCGATTGTTCCTTTCATACCACCAGAAAAAAAAATTTTTACTGCAGAGAGCACACCTGAATTACAAGTTCCGCATGATGTTTGGCAGAGACTTTTAACAAAAACTACGGGCCCAAAGGAAGGGAGAATAGATTTGTTTGATTTATTAAAAGCTGCTTTAAGATCAAGACCTGATTTTATAATTCCTGGTGAAGTAAGAGGCGCTGAGGGGAATATTGTTTTTCAAGCAATGCAAACTGGACACCCCTGTATGACTACTTTTCATGCAGGGAATGTAACAAAAGTTATACAAAGATTTACGGGCGATCCAATTAATGTTCCAAAAACATTCATGGATAATTTGGATTTTGTTCTTATTCAATTAGCCTTAGAACGAGATGGAAAATTATTAAGAAGATGTGTATCTATAGATGAAATTGAAGGTTATAACCGTGAAGTAGATGGAATAATGTCACGAAAAGCATTTGAATGGAAACCTGAAACTGATGAAGTATCATTCAAAGCCTATAATAATAGCTATATTTTGGAGCAAAAAATTGCTAAAAATGCAGGATATTTAGATACATCTGAAATATATGTAGAATATGATTTAAGAAAAAAGATTATTGAAAGAATGGTGGAAGAGAAAATTTTTGATTATTATGATGTGATAAAATGCATCTGGGGATTTTATAGAGAAGGAGAAAAAGGATTGCCATTTAATATTTAGGGAAAGTATGAAAAAACAGAAAATTAAAAAAGAGAAGAAAACAAAGAAAAAAAAAGGAGGTTTGTTAAAAGATTTAAAATCTCTTTACAGAAATCTCCCCGATAAAGATAAATTAATAAAAAAAACTATTTTCCCAATAATATTTTTAGGATTATTAATTACTTTTATTCCTTTTTTAAATTATTTTCTATATTTTATATCAATTCCTTTGGATCCAATAACATTTATTTTAATAGGATTAATAATAGTAATATTAGGAATTTTTTATCCTTATATTAGATGGAAAAATAAAGAAAATGATATCAATGGAAAAATTCACTTTTTCATTACTCATCTCCAAGTTTTATCAATTTCTGATTTGTCACTAAAGGACATAATGAACATATTAAGCAAAAATAAAGCTTATAGAAGTCTTGGTGAAGAAATTAGAAAAATAAGTGTATTATCAAGTAACTGGCGCGTCCCAATGGGCAAAAACTTTTTATTTATAGCTCAAAGAACTCCAAGCAAAATACTTAGGGATTTCTTAGATAGATTTTCTCAGAGTTTAGATAGTGGAGTTGATCATAGGGAATTTATTGAAGCGGAACAAGATGCTGTTTTAGAAGAATATAAAACTCTCTATGAATCATCAAACGAGAATATTACGATTTTAAATGAAGTATATGTTAGCTTATTGATAGCTATTATTTTTATTATGTCTTTGGGAATAGTATTACCCATATTAATTGGTGGAGAAGATATGAATACATTTCTATTTTTATCATCTTTTTTATTAATTATGTCTGAGGGTTTACTTTTATTTCTATTGAAATCAATGATTCCTCCTGATGAAATTTGGCATTTAACTGGTAACAAAGGAAAAAAAGAAAAAGAATTAAGGAAAATATTTAATTATGCTATAATATTTTCAATATTTCTATTATCCTCTTTCATTTTAGGTAAATATTACATCGATATTTTATTTTTTGATTATTTTTCATTTGAGTTATTATTTTCTATTTCAATTTCACCTCTTATAATACCAGGAATACAGGCTATTAAAGAAGAAGTTAATATATCAAGAAAAGATAGAAATTTCCTATCTTTTCTTAATGGATTAGGCTCAATCTCTTCAATGAGGGGAGGAAAAATTACTCCATCCGTTTATTATCTTAGTCAAAAAGATTATGGTATTTTAACAAAACATATTAAAACTTTATATCGAAGATTAAGGACTAGAATTAATGACGATATCTCATGGGAATGGTTTGGAATTGACACAGGAAGCAATTATATTCAAAGAGCTAGTGAAATGTTTCGTGAAGCAACATCAGCTTCTGCAAATCCAAGAGATGTATCTAGGATGATAACCAAAAATTTTAGAAAAATTCGAGATTTAAGAGTTAAAAAAATGTCTGTAATAAATACTTCCGCTGCTTTATTTGCAGGAGTTACATTTGGTATTGCATTTTCAGTATATACTTCTTTAGTTATTGCACAACATCTAAATGATATATTAGTAGAAGGGATGTCTGGGGATCCTTTTAGCGGTACAAACATTGATGTTGGCGCTGTTTTAAGTACCGTACCTCCTGAAGTATTCGCTAATAATTTCATTATTATTTTTATTGTACTTGTAATACATTGTTTTATGTTATCAATCACAATTAAAACACTTAGAGGAAGTCATATTATGATAACATTACTTTATTTTGTACCTTTTGTATGGATTGTTTCTATAACTGGTATGTTAATTAATTCAATGTTAAGTGGATATATAACAGTTTAATATAATTTTAAAAAATAATGGATATTATTTAAAATTTAAATTAGCCAGGATTATAAATCAATAATATTATTTATAAAAGTACTTGGAGTGTTGAAATCAATATGTCCAGCTAATCCAAATTCGGGATATATTTTACCTGAAATATGAACATTTGTGGAAATTCCAAATAAAGAACTGGATGTATTAATTAATAATGCGATTAAATCACCATTATTTATTATTGGATTTGAGGCAATAATTGAAGAATCAATGTCTCTTATTACTACTAATCCATATTCATTTGAATTTAAATGGCTGAAATTAATACAATCAAATAATCCATTTTCAATGCTATTATTAAAACAACTTTGATTATAGTCTAAGAAAATTTTTTGAGTAGCGTCAGATAGAGTAATCGAAGCGTGAGACAGGGCAATAGCTTCTGATGCAGTAATTATTTCAGTAAATATAGCTAATTTTGTTATAGTAGCTTGACTAGCATAACCCGTTATATGTGTTACTTTTAAACCTCCGGATATGTCCCTCATCGTTTCAGAACTAGTTTTTTGAGCTTGTTGTTGTAAACTATTCATTGTTTGTATAAAAACAGAAGCGGCTATACCTGCTACTAAAATCATTGCAATAAAAATGATTATAGATCCAATGCCTATTGCAGCATCATTATTGGTAATAAACATTTTTATTTTGATATAACTCACCTCTTGAGAATTCTTGATAAGATAATTAAATTAAATCTATCTTTTTAAAATAGGTTATCATATTTTGAAATAAAAAAGTATGTAAAAAAAGGATAATATGAGGTTATTAAAAACCTCAATTTTTTAAATATTGAGCTCTTTTTTCATCTATAATAAATCATAGACAGCATCTGTTAGTGATGCGGGTGTTCTAAAAGCAAGTACTCCAGCGACACCATTTTCAGGTACTACTCGCCCCCAGATATCTGCTCTACCCGCAATACCACCACTACCGAAGGTAGTACTCGTATTTACCGTAATAAGGACTTTGTCTCCTCTGTTTATTACAGGATTCGTTGAACTTAAGGAATTATCTGCATCTTCCAAAACTATAATTCCATAGTCATCAGCTGTTAATGTAGCAAATGAACTGGTTGAAAAAACACCTGCAACTGCAGCACTTAACTGGAAATTAGTTAAATCATAAGTTAAAATGAATTTATTATTTGAATCAGATAATTCAATAACTGTTGTACTTAAATCTATATCAAAAGAGCCTGCTCTTGGCCGAATTAAGATAGCTATTTTATCCAATCTTGAAGAGGTTGTGTTAACGTGTCCTTGTATATCAGTTATTGCAATACCAGTAGATACCTCAGCAGTTGTATGTTCACCAGTTGTCATTGCTTGAGATTCAAGTCTTGTACTTGTTTGAATCAATACAGATGCTGCAATTCCAGCTACGAGTACCATTGCAATAAATACAATCATAGCGCCAATACCTATTGCTCCTAAATCGTCCATTTTAAATTTTTTAAATAAATTTTTCATCTATTCATCCTCCTTATTGTAAATCATAAACTGTATCCGTATATGAGGCCGGTGTAGTAAATGCAACCATTCCTGGAGAACCGATTTCAGGCATTACCATTCCCATTACATCGCTTCTTTCGCCAATTTCACCAAATACTGCATTTGTGTCTACTGTAAGAATTACTAAATCCCCTCTATTAATTACAGGATTATACCGACTTAAAGAACTATCTGGATCTTCTAAAACAATAATACCAAATTGTTCATTAGTAAGTAATGTAATATTGCCCGTACCAAATAGATCAGCATCATCGTCAACAGAAGAATTGAAATGACTTACTGTTAGATAATCATATGATAATAATGCTTTAACTGATCCATCAGTTAATTCAATTACAGTATGATTCAGATCAATATTTGGAGATCCAGCTCTGACTCTAACTGTGATAGCCAACATATCAATGTCAGTAGCAACATGTCCTACAACATCTTCAACTGATAATCCACCTGATACTTCTTCTGTGGTTTCAGTTCCTGTAGTCATTGCTTGAGATTCAAGTCTTGTACTTGTTTGAATCAATACAGATGCTGCAATTCCAGCTACAAGTACCATTGCAATAAATACAATCATAGCGCCAATACCTATTGCTCCTAAATCGTCCATTTTGAATTTTTTAAATTTTTTAAATAAATTTTTCATCTATACATCCTCCTTATTGTAAATCCATTACATTTTCAGTATAAGAAGCAGGAGTTCTAAATGATATTATTCCAGGAGCCCCTTCTTCAGGCATTATTGAACCCCAAACATCAGTCCTTTCAGCAATTGTGTTAAAACCACTAGCATGACCCGTATATATACTCAAAATAACTTTATCTCCACGATTAATTATTGGATTTGTTGATGTACAAGATCCATCTGCATCTTCTAATACAACAACTGAAAATTCATTTGCCTCCATTGTTGTATAAAATGTGGCAGTGAAAATATCTCCATCTATACTACTTTTATTAGTAAACTCATCAGCAGTATAAATTAAAACAAGTTTTTTATTTGTATCTGATATTTCAATAACAGTTTCAGATAAATCTATTTCTGCGGATCCTGCCCTAGGCCTAATTTGAACAGCTAAACGACTAATATCCGCAGAAGTTACTGCATAACCTTCAACATCACTTACAGCCAAACCAGTAGCAACTTCTGCCGTTGTCTGTTCACCAGTGACCATCGCCTGCGTCTCTAATTTGGAGCTAGTTTGAATCAAAACTGATGCTGCAATTCCAGCTACAAGTACCATTGCAATAAAAACAATCATTGCACCAATACCAATAGCTCCAAACTCATTGTCCTTAAATATTTTTATTTTTCCCATCTTATATTTACCCTCCTAGTTGCTTATTTCAACTATGTGAGTGCCAAAATTAAGTAGACTATTTTATTTAAAATACTTTTTTTGCATGTATATAATTAGGTAATTATGCAGTTGCATATTCAATTAAATCATTTTATAAATAATAATGTGACTAATTAATGGAATATTCACCTGCTAAATAGTTAAGCTTATAAACTAATTTGAACAAAACCATAAATGTTTTTAATTATTAAGAAATATTTTTTGCTGGTAAGATCTAAAAAAAAACACGCTCAAAAAGTGGTACTCAAGGAGGACGTTCATATGGATATTTTCATTATAATAAAATATTACTTTAATTATTTACAGATTCCCAAATTATTTACATAATTAGGTAAAATATAGGTAAATTATAATTAAATACCTAAAATTCTTATTTTTATTAAAAAGAATTAAAAGATAAATTATTATTTAAATTAAATATCAATTAATTAAAGTGGTGAAAGAAATAAAATGAATATTAGGAAAAAGATTATAATCATTTTTATAATCTTTATTTTATTACCCCTAAGTGGATGCTATGAAGAAAAAAAACCCGAATTAAAATTTGATGGAATTACTCTCAAATCCGATGTTGTAGAATTAGTTAACGCATCACTGAATTTTAAATATAATAAAACAAATTCTATAACTAGAGTTGAAGTTATTTATTTATTTCATAATATAGTAGATCATATTATTAATAAATTAAATATAACTGTCCATTTTTTCGATGTTAATAATAATATAGTCGCAGTAGGTGGACCAAAATATCTGAGAAATCTACCAATTGATTACATTGAGACTTCAGCTATGGAAGCAAATAAAATATCTTATGAAGGATTAAATATATCTATTATCGATCACTGTAAAATAATAGCTATTGAAGAAGATTATTAAGAAAAGGAAAATTTCATCTCTAAAAAATGAAGATTAACACCAATTTTATCTATTTCAAATAAATATGCATCTCCAATTCCTTTTTTAAATTCATTAATAAAAATAGATTTATCACTTTGTAACTTCTTTGAAGTCATATTTATGATCTCTCTTACCGATTTAGCAAACTTATAGGGAGTTACTAAATTTATATCAGAGTTAATTTGAAAAATATTTGGGTTATCCTTTTGAGCTTCGTCAATTAAATAGATATTATTTAAAAATTCATATTTATCCTGTAAATCAAAAACCACATTATTAATAATATTAAATGAATTCGCATTTGAATATTCCTTTGATAATAATAATTCCAACACGGTTAAAACTTTTTTTATAATATCATCGAATTTTATGTTTGTTGAAAACTGAATTTTATTTAAATTTACATCAATTTTTTTCAATTTTAAATAATCTTCATTACTAATTTCATGTTTTAAAGATTCAATAAAATTATTTTTATTATCGTCGTTTAATAAATAAAATACTTGTTTGATTATATGTTTAATTGTTTTTTCTATCTGATAACATGGAATGTAGTTTAAAGATGAATTTATATTTATTTTACAATAATCTTTTGAATTTGAATCTTTAATAATTTGTATTTCGTTTAAAAAATCAAATTGTTTATATGAAGATGATAAAATTGATTCAATTAATATGTATGGATTCTGAGAATCAGATAATTTAATAATTGTTTTTATTAAAGCATCAAATATTATCTTAAAAATTTCAGAATTTTTAATTTTAAAATTTTGTTTACTATTAATTAAATATTTGTATTGAAGTTGGTTAAAATCAATATTCTTTTCATCCAATATAAAATCATCAATATTATTAATAGCGTCTTTGAATTCCTTAATGAAAAAATAATCAGCATCTCTTTTTAAATATTTTACAGTCAATTCAAATATATCTACAATACATTTATTTAATTCATCAGAGTTTAATTTATCTATTATTGAGCTATAGGTAATTTGAATATTTTTTGCATTTTCTTCATAATAAGTATTTTTAATCTTTATCACAGATAAATAAGAGTAATGAGGTTTTAAATCCAAAATAACTCTATTTAATATACTTTCAGCATTTTTTTCATTAGTTCTCCTTGATATTTTTGTATAAAGGGTTTCTAATATATTATTAATAATTTCTGTGTTATTCATTTTTAAAAAGCATATATAATTTTATCTAAATATAACTTATTATTTTATATTAATTAATTTGACAAATGTTATAATAAAAATATTATTATGAGTTTAAGCAAAAATATGATAATATATAACCTTAATAATTTTATAGATAATTCAGAAATTCTTCTAATACTACTATATGTAAGAGCAATAGCAAACAAACTCAATAATGCTATCAGTTTTTAAAAAAAAATTCTTAGGTATATAAATTCCATCTGGTTTGTACGTTTTTATTGTTTATTGTAGAATTTTCAACTAGTTACTTTATTTAAAACGAAATGCTTAATTAATTTAAATATATTGCAATATTCGTAATAATATTAGTATATGGCACTCAAACGGGAGATATTTAACAAAATAGTGTTGGGAACTAGTATCACTTTTTGTTGGTGAGGACCAAAAAAACACGTTCTAAAAGTGGCACTCAAAGAAGGGTGTTAAAATGGGGCCTCACCAACATAAAAATAATTGTTAATCATTTATTTAAATATTTCCATTTAACAATAAAAAATTATTTTGAAACATATGTTCTAGATTCCCTAGTTTTAGAATCATTGTTTTCAACTTCAACAGATCCACCTAAAACCTGCTTGGTTTTGTTCCGATACATTAAAAATCGCTGTTCAAAATACGTCAAAAAAAATCATCAAGAGGGTAATATGAAATAACCGATACAATAAATTTGTATGTAAAAAGGAAAAAATGACTGGAATTAAAATAAAAGAATTTATAGATATAGTATACCTCTGGGATTTATTAGAAGTAAATAAAATAATTTTAGAAAAAATTAAAGAAAATAAAAATTAAACAAGTAACAAAAGAATTGGAGACAGATGGTTGGGTGAAAATCAGGAAAAATTGCATTATTTTTCCTGGTACGTAATAGAAGGACCAGTATTAATTGGAGATAATTGCAAAATAGGGGCAAATTGTTACATTAGACCACACACTTAAATAGGTGATAATTACCATATCGGAAATGAATGTGAAATAAAAAACTCAATAATAATGAATAACAGCAATGCTCCACATCAAAATTATGTAGGAGATTCAATAATAGGAGAAAATTGTAATCTAGGAGCTGGAACAAAAATTGTGAATCTAAGATTCGATAAAAAAAATATTATAATTAATTTTAAAGATACAAAGTTAAATACTGGTGGAAAAAAGTTAGGAGTTATTATAGGAATAACGTTCAAACCGGAATTAATTCAACAATTAATATCGGATCAATAATTGAAAATAATGTATATATCGGGTCAGGAATGATAATAAATGATTTAATAAAGTCGCAGAGTAGAATAAAATAATATGTAAAAAATGGATTTCATTATAGTTTCCACCGGTAACATACTATCTAAAATTTATTTTTTTTCTATTTTGTATATATAATATATATTACCCTCCCTTATTAAAATATCAACAAGTGACTTACTTATCATTATTATAAATTTCAAGAGAAAAAGAGATAACAAAAGGATTATATAAAACTCTTAAACAATACTTACATGATTACTACTAATAATTTTTACTTATTTTAACATTTATGTTTTCTATCTATTACCTATTTTTTTTCATTCTGATCAAGTAATCTATCAACTTTTCCTACGATTCCTTTATATTTATCCAGTTTATTTGAAGAATTTATTAATAAATCTTCCTCAATAAGAATTTGTTATTACCATATTAACAACTAACATCTTGGTCTACAACTCATTCACTATGTCATCGTATATTTGCTATTTAAGCATGAATTAAAGCAAAAATAAATCAATGCGAATGAATTATGTTCAAAACGGAAAAGATTGATCCCCCGTTTGCTGAAATGCCGTTCAGTAACAAATTTAATGGGCATCTAATTAGTTTCCTCTTTATATCTTTACCTTCTTCCAACGTTTATTGTAAACCTTCTCCAATGCTTGAAGCCGTTCAATTTCTCTTTTTTGTGATTCCTGAGTTGGAAATTTTTTAACCCATTCCTTATTTTGTTGTTCAATGATTTTACCTTTTCCACCGTATTCATCCACCTGATTCTCAATATAATTCAACCTATCTTGCATTTTAAGAAACTCTGGCATTATCTGATTTTGAACTACTCTAACAGTTCTGTCATATTGTGTTTGAAGGTTTTTACTCTGATTTTCCATATCTTTTTTTAATTCTTTGTTTTCATTTTTTAAAGCTTTAAATTGTATTTCCATTTTCTCATAATTATCTCGTTCTTGTTTAATTATATCAAAAGTATCCAATTTAACCTTGTTTTTACCTTGTATCTTCTCTTTTAAATCCTCATAATTTCTTAAATCATACTGTTGTCTTCTATCTATTACAGTATGAGGTTTCCAACCAAAAAACTGTCCTATTTCAGTATCATCATAAACCGGATTACGAGAACTAAACATTATTGTTGCTCTTGTTTTTCTGAAACAATGAGGAGTTAATGTTTTTTTTATCTTCAAATATTTTTTAATGGTATCAAACTTACGATTTATAGCAACAGTATCCATATGTTTTAGATAGTTTTTATGATTAAAAGAGGGGAATAATGGTGATTCTAAATTCTTATTTAATGGATGATAAGCTAACCATCTAACAAGCATGCTTGGTGTTTTGGGTAATGGAACTTTCCTTGGAATAGTTTTACTGTTTACAAGTGTTACTGTAACCTTATTATTACTGTCTATTTCAACATCTTTTATTTTCATTTTGTTTACTTCGTCAGGTCTTCCACCTGATAGATATAATATTTCAAATAATGCACTCCATTTACTTTCATCACCACAAAACTGAATTATTTTTTCATATTCATCATCAGTTATTAAAAATTTTTTTACATCTGGATCTTTTCTTTTTATTATTTGGTCTTTACTTGGATATTCAAACCAATCCATATTCTCTGGTCTTTTTCTCTTACCTAATTTTTCAAGCCATCGATAAAATCTTATTACCCTAGTTGCATATTGAACTTTTGTTCCAATACTATTAAAAGAACTTATAAAATCAATTGTATCCTTCTCATTTATATTATCAATATTTTTTCCTTTAGTATATTTAATCAATTGATTTATTGCATTTATATCTCCTTTTATAGTATTCTCCATTTTATTATTGGTTTTTCTAAATTTTTTATATTCCTCAATAATCATTTCATTTTTTTTCATTCTAACAACGAAAAAACATATAATCAAAACCCTTTATAACAATTTTTATTAATTTGAAACAAGGCCTAAATTAATCTCCTAAATTTTTTTAGAACATGTTGGCCAGCCATGTGTCTATATAATGTTCTTTTTAGTTTATTTTTTGAGAAAATACCCGCTATATTTTTCGCATATGACCCATAGAATCTTTGGTAACATTTCCATAATTCCATTTGTAATTCTTTCCTGGTTAAATTTTCTGTTGGCATTATTGCATGAGCCATATCATAATTAGCATAATTATTGTCCTCAATCCAACCATTTTTTAGGGCATTTTTATAATATATTGTACCGGGGAAAGGTGTTAGAGCGGTATAAATAGCAAAATCAGGTTCAATGTCTATTGAAAATCTTATTAGTTTTTCTATAGATTCAGATGTATCTTTTCTTGAACCTATAACAAACATTGCATGAGAAAAAATATCATTTTTTCTCAATATTTTCATAGCTGAAAAAGCATCAACATTTTTTGTTTCTTTTTTAAATTCTTTTATAATTTCTTTTGATGGTGTTTCAACTCCACACATAATCCAATATGTTCCAACTTCTCTAAGATTCTGAACAAGAGTAGGGTTTTTAGCGACATCATCAGTGCGAGCTTGTAGAAAAAGCATTATGTCATCCTTACATCTTCTCTTTTTCAATTCATTATAAAATTTTTTTCCTCTCATGTTTATCTTAAACTGATCATCAGTGAGCCATAAAAATACACCACCATATGTTTCATTTAAATATTCTATTTCATCTGCGATTCTTTTTATTGATTTTGATCTCCAACATCCACCCCAATGATACCACTGAGTACAGAAAGAACATCGATGATCACATCCTCTTGCTCCCTCAAGTATCATATAACTTGTTTTTTTACCTGCCATCATTGAAAAATGATATTTTTTTATATTATTTTCAACTAGATGATATGCAGGAAATGGCAATTTATCAAGATTTGTTATTAATTGACGAAATTGTGTATTGATTATTTTGCCATTATTTTTATAAGATAATCCTTTAATTTTTTCAATTTTTCCACCATTGTTTAATTTTTTTATTAATTCAACAATTGTAATTTCACCTTCTCCTCTAATGATATAATCAATTTCGGGAAACTTAATTAATGATTCTTCTGGAAGTGTTGAAAAATGAATTCCTCCAGCAACTGTAATAATATCTTCATTGATTTTTTTTGCAATTTCAAATGTTCTTGCGCATGTATAAACATTACAAGTAAAACCCGAAGTTAGAACCATTGAAGGATCTGACGATTCAATATATTTTTCTAATCCGCCCCAATTTAATTTTTCTGCTTGACTATCAAGCACCTCAATTTCAATATCTGGAATTTCTTTTTCTATATATGCGGCTAAAATTAGTAGGGTTGTTGGAGGAGGTAAATATTCACCCATAACGAACCAATAATTTCTTGGAGGTTCAATGAATAATAATTTTGAAATCTTCATATTATCTAATTTATTTTATAACTAAAAGATATTGATATAAATTATTAAAATTTTAGATATTATGGATATGTCTTAGTAGCGATAAAAATTTGCTCTATTATTGACATTCCAAATAATGCTTTTGCATATATAGTTCCATTGATTTTTAAATCAAATTCTCCCTCATTTATTATCTTTTTTATCACATCATTTACAGCATCAGCTAATCCTTCATAATATACTGATACAATAACATCTTTATTTTCTTCAGAATTATTTGTGATATTAACATTTGAAAAATTACCTTCTCCAACATAATTATCTTCAATATATATTTTAAAAGTTGTTGATAAATCAACAATATCTCTATCAGAAGGATTTGTAATTTCAACATTAAAATTCAATTTGAAAAACTTACTATTTATATCATCAATATCTATTTGATTCAAATTAACATTTAAATTATTCATTGCCTCAATATCTGATTTATAATTTATATATATTAATCCTAATATTGAGATTGTTATAATAATTAAGATTAATGTTGTTATTATTAATTTTCTCATGTTTTTATCAAAATATCATATACTGTTATTGGTTATAAAAATTTATAAATGATTAATTTTTTTTCTTATGGTTTCAATCCAAGAGGGTAAACCTTCAACTGTTTTAATCGTGGTTTTTTTAGCAATTTTCTTCCTATAATCCGTAATACAATCAACTCTACCAATTAAATTATTTTTCAACTTATAACATAATTGCCCACCTTTTTTATCCCAATCTGTTAATATTATGATTTTATCATATTTTTTTGCAATAAGATCACAAAAATTAGTTACTGACATACCTTTATTTAAACTTAATATTATACCAATAATATTTAGTTTTTTTAAAGCTTCTATATCTTTTTCTCCTTCTACTATTATTGGGATTTCATTATTTTTATCTCTTAGATCAATTAATATTTTTTCAAGATCATTAAAAGATTTTTCATAATCCATTTAATTACCAATCTAAATTTATGTTATAACTTGAAAAATATCTTATATTAAAGTTAATTATATTTTTTAATGATACTTGTTTGTTTATGCAGTGATTAAATTTAATGATTCAATAGATTTGTTAAATGTTACGCTGGGCTTCATAGCCTTTTTTGTTAATTCATCATTTGGTTTATAGTAACCTCCAATATCAACCTTTTTACCTTGAGCTGCATTCAACTCCTCTAAGATTTTTTCTTCATTTTCTTCAAGTAATTTTGATAATTTAATAAATTGGCTTTGTAGATTTTCATCCTTAGATTGTTTAGCTAATGCTTGAGCCCAATATAATGTTAAATAGAACTGACTTCCTCTATTATCAAGTTCATTTACTATTCTTGATGGAGATTTATTATTTATTAAATATTTACTTGTTGCATCATCAAGTGCTTCTGCTAAAACTAAAGCTTTATCATTTTTTGTAATGGATGCTAAATGTTTCAATGAAACTGAAAGAGCTAGAAATTCACCAAGTGAATCCCATCTGAGATGTCCTTCTTGTTGGAATTGTTGTACATGTTTTGGCGCTGATCCCCCTGCCCCTGTTTCATATAAACCTCCACCATTTATAAGAGGTACTATTGAATACATTCGAGCTGATGTTCCAACTTCAAGAATTGGAAATAGATCAGTAAGATAATCTCTAAGTACATTCCCAGTTACTGAAATGGTATTCTCGCCTTTTTTTAAGCGTTCACATGAAAACTGTGTAGCATCAACAGGTGACATTATATGAATTTTAAAATCAGTTGTATCATGATCCATTAAATAATGATTTACTTTGTTTATCAATTCAATATCATGAGCTCGGGTTTTATCAAGCCAAAAAACTGCTGGATAACCTGTTTCTTTAGCTCTGTTTACTGCAAGTTTAACCCAATCCCGAATTGGAATATCTTTAACTTGACACATTCGCCAAATATCTCCTTCTTCAACATTATGCTCAAGTAACGTTTTACCATTCGCAGATACTACCCGAACTTTTCCATCTTTTGGAACAATAAATGTTTTATCATGTGATCCATATTCTTCTGCTTTTTGTGCCATTAAACCTACGTTTTGAACTGTACCCATTGTTGTAGGATCAAAAGGGCCATGTTTTTTACAAAATTCAACTACCTGATGATATATTCCAGCATAACTATTATCGGGAATTACAAATTTTGTATCATGCAGTTCTCCATCAGGCCCCCACATTCTTGCAGCATTTCTAAGAGCTGCAGGAATTGATGCATCAATTATTACATCACTTGGAACATGCAAATTTGTTATTCCTTTATCTGAGTTTACCATTGCAAGTTTTGGTCTTTTTTCATAGCACGTCTTTATATCAGATTCAATTTCAGATCGTTTATTATTATCAAGGTTTTTGATTTTTGTATAAAGATCACCAAGTCCGTTATTTGGACTGATTCCTAATTCATTAAATATGGTTTTATGTTTTTCAAATACTTCATCAAAAAATACTGATACTACATTACCAAATATAACCGGATCTGATACTTTCATCATTGTTGCTTTTAGATGAACGGAAAATAGTATGTTTTTGTTATTTGCATCATCAATTTGTTCTTTTAGAAACTTTCTCAATGCTTTTTTACTCATAAAAGTCGCATCAATTATTTCACCATCAAGAAGTTTTAATTTTTCTTTTAAAATCTTTGTTGTCCCATCTTTTCTAATAAATTCAATTTTAGAATCACCAGCAATATTTTTTGTAATTGTTACTGATTTTTCATTTGATCGAAGATCACCAGATTTCATATGAGCAACATGTGATTTGGAGTCCATACTCCATTCAGATATAGGGTAGGGATTCTTTTTTGCATATTCTTTAACAGGCCCTGGTACTCGTCTATCTGAATTTCCTTGTCTTAAAACTGGATTTACTGCACTACCTTTGATTTTATCATATCTTGCTTTAATTTTTTTTTCTTCTTCATTTTTTGGGTCTTCTGGATAATCTGGAATATTATAACCCTGACTTTGTAATTCTTTAACTGCTGCTTTAAGCTGAGGAAGTGACGCACTTATACATGGTAGTTTTATAATGTTTGCTTCTGTTTTATTCACTAGTTTTCCTAAATATTCTAAATCATTTGAAATTATTTGATCTTCTTTTAAATAATCAGGAAATGTTGCAGTTACTCTTCCTGCAAGTGATATATCTTTTGTTTCAACAGTGGCATTTGCAGCTTTTGTAAATGCTTTAATAATAGGGAGAAAAGAGCAAGTTGCTAAAGCAGGAGCTTCATCAACTTTTGTATATATAATCTTTCCAACTATATTGCTCATATCAAATGTCTCCATTTATTTTATCTAACTTTTTCCGGCTCATCAGGCATCATGTAGTTTATATCATCCCATGGATGTCTGTATAATCCTGATTTTAAGCGTTTCTGATCCATTATATGCCCCATGAAACCAATACTTCGACCAAGGACAAAGAATGCATTTAATATTCCAAGATCTACAAATTCCCGTACTTCTTCTCTATTGTATCCTATTCCCTTTAGCATATCACAGCTTAGAACACCAATACATCCATCAACGTTTAAAATCAAATTATTTCTTTTTGATGTTGTTAGTTTTTCTACTTCTAGTGCATAGTCAAGGGTTTCAGTTATTGGGAATTTTTTCTTTGCAAAATCTACCATTATTTCTACTCTAACATCTGGATTTGTTACTGATTTAATACGATGTCCAATTCCTTGAATGTTTATATTTTTTGTCTTCATGTCTTTTACCATGAAACTTGGTTCATGTCCTGCATATAGATATTGTGTAAAATGATCTGCACTACCCTGAACTGCTCCTCCAAATCTTGGTCCAATAGTTAATAATCCACTTACTAGAGAAGATATTAAATCTTTTCCGGCACGTGAAGCTATAATACTGTTATGTGCACCAGATACAGCAGGTCCATGATCAGCTGTTAGAAGAATCACTCTTTCTATGAATTCTCGTGCCCACATTGGAAGATCTTTTTTAAACCATAATAGTCCTATTACTCCACCTAGTCCCCATTTTTCTTCAAAGATTTTTGATATTTTGACTCCACAGTATCTAAGTTCTTCACCTCGATCATCAGAAATTGTTGAGATAAAACTTGCTGGTTTTCTAATTATTCCCTGTTTTAATGCAACAGCATAATCATATGGAATAACGGGTGGTTCAATTTCAGGAATTGGCTTATGTATACCAGATTTAATAAGTTGATCATATGCTTTTTTAATTTGTTTATCAAAATCATCAAAACTTTTTGGAACATACGCTCCTGCATCCTTTAGAGCTATATTTTTCGCATCAG
Organism: Thermoplasmata archaeon; assembly: GCA_020054475.1. Classification (GTDB taxonomy): domain Archaea; phylum Thermoplasmatota; class E2; order DHVEG-1; family DHVEG-1; genus JAJISJ01. The sequence goes on along the minus strand of JAHWGJ010000013.1, from coordinate 13,331 downwards.
CTGTTTCTCTATCTGCACCTGCTCTTGCTCCTGCATGACCAAATTGAACTTCAGCTGGAAATACTTTTGAGCATGTTCCTATACACCAGGCTACAAGTGGTTTTGTAATTTTCCCTTTTTTCATAGCATCAATTACAACGTATTCATCTGTTCCACCAACTTCACCAAGAAGAACTATCATTTTAATATCAGGATTTTTCTCATATCGCATTATATGATCAATAAATGTTGATCCCGGATATCTGTCTCCTCCAATTGCAACTCCCTCATATACTCCATCTGTATTCATTGCAATGATGTTGTTTAATTCATTTGAAAGTCCACCTGATTTGGAAACATATGCAACGCTTCCGGCTCTATGAAGTTTTGATGCAACAATGTTATCAAGCATACCGGCTGTATTTCCAATTCTAAAACTACCAGCTGCGATTCCTCCCACTGTTGCAGGTCCAATTATCCATTTATTATTCTTTTGTGCAATTTTAATAAGTTCTTTTGTTCTTTGTTCAGGTACACCTTCTGCTATTATTGCAACTGATTGTATTGCTTTTGTTTCAAGCGCTTCTTTTGACGTTTGATAAGCTGATCTGAAACTTGCAAAATTGACCATGAAATCTGCTTCAGGATGCATTTTTACTGCTTCTTTTATAGTTCGAACCATTGGAATTAATATTTCCTTGGTTCCCCAGAAACATGTATGCATTCCATCTCGTGTTGGATTAACAATAACTGCTACTGAAGGTTCTTTTCTACGACATATATAGTCAAAATCAAGCATTCTTTGTATTGCTCTTTGTTGATAACCAAAAACAATAGCTTTTGTGTCTTTATCCATTATTATATAATCTTTCTTTTTTGTCATAACAAATCACCTCCTTTATTTTCCTCCTAATGCCATGTCAACAATACGGGTCATATGTGTTTCAGGGCCGTATACTTCAATTGGAACACCTAGTTCTTTTCCCAGATTTTTCATAATTTTTAATCCTTCTTGATAATTTGGTCCGCCACGTCGAACATAGATTTTTATTTTTGTTTCTTTTAGTTTCTTTTTATATTCTCTTAATGCCATTGTAATACCTGTAAATGTTTTAGCTACATCTGTAAAGTTTGCAATTCCTCCACCAATAAGTAAAAATTTATTTCTTCCTTTAGAATCTTTTTCACGTGTCATTAAATCAAGTATTGTTTTTGCATATTCATATGTAAGATCAGTTGATGGATTACCACTATATTCGCCATAATTAGCTAGTTCATCTCTGTATCCTAAATCAACTATTGTATCAGTATAAATTACGCTTCCCCCTCCACCTGCAACCATTGTCCAAACTCGACCTTTTGGATTTAATACAGTTAATTTGAGAGATGCTCCACTTTTTTCATCCATCATCTTAATATATTTTTCTTCTTTGGATAGTTTTCTTCCAAATGGCGCAGGAAAATTTAAATCACCCCATTTATCACTGCTTTCAAAATGTCCTGTATCATCGATTCTTGCAACAAGATCAAGTGGTATTATTTCTTTTTTTGATACCACAAATGGATTAATTTCAAGGTATGCATAGTTTAATTCTCTATAAAACTTGTAGATTCCTTTGATAAATTCTGAAAACATTTTTATATTTTCTTTTGCTGTATCTTTGGGGAGTTTACTTTCAATATTTATTTTATCAACATCTTGGTAAACATCAACTTGGATTTCTGATACAGTTTCCCATACTGATTCAATATCTACCCCTCCATGATTTGAAAAATAGATTGTATCTCCTTCTCTATTGCTTTTAATAGCAACATAATATTCTCCTTTATGTTCAACATATGGTTCAATTATAAAATGAGTTAGTACCCCAGTAACTTTTCCAACTTTTGTTTCATTGTTCATTTTTTCTTTAATCCATTTCTTTACTTCCTGAAATGTTACATTAGCATGAATCAATCCATGTTTCCCTCTTTTTCCAAAAAGCTGATCTGGTTTTACAACTAATTTTTCCTCCTCTAACCATTTATATTTTTTTGGTAGATCATCAATTTTTGTGTCCGGATCAACTAAAATAATTCTACCATGATATTTAAAATCTTTACTAATATATTCAGACCAATATTTAGAAAGCATTTTTTTCCCATCAAATTCTCTAATTCCTCTCTGTGCCATAATTTTCTACCTCTTTATCTTAATTAGATTTATTTTTCATATATGCAAGTGTACCGCCTGCAAGAATAATTTCTTTTTGCCGATCTGAGAGATTATATTCAACCTCAAATTCAATATTTTTCGTTAAGTTTTTTACTACTAATTTTTTTCCAGATTCAATATTTCCTCTAACTTTCGATATTTCAATATCATCTCCCTGATCTATTTTATCATAATCCTTATCATTTTTGAAAGTTAAAGGTATAATTCCAAAATTAATCAGATTTGCTGTATGAATTCTCTCAAATGATTTTGCTATTACAGTTTTAGTTCCCATGAACATTGGACATAGAGCTGCATGTTCTCTAGATGAGCCCTGACCATAACTTAAACCAGCTACAAAAATATTTGATTTCCCGCTATCTCTAATTTTTTTTGCTCTTTCATAGAAATCAGGATCAACTACTTCAAATAAAAATTCTGAATATTTAGGAACATTTGAACGGTATTTCATTTTACTACCAGCAGGAATTATATGATCTGTGGTAATTTGATCTTCAACTTTTATTGTTACTTCTCCTGAAATGATATCTTCAATTGGAATACTTTTTGGAGGATCTCCAATATTTGGTCCTCTGTAAATTTTTACCTCATCCGCATCTTCAGGGAAAATAAACATACTATCATTGATATAAAATTTTTCAGGCAATTTAAAATTTGGATAGTTTATACCCATTTTCTCTAAATCTCGGGGATCAGTCATTTGACCAGTAATTACAGCTGCTGCTGCTGTCTCAGGACTAACAAGATAAGCTAAAGCACTCTTTGTTCCTGATCTACCAAGAAAATTCCGATTACTTGTTCTAAGACTTACTGCATCAGTTTTAGGAGATTGACTATTTCCAATACAAAAACCACAAGCAGATTCAGCAATTCTAGCACCAGATGATATTAAATCTGTTAATCCTCCATCTCTATCTATATTCTCTAAAACCTGCTTAGATCCAGGTGCAATCACGAAACTAACATCTGGATGTACTTTTTTATTTTTTAATATAATTGAAACGGTCATCAAGTCTTTATAAGAGGAATTTGTACAGCTTCCTAAACATACCTGATCAACTTTCAATTCATTTAATTCCTTTACCGTTTTAATATTACCCGGACTATGTGGGAAAGCGGTTAATGGAACTATTTCATCTAGATTTATGTCAATTATCTTATAATAATTTGCATCATCATCTGCCTTAAGTTCAATCCAATCTTCCTCTCGTTTTTGAGCTTTTAAAAATTTATAAGTTTTTTCATCACTTGGAAAAACCGAGGTTGTAACCCCGCATTCTGCACCCATGTTTGTAATTGTAGCACGTTCTGGAACAGATAATGTTTCAACTCCTTCTCCACCATATTCAAAAATACAACCTACATTTCCTTTAGTTGAGAAAATTTCAAGCATTTTTAAAACAGCATCTTTTGCAGAGCACCATGCTTTAAGTTTACCTTTTAAATTTATTTTTATTACTTTTGGACAAGTTATATAAAATGGACCGCCTGCCATTGCAACTGCAACATCAAGTCCACCAGCACCAATAGCAATCATGCCAATCCCTCCACCTGTTGGCGTATGAGAATCACTACCTAGTAACGTTTTACCAGGTTTTCCAAATCTCTCAAGATGTACCTGATGACAAATTCCATTACCGGCACGAGAGTATATAATCCCATATTTTGCTGCGACAGATTGAAGATATTTATGATCATCAGCATTTTCATAGCCAATTTGAACAGTATTATGATCTACATAACTAACTGACAATTCTGTTTTAATTTTAGATGCGCCCATTGCTTCGAATTGAAGATAAGCCATAGTCCCTGTTGCATCTTGAGTCAATGTCTGATCGATCTTAATTGCAATTTCTTTTCCAGGTTCCCATTTACCTTCAACAATATGTTTTTCCAAAATTTTTTGTACTATACATTTCCCCATAATTATTAACCTCTCCCAAATTTAATTTTTTTATGCGAGTTAAGATTGCAACTCCATAATAAAATATTTGTTTAAATTATTTATGGAAAATGAAAACAGGAATATATGTAAGGATATCAACAGAATTACAATCTTACGAACAACAAATTGAACCTTGTATTAATTATTGTAAATTGAAAAATTGGGAATATCAAATTTTTAAAGAAATTGGTTCGAGTGTAAAACATAGACCTGTATTTGAAGAATTAAAGAAGAAATCAAGAGAAGGCGAATTCAAAGCAATTGTTGTATTTAGGTTAGACCGTGCTTTGAGAAGTTCAAGGCAATTCATTATGGATTTTGATAATCTAAAGGCGAGAGGGATAAATATCATAAGTGTAATGGAAGGAATAGGCCCTACAACAACGATGGGTGAATTTATTTCAACGGTTTTTGTTGCATTAGCTCAATTAGAAAGGAAATTAATTAGTGAAGCTACAAAGCAAAGGTTACAGGCGTTGAGTAATATGGGTAAAACACTTGGTAGACCAAAAGGTTCAAAGGATAATAAGAAAAGAAAGAAATCCGGATATTATCAGAGATGGAGTAAATAAATGGCGAATATTTACTTTTTTATTGATGTGGTAAAGAAATGATGGATTTTGTAACCCTCGATTGTTTAGTTGATAGGCTTGTATCTCTAATCATCATACTTTAATATCTTTAAAACTCTTTTTTCCAAATTAACATTTGTTAATCAATAAATTTATACTTAATTACTATTTATGTAAAGAAATTTTTTGCCAAATGGATAAAAAACAAAGATATTTTAACACTTAATAACGTTAATTTTAATAGTAATAAATTTATTCTATTATATAGATACTTTAACAGAGGGGGGCAACAATGTTTAATATTTCATCTAGAAAAGCCGCGGTTATTACTATTTTGATAATATTTTTATGTTCTATTTTAACTCCAGTTACTTTCAGTCAAAATTCCATTTATAATAGCAAGAATATCTCAAAAACGAATCTTAGTACTACATTATATGTGGGTGGAATTGGCCCTGGAAATTACAGTACTATTCAAAGTGCGATAGATAATGCAGGGAATGGAGATATAATCTTTGTTTACAGTGGAATTTATAACGAGACAATAACCATAGATAAAAAAATAAAACTACAAGGCGAGAATAGAAATAAAACAATCATTGATGGAATATACAATGATAAAGTTGTAAATATACTATCAGATAATATGATTTTTACAGATTTTACCATTAAAAATTCAGGAGGATTTAAGGAAAATACAGCAATTTTTATTCAATCAGATAACATTACCATTTCAAACTGTATAATTTACAGAACACGAACAGGGATAATAATAAACAACTCATACAACACAAAAATAAGTAATTGTTTATTACATACAAACGGCAAAGGAGTTCAAGGAGAAAAATCATTTTATATCAAAATAGAAAACTCTGAGTTTTGTAATAGTGGTATAGGCGTGGACCTTTACAAATCACAAAATATAGTATTTGAAGATGTTTATGCACATGAAAATGGAATTGTTTTTTTCATAAATAAATCATCAAACATACAAATTAATCACTGTGCCAGTTGTGACAACAATGACAACGGAAGAGGCATATCTTTTTACAATTCATATAACATACAAATCAAAAACTCTAATGCAATTCATAGCGGAGTAGGTTTTAAAATTGTAAACTCAACAAACATATCATTCGATAGATGCAGCCTATTGTACAATACTCATTATACAATTTGGATACATGATAATTCAGACAATATTGATATAAAGAATTGTAAAATAATAAACAATTTTAGACATGGTATACATATAACAGACAGTAGTTGTAGTGTCACTAATTCAACGCTCTATAACAACTCGATCGACTCGGTTCTTCCAAAAAATTCTTTTGTATCCGCAGAAAACAATTACTGGGGGTCAAAACTTGGACCAGTTTTCTCAAAAGGATTTAGATTAGCAGATATATTAAGCAGAGAATTTGGAAAAATAAAATTCTTCCCATGGAAAACAAATGAATACGAAAATGCTGGAGCAGATTGGACTGTTGAGGAGACATTTGAAAAGACAATAATCAAGGGATATGGAGATTCTCAAATTATTCTATCTGGAAACGATACAGATTCAGATGGTCTTCCTGATTGGTGGGAAGAAGAATTTGATTACGAAGAAACTGTTTGGAATGATCATACCAATCTTGATGCTGATGGCGATGCATTAAACAATTTTGAGGAATGCTATGCGTATTCTTGGGGGGCAGATCCTTATCAAAAAGATATATTCATCGAGTTCGACCATATAAAATCAAATCATTCAGATGATTCAAATGTTCTACCTCAAGAATACGTTGAGCAGATGCAAGAAAGTTTTGCCGAGCACGACATAGTTCTTCATGTTGACCAGGGCGAACTTGAAGGCGGTGAAGAAATACCATATGTTGCAAACTTTAACTTTGGTGAATTAGTAGATTTTTATTGGGATTACTTCTTACATAATGATTTAAATAATCCTCGTAAAAACATTTTTCACTATGGACTTATATGTGATCAAGGTCCAGGTAATGGTTTTGCCTTTGTAGGGTGGGCACATCTAAATAGCTTCTGTATATCAGCAGATGTAATATCAGGAACGCATCCTTTATTCGAGCGAGGATGGCTTATAACCTGTGGAAGTATGCATGAGACAGGACATACATTTGGCCTTCTTCCAGATGACTTTGGAGGAAACGATAACCATGCTGCAATTAAGCCAAAATATACTGATTTTTGGCATTATAGAAACTACAAGAGCTGTATGAACTACAGGTATGTATATAGCATACTTGACTATTCAGATGGAGATAATGGAGAAGTAGATTACAACGACTGGGGAGGAATAGAATTTGACTTCTTCAAAAACACACATTTCGAGTGGCCTAAAAACTAAATCCATCTGTTCTTTTCACCAAACTAAAATTATACATAAAATTTATTCTTCAAGCTTTTAATTTGATAGTTCCCTCTATTAATGTATGGTCAAAACTTCAAATGTCTTGAGTGTTAGTGTTTTATGGTTGGGTCATAAGAATTATTTAACAATTAATTCACGTATGAACCCGCTATAATAGATTCTTCAATTGATATTATATTATCCATCGCAAGTGCCATTTTATTGATGAGCATTATTGCTCGTGGTAATAACATGAAAACCCCTCTTTTTCTAAACTCAGAATAATAATCTGCAAGTTTTGTCCAATTCTCTAACTCACGTTCAAAAAGAACTACTTCTTGTTTGCAAATCTCTGAAAGATTATCATCAGTAAGTAAATCTTTAATCTCCTTTAGATACTCAACAATATATTTTTTTTCTATGACAATATCTTCGTAAGCATCATTTAATTCGAGAAAAAGCATATCTGGATGAAAAGGAAATAATTCAGAATAATGAGAATAAAGATAATCCATTAAGCTGTATATTATACTCATTCGATTGTTTAATTTATATGTATAAAAAGTTTTGATACAATGATCCATTCCTTTTTCAAATTCTATCCTCAACCTCTTTAATACATTAATACCAAGAAACAAATTCTCTTCATCTTCCACACTAAAATTCCAATCATAATATACCGAAAAATTACCCTTTAATCTCTCAATATTTCTTTCATGGCTTATTCTGAAAGCTTCCTCCTTCTACTTTTTATCTAAACTATCAGAAGCGTTCAGACTTAATCTGATTAAATCAGATAAAGACTAGGTAGTAATATTAACTAAATTAGTGGAGCTTATCAGAGGGCTTTGGAGTAAAGTAAGTAATAATGCTACTGAAAAATTTTTATACTTGATTTTATTATGTTAATTGTTAACAATAAACAATTTATTCATATGGATGTGATTTAAATAAATAAAAAGATAACTGTATTGGCTGTAATTTTAATTATATTTATTACTACATTTAAATCCATCAATGCTAAAATACCAAATAGTAATAATGATGAAAAAACAACATTAATTTCATGTAAATATTTTACATTAAATGGTATTATTGAAGTTGAAAAAACATTAGCAAAATATGATGTAGATAATCTTTTCAATTTATTAGATACTTGGGATATTGAAGAAATAATTATTGAATTAGAACGAATGAAAATGTTACCAGAAAATCACAATGCCGAAAAAACATTTAATCTAATAAAAAATCAATATCCAATAGAATATTTAAATAAAATAGATTTCGATTATTCAGAAAAATCTAATATAAATATTTTTGATGATTATACAAATTCTTTTTGTTTTGTTAAAGGTCAAGCTGTTGATTCTATGTGCTTAAATACAATAAAATCAACTCTTTATCCTGTTATTTTTATATTATATTATATTGATGATTTTCTTTTAAATTTTCGATTATATCCTCGAATAAGCATAAATCCATATGGTGGTGAACTTGGCTTTTTAGGCATTCTATCTTCATTGATTGGACTATATGTATTTAATATTCCATCAATACCAATTCCTTTAAAGATATCTCCATTATTAATCGCATGGCTTACTGATGATCGTGATGAACAATATGCAGAATTAAGTACTCGAGGATTAACTAACAATTGGTCAATTGAAAACTATGATATTAGTCTATTAATGATTGGTTTTACAGGTATTTGGATAACTAAATTATTAGAAGATAGAAGTAATCCTGAATGTAAATTTCTAGGGTGGACATTTTTCATAGCTGCAGAAACTTATAATTAATAAATTCAATCAACAATAAAAAAGTAAAAGATAAATTTTAATGAGTAATCTATTCTATCCTTTTTCCAAGTAATAATGCTACAAATGTTATTATTATAATTATATTATTCAAGTAAAAATCAAGTTATCCAAACGAATGGCCCATAAAGAATTCCTGAAGCGCTTTCGGAACCAAACATACCGCAATCCACGGTAATTGTCATTTTTCCAAATCCAAGGGTAAACATTCTATATGTTATAGATTCATATTTATCTATTGAGACATTGATAATTTTTTCCTTACCTATAATTATAAATGGCGCATCAATGCTAATGCTTATATCAATATTTTCGACTGATATATCTCCAATATTTTCAATTTCAATAGTGATTCCCAAACCTCCAGTAAATGTTATTATTGGAATAAAAAAATCCTCATTATTTAATTGAAAGTAGATATCACTTTGCCCCTCTCTATTATCAGTCCATACTACCCCCATATCACTAATAGCAACAGATCCTGATGTCTCAACAACTGTACCGTCTATATCATTAATCTGATATGGTTCTCCCCATGTGAGGGCTCCATCATAAGATTTAGCAACAAATAAATTATTATCCTTTACATAAGCACAGATAATTTTCTTAGTGCTATATGCATAAACGGTAGGGCAGTAAACATTATCTTTATCAATTGTGGATTCATTCCAATCAAAATAAGGTTCATAACCATAAGAGGAAGTACTATATTTGCATTTTATAGTATCATTTTCCAAATAAACAACAAAGACTTTATCTTCACATGCTGATATATCTGGATCTGATCCATTAGCAATATATTCACCTGGCCAATTCTCGATATCTGCATATTTATCAAATCCATTCTGTACTTCACCATTGTTAAGCAATGCTTCATTGTTCACCGTTGATTTGATGGAAATTTTTCCTTTTTCAGTTTGTTCAGAAACAAGAAAAATCCTATTGTCATTCATGTCCATTTCTAACTTATCAGCTGGTGATGAATTATGAACTCTGTTACAATCATAATAATAACCTCCCATGACTGGCGGTTTTTCAAAATCAGGATAAGTAAAGTATCCTAAACTAAAGGTTTTATTGAATTCATATGCATCCACAGTAGTAACAGCTATACCCCAGTTTTCTGTTGCACCTGTAGCTGAGTCATAATAATTCTGAGGTCCAGAAATTGCATATGCTAATGCTTCTTCTGCAGTAGTAATATTTCCTGGAATCCAGAACATAACGTTGTTGTACATATATGCTTCTGGGTCAACGGCACTGAAATAAAATTGATCTATACCTGGTACATATTTTATATCTGGCCTTTGCATAATACCTGAAGTTTCAGGTATAATTGATGAATCGAGTTCAAATTGTGTTGTCCAAGTTTGACCATAATTTTGTGACCAAACAATAGGATTTGTTTTTGATGAATGGTTTATTGATTTTTCATAAGTCATGACAAGAGTGTTATCTTTTCTTATTATTTTGGGATGTATGTCATCGCCATCTGGATTATCCGCTGAAATCAATACATCTTTTTCTAAATTAATAAATGAAATATCCGGTTTATATTGTTCTTGATTAAAATCAGAATATTTCTGGTCTTTTGCATGTACTATTTTTTTAATAAAATATGGATGCGTAATAAGTAAATCTTGTTTTTCTGTTTGATATTCTGAATCTTCAGCTATGATGATAAGATTTAAAGATGAAATTAAAATAACAAAAATTAGACCCATTGTAATCTGTAATTTCAATTTCATTTCCCTCCATATATTATTATCATGTCCAATAATATAAATTTATCTTACCTTAAACAACAAAATCCATAATAATTCATGCTAACCATTAACATTATATTCACCTAACTTATAACTAAACTATGGCTAAACAAAAACTAACACTAAGCATAGATAAAGAGATAATATATCAAGCCAAGAATCAAAACATTAACCTCAGCAGTTTTCTTGAAATTCGTCTTATAGATTACTTGTCTGATAAGGAGAAATGCTCCCGCCGGGATTCTGCGTTAATAGGATAATGCCCCCACAAATTTGGAATAAATAATTAATTTAATAATTTTACTGATTATGAATTGAGTTCATTTCGGGAAGAGAACACGAATTTACTAGTAAAAAATGAGAAAAAAAAGAATTACGGGTGTGGACTTATTATAATAGCATTATTTTAAAGATTGATAATATTACATTCTTTTTTCTTAATTTTTTTTCATTTATTCACAAGTTCAAATTCTGAATAATTTTTATATGTTAAAAGAAATCCAGCATTAACCAAATCACGTAATCCCTTATCTAAATCATAATTGGAAATTTCCTTTACTGGTAGTTCATTTCTAATGATTTCTTTTGATATTTTTTTGTAACCTTGGGTTCTTTGTATTTTTTTAATATATTTAAAAACTTTATTTGCTGTAATGGATAGTCTCATAGCATCAGACGTTCTTGTAAGTGGAATATTATATGTTTTTCCAGTTGTTTCTGTATCTTCAATCATATCATAGTATTCTTTGAAAATCTCTTGAAAATCATTTTTCATTCTTATAAAATCATCTTCATCTATTTTTTGTTTGTATTCTAATCTACACCATGCTTTTGCTAGACGAATAACGCCTGTATTATCAAGAGGTGCCTGAATATTTGATTTCATTAAAATATCTTGAGCAGTTTTTGTAATTATATTTATCAGATTTTTTTGAGTATTTTCTTCTATATATGGATTTAATAATAATGCACTGAGTTGATAATCAAGCACATCTCTATCTAATCCCCATCTATCTGGTTTATAAAATACCTCAGGGATTATTAGAGGTATTTGTGTAGGTATAAGATATAATTTTGATTGAGGGCTCGGGGTGTATAAATAATTATATGATATTTCATCAGCAATATTTTTGTTAATATCATTATTTGCAAATCTTAAATCACGTTCAGTTTTGATAGGTTTATACATATATTTTTTATTCTTATTTAAGAAATCATTTGGTAAAATATTCTTTAAAGAACTGTTTAAAAAAATAAGTTCTTGTTTACCACCATATGGACATAATGATTGAGCACCTATCCCGCCTATGCCATAATTAGATTTTGGACATGATAAAATATTAATTGCTATTTCTTTACTGAACTGTTTTTGTACATCACCAACCCAGTTATCTGTTATTTTATAAAGAAATTCATCTTTCGATATGTATGGTTTTGGTAATTTATTTATATCAACAGGTTCATATTTATCAACAATACAGAACTTATTCGAATAAGTTCCATACATTTTTTTATCAGGGATTTCAACATCTTTTTTTATTTTTTCAGGATTTACTCTAATTAAACCTTCATTAATAGGTATGTTTACTTCTTGTGTTATAACATAAATATATGGTGATTGAGGATTTTTAATTAATGGATTTTTATTTAATCTGAAGGTGTTATTACTGGTCCATTCCATCCATCCCACATGAAAATTTTCATCTTTCATAAGAAAACTTTCATAGTTTGACCATGGTCCAGTTTCTCTATTGATTAGAGAGAATTTTTTTACCATCTGTTTTCCCCCAAAAAATGAATGCATAGGAAATTATACATCCCAATAAGTTTGAATGTTGATATAATGTTTAAATGTTATGCTTTCAATTTTTAATCTGAGCAGATAATGTAAAAATTCTATCCTCTCAATTTTTTCAAAGTAATCCTCTAATTGTACACAGTCTTTTTTTGGTGGTAAATAATCGACCTTTTTTTTATTTTTGATAAAATCTGTATTTATCAGTGGAGAAAAAAGGAGAAAGAAAGAACTACGAGTGAGAAATTATGTTATAGTATCATTTTTTAAGTTTCTTAAATCCTCTCCATCATTATCACCAAGTAATAATGCTACAAATGTTGCCAACATCATTTTTCTTTCTTAAGATCAGGTACAACTTTAATAGTAACATGTCCAAATGCTATGGAGGGTAATATATGAGATAATACTTGTTCTGGAGTACAGTAACGGACTATTCCTCTTGAACTGGTTTGTTTCCAAACATCTTTTCCTTTTCGGAAACTTTGTTTTGCACCATTTTTAACTGATTCATTATCCATTATTATAATAAAAGAAAATTGATAATAAGTATTTATTGATTCTAAAAAATAAGATAAAATGAAAAAAATACAAAATAAACTCTATATTATTGTTGTTTTGTTCAAATAAACTGTGCGACAATTAATATATCCTGGCGAAGATGAATATTTATAGTGATAAAATGAGAAAACTTGTTGGGTCAATATTTTGCTCTGTTATGTTACTTGGCATTCTATCCAATATCGCAATAGCAGGTGATGAAGAAAACCCCGAGGTATCTGATGGAGAAAATGATGTTGTTTTCTTGAATGGAAGATACCAGAATCCGTTAATGAGTCCCTATTTTAAACATATCGATATTGTCTCAGCCTGG
>JAHWGJ010000012.1 GCA_020054475.1 Thermoplasmata archaeon | reverse complement strand
GATAGAATACCTGAATGGATGGAGACATATGTTTATGGTACTGACCCTGAAATTAATAATTTGGGGGAAGATGTTGATGAGGATGGAATCCCTATTGAATGGGAATATAAATGGGGGTATGATCCGTTAACAGCAGATAACCATCAAAATCTTGATCCAGAAAAGGATGGAATAAACAACTATGAAGAATTCCTTACTTCACAATGGTTCTCAGATCCATTCAGAAGAGATCTATTTGTTGAACTTGATCAAATGGATGAAGGCCCAAATGGAGAAACTAGCCTATTTCCCGAGGGATCAAAAGAATTATTATATACAGCATATGATCGGCAAAATGTCGTATATCATCTAGATGATGGTAAATGGGGAGAAGCTTCGAGATCCGATCTCATACCATTTGATTCTCTAACTGAGTGTGAATGGAGGGATTATGATGAGTTAGATCAAATTTATGACCAATATTTCCTAGAGAACAACCCAGATGAATGGAGAAAAGGAGTATTCCATTATGGTGTTGTAATATTTCAAAGTTCACTTGTGAAAGGTAACATGTTTGGAGCAAACAGATATCAAATTTCAGCGAATGGAATGGAAGAAAAATTAAGAACATTTCCATGGCTTGAAAGAGACACAGTCTTTGCAAGTGCATATATGCATGAGATGGGACATACATTATCATTTAACCCAATACCGGGACATAACTTGAGAAGTTACTACCCATGGCAGATAGGATGGTGGCAAGCACGACCATATAAAAGCTGCATGAACTATGGCTATATGTATACTACAGTTGATTACTCCGATGGATCAAGAACAAATGGCGATTATGATGATTGGGAAAGAATGGATTTAAGATCCTTCCAACGAGATTTTTAATAATTAAAATTATATATATTATGTAATTTATTATATTATATAATTATAATATATAATAATATAAAAAAATTATTAGGAGAAAAAATTAATATGATAAAAATTTTATATAAATTGATAATATATTTAATAATTATTGTTTTAATAGCAAACAATATACCAGCATCATCAATAAAAACAATAGAAAAAACAAAAGAGACAAACCAAATAGAAGATTTTGATCCACTAACAAACATTGAAGTCACAGTAGAAATCCAAAAAATAAGATCACTAGAAAAAGAAGAACCACAACTAAACAAAGAAAAAACAATAGATAAACATTCAAAACCAGATTTCTATGTACAAATAACCATAAATAATGAGAAATTCAAAAGTCAAAAATATATCAATAAAAAATATGTATATAATCCAGATTTTAAAGCAACACTTGATGTACCAGATGATGAAGAATTCGTAAACATAACAATACAATTATATGACTGGAATCTAGGGTTAAATAAAATATGTGATATAAGCACATCATACTCAGATAATATTTTAAGAGATTCTTACGACGTAGAATTAATATATAGCATAAAAACAGGTCATTGGTTCGGCGATGATTCAATAGCAAATATGGCATTCGCAACAGATCCAAGCGGCTATGGAAGATTAAATGGATGCGATGATGGAAGTATATATGATAAAGAGCGAGATTGTGAACTCTGGTTTGATATATACCAAACCGATTACGATGGTGACAACATACCATATTGGACGGAAACAAATATTTTTCAGACAGATCCTGAAATAGATAACAGGGGAGAAGATTTAGACAACGATGATATCCCAATAGAATGGGAATACAAATGGGGATATTATATTGATTCTCATCACCATGATGATGAATTTGAACATGGATGGATTTACACAGACTCAACCTTTAATGATCATAAAAATCTAGATCCAGATAAAGATTCATTAACCAATTATGAAGAATACCTAACATCACAATGGGGATCAGATCCGTTTAGAAGGGATGTATTTGTTGAACTTGATCAGATGGAAACAGGACCAAATGGAGAAATAAGTATACTACCAGAAGAATCCAAAGAATTAATAACCACAGCATTCAACAGGAGAAACATGGTTTACCATATTGATGATGGAAATATGGGCGGAGGAGACATGATACCATTTGACAACAGCACAGATGATGATGAATTAAGAGGATATTTCACAGATTATTTTTTACATAATGATGATAATAACTGGCGAAGAGGAGTATTCCACTATGGACTCGTTATATACAATTCAGCAAGATTCCCCGGATTTATATTTAATGCAAATGCATATCAGATATCAGCTAAACATATGTTCAAAAAAGCAAGAATACCGTTCCTTAATCTAGAGACCGTATTTGCAAGTGCGTATATGCATGAATGCGGTCATACATTTGGATTTAACCCAATAGGCGGTCATGATACAGATAGCTACTACCCATGGCAGATAGACTGGTGGAAATGGAGGCCATATAAAAGTAATATGAACTATGGATACATGTATAAAATTGTGGATTACTCAGATGGCTCAAGAGGAAGAAACGACTTTGATGACTGGGAAAGAATAGATTTATCCTGGTTTGAACAACAATGGTTCTAAAAAAATTTAAAAAACCAAATTTTAAAACATTTATACTTCTTATTAATATTTTATTCAACAAGTTTTAAATCCTCATATATCATATATTTTCTCAAATAAAAAAGTATTTAAAGAAATAGATTAAAGATTATTATGTATAAAAAAAAGGAAAATTCAGAGAAAAATGTGGATAATCCCATTCATTTATTTAAAATAATATCTAGATTATTTATATTCTTATCAATAATATTACTTCTTTGGATCATTATAGTAGCTGCAGGGATAATAATTAATGAAATGGATTCAAATTGGGCATATTTATCACTTGAAAACTGGGTGTTATTCAGCATTATAACTATACTTATTTTCGCAGTAATTGAAATTCTATACTATATCTATACATATTATTTCTCAGAAAAAATAATAGAATTTGAAGAATTTGAACCTGAAAAACTCCATGGTAAAAAAGTATATATTTATACTAATCCAAAAGATTCAAAGGGCGGTGTTTTCAGTAAAACATATATTCAAATAAATAATGAGAGTGTACTTAGAATTAGAAATCAAATGATACCGCCAGAAGAGCTCTAAAAATTTTGGTTACAAGCTTATTTTTTTATCATTCCCATCTCAGTTAATTTCTCAGGTAGATAAGTATCAGTAACATAATCTAGACCATATTTCGCTAAAGCCTGCTGTTCAGATTTCTTACCAAGTTTCAACTGAAGTTTAATCTCATTCTTCCAGAATTGATCCTGAAATCTAGGATCAGTAAGCTCACTTTTTAAAGATTTAATATCCTCCCTACTTAAAACATCAGTTGGAAGCTTATAATTCTCAATATCTGAAGGAGTAACTCCCAGGAATTGAGAGGAAGGCGTTGCAAGATACTCTGAAATATGAGCTGTTTTTATTGCACCATATGAAAGACTTGCAAATATTCTAAAACTCCAAGGATCGCAATCAGTAAAAACCACTACAGGAATATTACTCTCTTCATTCATTCTTTTAATAAAACGTCTAGTTGATCTTGCTGGTTGACCCTTCAAATGAACAAGAATCGCTCGGTATGAAGTATCAAATCTATTTTCAACGAGACGATCAAACATACCACCGGTTTCAATAGCAATAATGAAATCAGCATCAATACTCTTAAAATTGATTTTCTCAGATTCCACGTTATAAGGAATCGTATACCCAGAATCTCCAACATCATCCTGACAATGAATCTTCTTTTTACGATTATTACGAGTTAATTCTTCAATTGTAAGATTACCGATAACTCTTGCTCCATCTTCTTCAGGTCGAAGTTTAAAATCCTCCCTCATACAGCTTGTGATAACCTCTAAATCCTCTGCAAGTAAATTTGATTCATTTTGAGAATGAAACTTTCCAAGATCCCATCCTTCAGATATATAATACATTTCTCTTAGTGTTGATGATTTTTTTACTTTAATCATCTGCTTAATAAAATCAACCATATACATTGTTCTTAGAAGCATCATCGCTCCATCAAGTGATTTAGCTGATCTTTCAATTTGATTAGAACCATATTTCCAGACATTTAGTTTCTCATCAAATTGTATATTTGACTTTGAACGAGTAGGAAGATTAAGGTATGGTATTTCAGGTTTCTGAAGATCATCATAAATCTTTGAAGCAATTGAATCAATTTTTTTAATAACATTAGAATAATCTTTAACCAAATTTAATCACCCTCCCATTTATCTGCACCAATAACAAAAGAAGGATTAATATCTTCTGTATAAATATCATTCTCATCAAAATCACCTTCTTCAAGACCCGCTAATTCAAAAATTATATCAACCTTATCAGCAGAGGGTATATCATCTAAATTCCATTTAATATATTTATCAGAAATTTTAACAGGTTTGGGCTCTACCATTCCAACAACAGCATCCTCTGGAATCAATACATATAAATTAAATTTCTGAGGTTTACGCTTATAATTCACTACCATTATAGTACTCTTAGTAATAACACCCACGCCATGTTTCTCCATTTTTTCATCAATAAGGGTCGTCTGAACAGGTTTAACATCATTTGATTTAACTTTCTCATACTCAATTAAATCCTCAATCCAAACAACATCCATAATTTCAGTAATAATAGCCTCCAAAGATGGAACAGGTTTATTCAACATTTTAGAAGATTTATTAGCAATCTCGGGAAGAATTTTTGTAATCAATTCAAATTTCTCTTTAGTCTTCTTACGTCTAACTTTTTTATGGATATGATGCTGAACCTTCCTTGCACAAATCCTTAAGGCAAGTCTTATTTCATTTTCAATCTCAGAAACATCAGCTATTGCCTCCTTACTCTCAGAGGTAAAAGGAATCTGAGTAGAAGACATATGTATTAAAAAAATCGCAGGACCAGATGGAATCCCCTTCCCCGATTTCTGTTCAAGACCATAACGCCTCCAATCAATAGATGAAATAGCTTCAGTTGTTATACAACCACCCTGCTGATACAATAAAGGAACGCGATTAGCAAATCTCATTATCTTAACCGAAGAATCCTTTGGTAAATTACCCCCATAAACTAGACCCGCCTCTATTTGAAAAGGATTACCTGAATAAGTAGCAGCTGGTCTAGAGGCAGTAATAATAAACTCGGGAGATATCTCTCTTGTCTCATGCTTTAAACTTCTCTTAATTAATGTTTCACCAATTGGAGATAAACAATCAGTCGGAGGTGACATAATTTTTACTTTCTTAAATGCCTTATGAATGGCTAGAAATTCATTTCGCGTCATATCCTTAGGATTCAAATTTTTCTCCAACTGTGCTTCTTCACATACAACATTAACTGTTCTATCACCCATACTAGAAAACTCAGTCTTTAAAAAAGAAGACAATTTCCTACTCTTAGAATTTTTAGCAATTTTAATAAGAGTACCAAGTTCAATGCCATATGGATGTGGTTTAATCTCAACAGATTTTCTAGGTAAAACTTCTGAAGTTCTCTCAAAAACATGAATAGCGCCATCCGGTTCTTTATAAGTTATCTGAGCATGAGGATTAACAATAGAAGTACTCTGAAGATAATCATAAACAAATCTCTTACCCCTCTTATAATCTGCAATAATACTTATTTCAACCCGAGTTCCAGATGGTTTATCCCAATGAGTAATAGTTTGATTGATTACCTCAGCGCGATTCTTATTAGTATCAATAGCAAGTTCAAGTACGGCAGCAGGTCTATCCTCCTGGATCTTTGAAATTACTGTAGCATGTTTACCTGTAGTTAACTGGCCATATAACACAACAGCTGAAATTCCAATACCCTGTTGACCCCTACTCTGACGAATCGCATGAAATCTTGAACCATAAAGTAATCTACCAAAAATATGTTTAATTTGTTTCTTAACAACACCAGGACCATTATCCTCAATTATTACCCTGCATTCGCCATCCTCATGATTAGAAATTTCAACATAAATATCAGGGAGTATATTAACCTCCTCACAAGCATCAAGACTATTATCAACTCCTTCTTTTATACTTGTAAGAAGAGCTCTTGTTGAATTCCCAAAGCCAAGAATATGTTTATTTCTCTCAAAAAACTCAGCAACAGATATTTCTTTTTGATTTTTTGCAAGATCCAACGCAGTTATTTTTGACATTCATTCCCACCATTTTTTAGAAGAATACGCATCCAATTTTGTAATCAGAATGATAATTATAAATTTATTTATCAATAACATAAAAAAAATATGTTATTGTTATGCTATACTGATTTCATCACACAAGTAAACATCCTGAATAGCATTTAAAAGTTTTATACCAGATTCCATCGGTTTTTGAAATGCCTTCCTACCAGAAATCAAACCTGTTCCACCTGCACGTTTATTAATTACAGCGGTTCTAACAGCTTGCGCAAAATCATCTTCACCAGAAGAACCACCAGAATTAATTAAACCAATTCTACCCATATAACAATTAGCAATCTGATACCTTGTAAGATCAATAGGATGATCAGAAGATAACTCTGTATAAATCCTTTCATCCCACTTACCATAACTTAGATCACCTTTATTTAATACGACGTAACCACCATTTATTGTAGGTAATTTTTGTTTAACTATATCAGCTTCAATTGTAACCCCTAAATGATTAGCTTGCCCCGTTAGATCCGCTGAACTATGATAATTATTATTTTCAACATTAAAAGAAGGGTTTCTTAGATAACACCATAACACTGTAGCCATTCCAATTTCATGAGCATATCTAAAAGCACGACTAACTTCTTCAATTTGTCTATTTGAATCAGGGGAACCAAAATAGATAGTACACCCTATTGCAGCAGCGCCAAGATTCCAAGCTTGATCAACACTTGCAAACATTATCTGATCAAAATTATTAGGATATGTTAAAAGTTCATTATGATTTATTTTAACAATAAAAGGAATCTTATGAGCATATTTCCTAGAAATTGATCCTAAAACACCAAGAGTTGAAGCAACGGCATTACAACCTCCATTAATAGCTAATTTAATTATATTCTCTGGATCAAAATAATCAGGATTTGGTGTAAAAGATGCTCCAGCTGAATGTTCAACTCCTTGATCAACAGGTAAAATTGAAAGATAACCTGTACCACTAAGACGACCATGATTAAAAACTGATTTCAAATTTCTCAATACCTGACTATTCCTATCAGAATCAATAAAGGTTTCATCAATAAAATCAGGACCTGGAAGATGTAATTTAGCCTTTAAAATTTTTTCACATTTGTGATTAAAAAGATAATTTGCTTCCTCGCCTAAATAATTATGAATTTTATTAATAACAACAGTATCATCATTCTTAATTTCTCTCAATTCTTGCATTAAACCTCAACCTACCTAACGTTATTGAATATAATTAGACATCTAAAAACTTTATGATAATTTATTACATAGTACCTTCATCATATCGTTTAGATAACTTTTCTATCATGTCTTTAGTCATTTCAGTTAAATCATACCTTGGTTTCCAATTCCATTCATTACGTGCAATAGAATCATCTATTGACTGAGGCCATGAATCAGCAATATCTTGTCTAAAATCTGGTTTATATTTACATTCGAATTCAGGAATGTGTTTCTTAATTTCTTTTACTAATTCACCTACAGAAAAACTCATAGCTGAAATATTAAAATCACTATGATGTTGTAATTTAGTAATATCTGCATCCATGATATCAATCGAAGCTTTAATACAATCAGGCATATACATCATAGGTAATATCGTTTTCTCATTAACAAAACAAGTATATCTTTTATTCTTAATTGCCTCATAAAATATTTCTACAGCATAATCAGTAGTACCGCCCCCCGGTAAAGTTTCGCTGCTTATAATTCCAGGGTAGCGAAGACCTCTAACATCAATATCAAATTTCTTAAAATAATAATCTCCTAAAAGCTCCCCAGCTACTTTTGAAACCCCATACATCGTTGTTGGCTTCAAAATTGTATCCTGAGGAGTATTAATACGCGGTGTCTGAGGACCAAAAACAGCAATTGAACTTGGAACAAAAACACGTGCCATATCATATTTTATTGCCAAGTCAAATATGTTATATAAACCATTAATATTTACATTCCAACATAATTGCGGATTCTTCTCACCAACAGCTGAAAGAATCGCTGCCATATTATATATTGTATCAATATCATACTCTTTTACTACTTTTTCAATAGTATCCTGATTCGCAATATCAATAAATTCAAATGGACCTGAATTTAATAATACATCACTAGGTTTAGTTTTTCTACCAGTTGCAAGTACATTATCATTACCAAATTTTTCCCTCAAAGCTAATGTTAATTCAGACCCTATCTGTCCAACAGCACCAGTTACAAGAATATTCTTCATATTTTTATGTGACATTATAATTATTCCCCAAGTTAATTTAAAATCCGCAATAGAAATTACATATACATACTTTACTATATATTAAAAAAAAATTATAATCCTTAAAAATCGATGGTTTTTTATTCTAATTATATTTCCCAACATTTAAAATGATAAGAGAATATCTTAAACTATCACGCTCATTCAATGCAGTTCTAACAGGGATCTCCCCCGTAATGGGAGCAATCGCAATGGGCGAATATCATATTTTAACATTATTAATACTATTCATAATAGGTTTTCTTGGCCATACATTTGGATTTGTATTTAACGATGTAATCGATTATAAAATTGATAAAACATCAAAAGAAATAAGCGATAGACCACTTATAAGCGGAACTATTACCCTTAAAAGGGCATGGATTTTTTCCGTTGCATCAATAACAGTCGCCTTTCTAATAGCCATCATTTTAGCATATTATACAATGAATTTTTACCCAATTTTTATACTAGCAATGTCTGCTCTTTTCATAATAATATATGATCTAACCAGTAAAAAATTACCATTTATGGACATATTCGTAGCGATAGGAGTATTCTTTTTCATATTATATGGAGCTTCAACAGTAACAACAAACATATTTGAAATTACAACCATAGCATGGATGGTATGTTTACTAGGATCAATACAAGTTCTATATATGCAGATAGTAGCAGGCGGAATGAAAGATATTGAAAATGATTATAAAAAAGGAGTAAAAACTGCAGCTATAATGATGGGCGTAAGAGTTACTGAAAAAAAATTATTCGTATCAAATATCTTCAAAATAGTTGCATATTTTCTTCAAATAATAAATGTAATATTAATTTATATTCCCTATTTAATATTAACATTATTCATTAATCAAAATCAAAATTTAAAATATTTTCAATGGATAATCATTGCAATAATTGCATTTATGATGCTTTTGCTATCATATAAATTATTATTTATGAAACGATTTGAGAGAAAGAAAGCAAGGAGATATATCGGTAGTCACTACATAATAAATTTTGCCCTAGTACCAATACTACTAATGACATTAAATCCATGGGCAGGACTATTAGTTTTCTTTCCAGCATTAGGCTTTATATTATCAAATATAATTTTACATGGTACAATATTACAGCCAAAAACAATGTAAAAAAAAGAAACACTGAAATAGTATCACATTTTTATATTATTACAAACCTAAGGGTGAAAAAATCAATATAGTAGAAAATATAACACCAGCTGATGATGCTTTTCATGGCTCACCAAAACGTATATCAGCTGAATGGTGGTATTTTGATGCGATTTTTAACAATAATTATAGCATACATATTGGATTTAGAGTAATATCCCGGAAAAAAATTGGAATAGTATCTCCATTTATTGAAATCTATAATAATGGAATATTAGAAATAGAAAAAAGAAAAAGATTTTTATTAAAAAATTTTAAGACATCAAAGGAATTTCCTATTATAAAATTATTTAATAATCCAATAATAGAATTTGATAATTATAAATTTAAAGATAAACAACAATGGATCTATAAAATAAATTATAATATTAACGATATTAAAATAAATCTATTTTTTAAAGGATTGACAAAGGGATTTAAAATTGAAACAAATGCTGAGAGTTGGACAGTTTCTTTACCAAAAGCAGAGGTAATAGGTGAAATAACAATAAAAGGAAAAAAAATGATCGTTGAAGGAATAGGATATCATGATCATAACTGGAATTATAGTTTTTTATCTGCATTAACCTATGGCAAAGCATGGTATTGGGGAAAAATTAGAAGTAAAAATTATAATATTGTATGGGCAAATGTAATAAAAAAATCAAATAAACAAGATTTATTAGCAATAATAAGCAAAGAGCAGGACTCATACTATAATATAAATCCAAAAAAGATCCATTTTCAAACAAATAAATATATTAAAGATCATCGTCGCAAAATGCCTACAAATTTTAAATTAATAATAGATGAAACAATAAGAAATAATGAAATAAAAGCTGAAATAGAAATAAAAGTAAAAAATATTCATTTTAGCAGCGTATTATCTGCACCTTACTGGAGATACCATGTACAAAATAAAGGATATATCTCCATTAACAATCAGAAAGAGATAGTTAATAATATTGAAATAATGGAATATTTAAAATTTAACTAAATAAATATTTCTAGATGGTTGAAAAATGTATGATATAATAATCATAGGAGGGAATCTATCCGGAGCAATAGCAGCCATAAACGCAGTAAACCAGGGAGTTAAAGTAGCAATAATTGAACGCCATAAAAAACCATTAACACCGGCTCACTGTGGCGAGGCAATATCACATGTTACTGCAAATATATTAAAAATTGATGAGAGAAAATGCCCAAAAAATGAAATAAGAAAAATAAGAATAAACATCACCAATTCAAAAGAATATACAATTAATCTAAGTAAAGATAAGATATACGTTATAGATAGAAATTATCTTGAAAATGATCTATTAAAAGAAGCTGAAGAAAAAAATGTGGATTTATTTCTAGGCAGAAGAATGATAAAATTCAATCCGCCAAATGAAATAATAATGGATAATAAAAGGAAAATAGAAGGAAAAATAATAATCGATGCCAGCGGAATATCATGCATAATAGGTAAGCAAATAGGAATAAATACTAAATTAAAACCAGAAGACATTGGAGTATGCATACAACACAGAATTCAAAGTAAATCTAATCCAAATATAATGAATATGTGGTGGGGAGAACCTTATGCCCCATCTGGATATGCCTGGTTATTCCCAATAAATAAAGAATTATCAAATATTGGAATAGGAATAATCGGAGGTCAAAAATTAGATATAAAAAACTTACTTCAAAAATATACAAATTTAATGACGAATAAAAAATATAAAATTATCAACACTTTCAGAGCTTGTGAACCAATGTATAAACCCTTAGAAAACATTGTTATAAATAATGTAATGTTTGTAGGCGATTCAGCAAGACTTGTTGATCCCGCTTCAGGAGCTGGAATTCACAACGCTGTTTTTTCAGGTACACTAGCAGGATTAACTGCAGCAGGCTATATAAAAGGAGAAAATAAATCATTAGACATTTATCAAAAATTAATGCAAAATAAAATGAAAAGAATAAAAAAAACATATATAAATAAAAGTAAATTAACATCAACTAAAAAATATAACAAAACCTTTAATAGATTATTTTCAACAATAAATATATTAAATAAAATAATACCAAATTTTTATCAAAATCAAATTACAAAATTACTTGAAAAAGATATTAAGAAAATTGAAATATTAAAAAAAAAAATAATTAAAAATTTTTTGGATTTACCCAACTATCTTTATAAAAAATATAATTAAAAACAATAAACCAAACAATAGGGAAAAAAATTAAAAAACCAACCCAATAAAAACCAATTACATTTAATAAAACAATAGGTACAAGAACATAAGCAGCTAACTCATGATTCCTATTATGATACTTAATTTTTTTCCTATCAAAAGTTTTAACATTTAATAATTTTAAAGTAGAAAAAACCATAAAAATAATTAAAATAATTATTAAAATCATCTGAAAAATTAAATATTCAAAATCAAGAAAAAAGTATGGTATAAAAACAAAAATAATTGTAGAAAATTCAAATAATAAAATTATTAACTTATAAATAAATGGAATATACAACTTTTCATTAGCAGTAACGCCCAAGAAAATTGCTAAAGTTTTAGCTCCTGCTTCTCGATCGTTTTTCGCATCTTTTAATCCGCCCCCTAAGGCATCCATAAGAAAAACATGTATAAAAGTTAAGGCAAAAACAATCCAAGTTATCAATCCTATATCATTAAAACCCTGAAAATTATCAGTAACCACTATTGCACCAAATAATAAAAACAATGACAAAGAAAGAGACAAAAACAAATCTGAACCTGGTATTTTCTTACTATATAAATTATAAAGTACCCCAAATATGAATGAAATAATAATAGTTAATAATGCAATAATATTTGGAAAAAAATATAAAATTAAAGCAAAAACCAAAAATAGACATAATAAAATGATTAATTTTGCTGTTTGAAAAGATACAGTACCTTTAACAAGAGGCCTCTCCTTCAAATCCTTTGAATGTTTATCAATATCAAAATCAACAATATCATTATGAACTTGACCACCAATATTAACAATCATACCTATAAGAATTAATAATAGAAAATCAAAAAAATCTAAACCTAATCCCTTTACTGTTAATCCGCCAATAACAGCAGTTATAGATGTCCCCAATTGTTGAATTCTAATTAAAACTGCTATCCCCCTTATTCTTTCAATTAAAGATAATTTAGATTTCACATTTACATGATTTATTTAATATTTAAAAAACTTATCATAATAAAAATAAATATGATAGAAAATATAAAATATTAACAGTTATTTAAGAAAAAAAAAATGTCAAATCTTTCATCTTATATAAAGCTACTAAGAATACCTGGATTAGGTGGCCTTGCAATCCCCCCTGTAATCGGAGCATTAACAGTTAACCCTAATATCGATTTTTTTACATTATTAATATTATTTATAATAGGATCACTAGCCGCCATATATGGTTTTGTATTAAATGATTATATAGATATTGAATTAGATAAACTATCTCTTGAATTAAAAGAAAGACCTTTAGTAAGCGGAAAAATATCTCAAAAAAAAGCTATAGGCATTTGCATCTTTTGTGTGATTTCTGAATTTTTATTAATATTTATATTATTTTATGGAAAACTAATTGAAGGGCACATATTTGCAGCAGCAATATCCATTTCAATTGCTTGGTTCTTAGGAAGCATATATGATTTCCATAGTAAAGATTTTATCGGATCTGATATTCTTGTTGCACTCTCCGTTTCACTAGTTTTTCTCTTTGGAGCATTATCAATTGGTGAATCAACTCTTCTCATATGGATAATTTTTATATTAACATTTAACAATTTATTACATATGAATGCAATAGACGGTGGAATAAAAGATGCGGAACATGATAAAAAATTTGGTGTAAAAAACATCGCATTAAAATTAGGCGTTTCAGTTAATGATAAAAAAATTATTATACCAAAAAAGTTTAAAGTATTTAGTTTTGGAATAAGAATATTTTCATCATCATTATTATTAATTCCCTTCATTTTATATGGAATCAACTTCTACTATTGGCAAATAGCAATTTTATTTATAGGAATAATATTTATGTTATACATCAATTTTAAATTGTTAAATGTGAAAAATTTTGACAGAAATATTATTAAAAAATATATATCAATTCAATCTTTTATCAGATATTCATTAGTACCAATAATGCTTATTTCAACAATTGGAATATTATACTCAATTATTTTAATTATAATTCCTATTGGGTGGTATATAATTTTTGTTCCTTTATCAGGAGAAAAAATGTTTAAACCAAGAATGTAGAAAGGGAAATATCATGAAATATGATGTTGCAATAATTGGAGCGGGCCCTGCAGGTTCCACAGTTGCAAAAAACCTCTCTGAAAAGGGATACAATGTTATATTAACAGATAAATCTAAATTCCCTAGGGATAAACCTTGTGGTGGAGGATTACCAATAAAAATTTTTGAAAAATTTCAATACTTAAAAGATGAGGATTTAATTGAATCATATACATACGGCGGAGTTATATATTCCTCATCTCTCAAATATAGAGTTCAAATAAAAAAAACCAAACCAATATTAGGGATGGTTATCAGAAAAAAATTTGATCATGATCTAGTAAAACTAGCTGTAAATAATGGAACAAAATTCATTGATGGGAAAAAAACAATTGATTTAAAGATATCAAATAAAAAAGGATTAATAATATTCAATGATGGAACAAAAATTGAATCAGATATAATTGTAGGAGCAGATGGAGTATTCAGTACAACTGCAAAAAAAACTGGCTTAATTAAAGGTAAAAGAAATGTGAGCATCTCTCTATATTCTGAGTCATCAATGAAATACGAAAAAATGAATAAATATTTCTCTCAAAAAAGAAATGGAATAATGCATTTAAAATTATTTGGAATATCAGGTTACGGTTGGGTTTTTCCAAAAAAAAACCATATTAACATTGGAATAGGCGAAATTAATTTAGATAAAGATAATAAAAAAAGTAAGATAAATTTAAAATCAATTATCGAAAGATATATTAAATTACTTAAAGAATCTGAACTTATTCCTAAAGATCTAAATATCAATAAAATAAAGGGAGCAGCAATACCTAATTATCCTTTAGAGAAAACATATTCAGATAGATTACTAATAGTAGGTGATGCAGCAGGTTTCGCCAATCCTTTTACTGGCGAAGGTATTTTCTATGCCATGGATTCAGCTAAAATGGCTGCCGAAACAATAAATAAAGCATTTGAAAATAATAATCTAAAATCAGAATTCCTATCAAATTATGAAAGAAAATGGAAAAAAGAATTTGGAAAAGATTTGAAATTATTTTTAAAATCAGCGAGATTATGGAATTCAGAAAATGAAGATTTCATAAAACATGTCTGCAAGGATGAAAAACTATCTGAATTATTAATGGACATAGCAAGTGGAAATATTAGTATTTATAAAACAAGATGGAAACTAATAAGACGTTATCTTTACTGTGTATTCCGTGATAAATTAAAAAATAGATATTAATAAAAATTTTAATAGCCTAAATAAAATATCAAAGTGTTAAAATTATGAAAAAAAAGGATATCATAATAATTGGATCAGGTATAGGTGGATTAACTGCAGGTGCTTTATTAACAAAAAAAGGTTTTAAAGTAATAATCTTTGAAAAAGAATCATTAATAGGAGGAAGAGCTTTATCATTTAACACATCAAATTTGACAATTGATTCATATCTAAAAATACTATCAAATTATAACATGATGATACCATTTTCAGAACCTGAATTAAAAACAATTTTTGAAAAAAAAAAATTATTAGGATATAAATTAGATCTCGGCTATCACGCAATCGGTGGAGGAGTATTATCTAATGCAAATTCAGTTCTAGCAGAATTAAATAATCATGTAGATATATTAGAATCCTACGTTGGATTAATCAAAGAAAACGAATACGTATTTCCATTCCTATCAAAAATTGATAAAATAAAAATTTTTCCTAACATATTAAGACTTCTATTAGTAAGTGAAAAAACACTAAAAAAACTTGACCCCATATCAATAACAGAAACAATAAATAAATACGGGCGAGGAAAAATGAAATTAATTTTAGAAATTTTTTCACGTTCAATTACAACCATTAACAACCTTGATTTAATATCAACAGGTGAAATGTTCCGCTCACAAAGAAATTTATATCGAGGATCAAAACCAGTAGGTTATCCAAAAAATGGATTAGAAAGCATTACTGAAAAACTAGCAGACTATATAAAACAAAACGGTGGGAAAATTTATCTAAACAAAAAAGTTAAAAAAATAATAATTGAAAAACAAAAAACAAAAGGAGTAATAGTTGATAATAAAAAATATCTTTCAGATATTGTAATTTCAAACACTCTTGTCCAAGACTTATTCAAAATTGTAGACGAAAAAAATTTCCCAAAAGATTATACTAAAAATATTAAATCTCTTAAAGGCACAGGAAGTTTATGTGCATATTATTCTCTCAATAAATTAGATAAAGAATTAATTGGAAAAACTTTTCATTTTATTGAAAGAAATATTGGAATAGATGGAAATGATACTGTTGGAATGATAGATTTCATGGCATCATCCCCGGATTCAGGAATTGCACCTAAAAATAAATTTATTGTACAATCTTATATCATTTGTAATCCTGATGAAGCAAAAAATTTTGAAATACTTAAAAAATTAAAAATTTTACTTGATAAAAATCTTGAGATAATTATTCCAGATTATAAAAAAAATTTGAATTGGGCAATATACCCCGCAATATGGCATCTTGATGGAGTAGCAAAAACAATTGAAAATGAAAAACCTGATATAAAAACACCAATAAAAAATCTATTCATAGTTGGAGATAGCGTAAAAGCAACAGGAATAGGATTCAATTGTGCATTAAATTCTGCTAGAGATCTAGTAGAACACCTATCAAAAAAATAAATATATTAGTATGAAAAAACATTTAATAGAAAGAATGATACTCGATGTCGATGATTGAACCTGAAATGGACAAAAATATATCATTCGGTAAATTAACAATGAAAGAACCTTATAGAAAAAAAAGGTTCTTTTCAGACCATATCAGAGGTTACCTTGATCTTCTAAGACCATTCACTTTATTAGCACCAATCATTGTTTCAATGTCAATAATAGTAGCAAGTTTAGTATACAATTTTCGTTTTTTTGGTTTAGAAATTCCCACAGACTGGTGGATAACAGTTGGAAATGCTAGTTTAACAATTGCACTAGTAAATGCAGCATCTAATGCATTGAATCAAGCTACTGATTTTGAAGGAGATATGATATCCAAACCATATCGTCCAATACCTCAAAAAATAATTAAACCAGAGGAAGCACAGAGTCTAGCATATATATTTTACTTATTTGCTTTATTAAGAGCAGTTACAATAAATGCATGGTTTGGAACATTTATTTTCCTAATAATGATATTCACTATAACTTATTCACTCCCGCCAAGAACAAAAAAATTTCTTTTTTTAAATCAAATATGGATAGCAATACCTAGAGGTTTATTTGGAATTTTAGCCAGTTGGAGTGTCTTCGGAGATCCTTTCCAAAGATTACCATTAATTATGGGTATAA
This sequence comes from Thermoplasmata archaeon, assembly GCA_020054475.1. Taxonomy (GTDB): domain Archaea; phylum Thermoplasmatota; class E2; order DHVEG-1; family DHVEG-1; genus JAJISJ01. The sequence goes on along the minus strand of JAHWGJ010000012.1, from coordinate 29,440 downwards.
TAGCAACAATCTTTCTAATTGGCGGCATGTCAACAAAAGATATTGTTGATAGTAAAGCTGATAAACTCACTGGAGTTCATACCCTAGTTAATACTTATGGAATAAAAATGGCTGCATTTATTTCATTACCATTTATGTTTTTCCCATTTATAATTATTCCACTAATGATCAACATAGATATAATAGCTATTTATTACTGGCCATTAACATTTTTTATGTTCGCATCTCTGATAATATTTTATCTTATGATCAAAGGTGATAAAGAAAGTAAAACCTTAGAAAACATTCATGCTTGGTCAATTATGTATGTAGAATATATTTTCTTCGCTCTAGGATTTGCTTTTTTAACTATATTTAGTAAAGAATTAGAATTTCTAAATATATTTTAAAAATAATCGAGAAAAAAACGAGTCTGCCGGGATTTGAACCCAGGTAAAAGGCTCCGGAAGCCCTTGTGATATCCATGCTACACTACAGACCCCTAATAAACATAATGTATTGTTTATATTTTTATCAGATTTAAATTCTAATATAAAAAAAATTATTACAAAAGACAATTATCCTTGCTATATATTAAATATATTATCAAATATTATTGTTTTAAGAATGATATTTAATTTTAGATTCAAAACAATAATTATTTCTCATTACTATTTTCTTTTGCCCCTTCAGGTTTAATCTGATTATCGGTTTTCAATGGTTTTTTTTCACTTTTCTTGAATTCCGTATATCCGCATTTTCCACAACTTAAACGATCTTTATGATCCGCTAAAAAAAATCCATCTCCACATTTTGGACAATGTCTTCGTAACCTAGTTATTTTATTTCCATCTACTTTAAAAATTTCTCGTCCCTTCATAATTATTCCTTCTTTTCCTCTGATTTTTCGGAGTTTATTTTCGATGTATCATCTTTTTCTTCTTTTGTTTTAGCATCGGTTTCCTCTTTTTTACTTGTTGGCTCAGTTATTTTATCTTCTTCCTTTGTTGTTTCATCCTTTGTTTCTTCTGTTTTAGGTTGTTTATTATCTTCATCTTTCTTTTTATCTTTTTGAGTTGCTTGATTTCTTTTTAAAATATATTTTCTCTCAAGATTTGCAGCCTTTTTTGGATTTGTATAAATTTTTGCATAACCTCGACTTTTTTGAATACCAAAACTTGAGGTTATATTATTTATTATTATATTTTCTTTTTTTACATTTAATTTATCAGCAATTTCACTACGAATAATTTCACGATTGGGTGTTCCTTCACCCTCATGATTAATTGTAAAATGAACTTCTGTTCTATTAAATAAAGGATTATTTTTCTTTTCATTTATTTCTATATCCATGAATTTCACATCTCGTCAATTATTTTCTTAGCTTTAATTATATTTTCTTCAATTGTCTTTACTATTACGACCCCTTTATCCGGCAATCCATATATTATAGTTACGTCTCTATTTGGAGCTAATAAGATTGCAGGAAGAGTAGCTAAATCTTCTTCACCTTCAACCTCAATTCTAATAGTATTTTCACCCATAACCTTATATGATTCTCTTATAGAATTCCATAAATCATCGGTTATACAACCAGGGGGATTTTGTACTATAATTTTTTTTTGACCATATGATTTTATTACTTTTATCATTTCATCATTACATGATTTTCTCTTTGTTTTAAAATCAACAATACAAAAAAGTGGCAATATATTATTTTTTAGTATTGTATATGTTACCTGATCTCCAATTGATACTATATATTTTTCATTTTTAATAAAGTCTAAAAACTTTCTCTCATTAAATAGAAAACCTAAAGGTTTTTTTAATTCATCCCTTAATTTATCTGGTAATATGCATTTTTTTTTTACCATCAGCTTACCTTTAGTGCATATTTTCCAGGTTTTTTAATATTCATTTTTTCTGCTATTTGAGATTTACTAGGATCTCGAATAATCACATATCCTCTCCATCTCTTTGAAGTAGGCACGGCACAGTTTGGGCAAATATTTTCACTAGTTAGCACATGACAATTTTTACATGCATTCAGATTTTTCACTTTTTCCCCTTCCTTCTCTTTTTAGTTTCTTTTTTATCTTTTTCCTTTTTCTTCTCGTCCCCTTCATCTTTGTAAATCCAATCATAAGCACCTAACGCAGGTTGTCTCATAGTAAGTCCTATTTTACTTTCTCTTGCTGATAATTCATTTAAACTTACTGATACTATTCTCGCTCTAATAGGATCACCTACTCTCAAAGTTTTTTTCTTTTCTTTACCAGTAATTATTTCATTTTCTGAATCTACTTCAACATAATCATTCATGATTTGACTCATATGTATCAATGCATCAATTGGCCCGATATGACAAAATGCTCCAAATTCAACAATTTCACATACAACACCATTAACAACTTCTTGTAAATGTGGCATATAGGTTAAAGCATCAAAAGCAACTTTTTGGTACATTGCACCATCACCATGAATCACTATGCCATCTCCAACTGGTATAATGTTTTGAGCTACAACAATTATACCTTGATCTTTTCGTACAGTTCCTTCAAAAGTTTTTTGAACACTATCTTTAATAACTTCATCAAGATCTTCCCCAAATTGTTCTGGAAGAATTCTTATTGTATCTTCAACTCTTGTTATTGTATACATATAATTCACTACTCAATATAATAAACAGTCGACCTGTTATATTCTTACTCCTTATATGCTTTTTGAATAAGGTTTATTATTTTATTAACCTAGAGCAATAATTAATGGTAGAAATACAAGTGATACAATTGACATTAGTTTTATAAGTATATTCAAAGATGGACCTGAAGTATCTTTCATCGGATCTCCAACTGTATCACCAATAACTGTTGCTTTATGCGCTTCCGAACCTTTACCCCCCATATTTCCAGATTCAATATATTTTTTTGCATTATCCCAAGCTCCTCCTGCATTTGCAAGGAATACGGCTAATAAGAAACCTGATGCAATTGAACCTATGAGTAACCCACCTAATCCCGCTGGTTTTAGAACAATTCCAACAATTATTGGAGAAATTACAGCCATTAAACTTGGTAAAATCATTTCTTTTAACGCTCTATTTGTACTTATTTTAATACATCGTTCATAATCTGGTTTGTTTTTATCATTATTTAAAAGATTTAATTCTTTAAATTGTCTTCGTACTTCTTCAACCATGGCATAAGCTGCTTTTCCAACTGCTCCTAAAGTTAAAGCTGTAAAAACAAATGGTAACATTGCACCAATAAATATTCCTGCAATAACATATGGATCACCTAAAGACAGACTAAGTGTTTCTCCTTCTGGTAAAAGAAAATTAGCAGTTACAATATATGTAAATATCAATGCAAGAGAAGTTATCGCAGCTGAACCTATTGCGAAACCCTTTCCCATTGCAGCAGTGGTATTTCCAACTGCATCTAATTGTTCTGTTCTCCCCCTAATTTCTTTACCCATTCCGGCCATTTCGGATATTCCTTGTGCATTATCAGCTACTGGACCATAACAATCAGTTGCAAGTGAAACACCTAGAATACTTAACATTCCAACAGCAGAAATTGCTACACCATAAAAACCTGCAAAATAATATGCTATAAGCATAGCTGCAACCACTGCAAGTACAGGAACAATTGTACTAATCATTCCAGTCATCATACCCTGAATAATAACAGTGGCAGGACCTGTTTTTGCGGATTTTGCAATATCTTGAGCAGGTTTTCTTTTTTCTGAAGTGAAGTATTCAGTACTTAATCCAATAATTATTCCCGCGATAAGACCCGCCAGCATTGCATAGAATGGATATAATGATCCAATGAAATACCAAGTGGCAATTCCTGCAAATAAAGCAGTTAAAAAAGTCGCTAAAAATAATGAATTTCTTAATACACTATACAAATTTTTTCCCTTTCCAAAAACAACTAATAATGTCCCAATAATTGATGATATAATTCCAAATCCAGCTATGATTAATGGAAGCATTACCGCATTTTCAATTGACGCGAAACCTCCCGCAATTGCAGCTAAAGCCATTGTTGCTATAATTGAATCAACATAAGATTCGAAAAGATCGGCACCCATACCAGCAACATCACCTACATTATCTCCTACTTGATCCGCGATAACAGCTGGATTTCTGGGGTCATCTTCAGGTATCCCTGCTTCAACTTTACCTACTAGATCAGCACCTACATCAGCTGATTTTGTATAAATTCCGCCACCAACTCTAGCAAATAATGCTATTGATGAAGCACCAAATCCAAACCCAAATAATATACTTGTATTATTAAAAATTGTATATAAAACAAAAACTCCTAAAACACCTAAGCCAACTACAGACATCCCCATTACAGCACCACTGGAAAAAGCTATTGAAAGCCCCTTACTTAGAGATTTTTTTGTTCCTTCTGCAGTTCTTGAATTTGACATTGTAGCTGTTCTCATTCCAATATTACCTGTAATTGCTGAAAAAAGAGCACCAACAATAAATGAAACAGATAAGCCCCATTCCATTTGACTACCTTCTATAAATGAAGCAGCATATAGTAATAAAGTAACTATTATTACAAAAATTACTAATATTTTATATTCACTTTTCAAAAACGCCATTGACCCTTTTCTTATAGCACTACTCAACTCTTGCATCTTCTCATTTCCGGGATTTTGTTTTTTTACAGAATAAAAGAGGAAAATTGCAGATAATAATGCAAAAATTCCACTAATAGGTACAATTATAGACATATCCATTTTAGATTTTCACCTTCTGTTGTTATTGACTATTCGTATTTAATAATTATAGTATTTTTACGAATGATAATAAGATATCTTAACAACTTTCATTTTGTCAGTGAAAAAAGAAATTTTATTTAAAATTATTGGTAAATTTAATATATTTTTTTTAAATTATTTGGTTTAATCCTAACATTTTCTGATTATTAATATACTTTATACAATATTTCTCTTTTGATAGTAATGGTAGATTTAGATTTCGTAAAGAAGATTGATAAGGATTGGAGAAATAGAATTAATAGAGAATATGTAGAACATTTTAATGAAAGTAAGTGTCCTTATTGTGATAAGGTTATAAAATCTAATATATCTATAATTAAAAGATCTTAAATGATATCTTTCAAATCTTCCATATTAAATTTTAAATATCTGCTGGTGTGTAAATACAAATTGATATCAATAATCCTTTTGTAACGAAAAAAGGTATTCCTTTAAAATTAAAAACATAACTTTTAAGTATAGATGTTTCTCCATCTGTATAAACTATTGTTCCAAAACCATATAACTAATTTTCATCATTATAAACATTTATTCTACCACCTATAACCAAAAGAACTTTCAAATTCAATTCTAATTCTCCAAAGTCTTCTTCTACACTCACGCCTAATGAGGGTATAATAAAAATAGAACCTACTAAAATCATTACTATTCCAATTATTCCAAACATTTTTTCCATTTTATCATTCCTTAATATATCTTATAAATTTTAATATATTAAAAACCAAATCTATAATATTTGAACGATATGCAAATATTCTTATAAATTAACCATATCTAATAAATCTATGTTTAACAGATGTTAAACTATTTTCTCTTATAACGTATTCTTGATTCTTTCCTTCTTTGAGCTATTTCACTATATCTTCTTTCTTTATGCAAATTAAATTTATTAGATGTTTCAGACATTTATAAATTCCCCTATTTATTATAAGTATAACTTAACTAATAAACCTATTCTTATTAGATGTTAAAGGATATTTTCAAATTTAAAAGTTTAGAGCAAATCTTTTAAGAATTAGTTCTTTCTTTTTCTTGATCTTATTACGTTGATAACAATTCCCACACAATCCTTTTATTCTAGCTCTATTACTACATTCAGATATATCACAGAAATTACCTCGGTTTAGTTGATATTTCATTTTTTTTATACCTCAAAAATTTACAAAATTATTTAATAAGAATATACTAACCCATATCCCATAACATAAGCCTACATATTAAACCTATGCATAGTAGATGTTAATATTTATCATATATTGACGAGTTAACAATCGTTAACTATTAATACCATTAGTTACAAGTATATTATTGAGTGGGGAGTAATAATTTGGGTATATCGTTTTTTAGCCTACCCAATCCTAATCTTGAGACGATGAGGTTCTGCCATCATCTCCCCTCTCTCCTAATTTTTAGAGATATTATATACTTTTATTATTCTTATAATACTTCTAATAAATAATCAGTCTCATCTTGATTTTATGGCAGAAGTTAAGGCAGTAGATTTAGATAAAGAAGTTACTTTCAACTATACAGAAATCATCAATAAAACTAATGAGTTTATAGATATGCTAGTATCTCTTGATATTGCATATCCTATGTTATCACACACTATAAAAAAAACTAAAGAACTTCATTATAGATTTGATGTTATTAGACAAAGAAAACCACATCTATTTAAAGATTAATCTTCTGGATAATATCTGTCAAATAACCCTTATATAACCAAAGTTACAGAATATGTTATTGAGAATAGGGAATTCGGATTATTTTTTCATCCCTCCTCCTTCACTCCCATCTCTCTTTTATACCTCTATTCTCCCATCTTTCCTTTTATCTATTTAAATAAATTAAATAGATAGAAGGAATAGGTTGTCCATCTTTTTTAAAGATAATCTTATCTGATTTAGAGGTTTTATCAAAATTTATCTGTTTATCTATTTCTTCTTGGATTTCAAGTCTTTGTTCTAGATATTGATAAAATTCATTGATTCTGCTATCGAATTCATCATTTGTTTTTACCATATATTAAACCTCATTAACTTTAGTAAATTTGGTTAAATTATTTTAGAACATAAAACTTAATACAATTTTTTATTACAAAATATCAATAAAATAAAATCATATTTAATATATGTTCAAAGAAAGAAGAAAGATTAATTGTCTCACCATCCCTCAAACATTATTTTTTTTGCTTAAATACTCTATATTTCTCTTATTTAGTTCCTAATCCTTTACCATATTTTTTTATAAGTTCGTCAAGAAATTCCTTTTCATCTTTATTATATGGTTCTGGCTTTATCTTTTTTATATCAAGCATTAGTTTTTATTATCACATACTAAGATTTTATGTTTATCGGCATTAAAAGAAACAAATGTTTCATATTAACACAATAACATTTATATTATAATGAACATATTAATATGTCTTTATTAAAAACGAAGGTAAGTAAGTAGGGGACTTTAAACTGAGAGAAAGTATTTTTTATATGTGTACATATAATCCTACCTGCATTCCTTTCTCTCATACTTCTACTAACATTTTTGAACATAATATATACTTTCATTATTTTACTACAAAATCTAATAAAAAATTATTTTCATATTGATTGTATGGCAGAAATTAAGGCATTAGATTTAGATAAAGAAGTTTCTTTCAACTATACAGAAATCAAATTAATCAATGTTAATTAATTTTATTCATTATTTTTCATTTATATTTAATTATTATGATTTGTTTGAAATAAAAAAATTATTAATTAATGAATAGAATAGTATAGTACATAATTATATAATAAAATTAATATATTGTGCAAACTTATTATTAATATTATATAAAAAGGGGAACAAATAAATCAGATATTGAACAATTAAAAAAAACTCTTTAAAAACTTAAGAGAAGGAAATTAAATGCTAGAAAAACTTGGATTTTTTATTGAAAAAAAACCATGGATAGTTGTAATAACCATCCTAACAATAACCATTGGTTTCTCATTATTAATTCCTTCTCTTGAAATGGAAACAACAGCAGAAGAATTCTATCCCGACAGTAATATAGTTAATGCAAATCTACAGATTATAGATGATTTTGGAAATATAGGAGAAGTAATAATGATATTAGTAGAAAGACAAAATTCTGCTAATGTAATAACTCCTGAATCATTAAAAGAGGAATATAGAATAATAAAGGATATTGAAAAAGTTGAAGAAATTAATATGACGGTAAGCCTTGTTGGATTTATAGACATATTGTGCCAAATCGAATATGGAAATTCAATAATGAACTGTTCAGATGAGCAAATAGAAAATACATACAAAGATCTCCTATCGGATATCCAAAATAATGAAATATCTATGATTGAATCAGATGATAATAATGAAAAAATTGATTATAACCCCTATCCAAAATTAACAGAAGGAAAATCTATAGATAGTCTAGATATAAAAAATTATTTTATTAAAACAACAAATGAAACATTTATTTTCTCAATAGAAGTTTATAATTTATCATATTTTAAAAATGAAATATCATCCCCCCACAGGAAAATTAACACATGGGAATGGTATATTAATTTTAAAAATCTAATAGTTCCAGATAAACGATTAGATCTTGAATATCACATTTCAGCTCATGTGGAACCTAAATATCCCATCTGGGAAATCGGAGATGGATTATTTAAAAATATTAAAAATATAATAAATAATATTCGTAAAGGACAATTATCAGACACATACAAAACAAATGCTTATCTCTGGATAAAAACCTTAGATCAGGATTTTTCTTTTCCCCTACTATTAGAAACAGGAAATATAGATTTTAATTTTAAAGAGAACAGAATTAATATTGAAATAGATAAAAAAGAACTATCCGCCTATGGAATTTCACCCAGAATCAATAATATAGAAATACCGGCTAAAATTGGAAAAACCCAAGCGGGGGTAAGAATTTATCAAAATCCAATTTTTAATAAACCTTGGTCACGGTTAACAGTAAACATTACTTATCTCCAGAATTTTATTGAAAAAATACAAAACAAACCGTTAATCAAATCTATTTCAAATAAATTATTAAATCAATTTGCAGATTTCTCATGGGAAGATATCAATGAACTATTTGATTTATTAGAAAACGTGGATTTTGAAAAAGAAAGTATTTCTTTAAAAGATATTGAATATGGATGGGAAAATTTAGATATCGCTCCAAATGAAGATAAATCTAAAATAAATTTTTTCTATCAACCTTATTTTCTTGAACAATTAAGATCAACATCTTTGATTTTATTATCTGGAGATTATGATCAGAAATCTGGTCCAAAAGCAACTCTTATAATAGTACAGTTGAATAAAGCAAAACACCAGATGGGGGAGATTAGAAAAACAAGTGAGGAAATTGTGAATATATTGGAAAACAGCGATAATCGAGAATTTCACGTTAAATTAAAAGCAACAGGAAATGCAATAATATCAAATGAATTAAATAAGATTACTGAGGACGCGAATATAATTATTATTCCGGGAATATTTGTCGTAATATGTTTAATACTTTTTTTCATGTTTAAACGTCTTTCATATGTTATTCTACCCTTAGTTAGTCTCAGTATATCTATGATATGGATCTTTGGAACAATGGTTTTACTTGGAATGAGTTTTAATACTATGACCGTAGCCCTTGTACCTTTGTTAATGGGTTTAGGTGTCGATTATTCAGTTCATTTATTTCACAATTATCGAACTGAATTAAAAAAAGGTAATACGCCGGGAAAAGCTATAATTACATCAATTAAAGATGTGGGTTTAGCCATGTTTCTTGCAACTTTGACAACAGTTATAGCTTTTCTATCATTTCTAACTGCTAGCGTACCACCATTAAGAGATTTTGGATTACTCTGCGCAATTGGAATAGTTTATACTTTTATTACTGCTATCACAATACAAGCCGCTTTTAGATATATTTTGGATAGAAATAAAAAAGAATTTTCCTTTATCAATAATAGAAAAAAAATTACTTTAGAAAAAAGTATGGATAAAATTTCTAAATTTGTATTAAAAAGGCGATTATTTATTTTAATATTTTCAGTTTTTTTCACATCAATAATGATTATCGGTGCTGTTCAGGTTCAAACTACTTTTGATATGAATGATTTTTTACCTGAAGAAAATGAATCAATGAAATTATGGATAGATATTGGAGAAATATTTCCATATGCAAGTGAAACAGAAGAATATATTTTAATTGATGGAAATGTTGCTACTATTGACACTTTAATAGGAATTGATAAAACTTTTAAAAATTTCAAAGATGATACTTATGTTACTAAAGATCCTTTAGGTAATCCTAAAGCAACATCGATTCTTTCACTGATTAGAAAAGCAATAAAGGAAAATTCAACCCTAAGAAATGATTATAATATTAATGCAAATGGTATTCCCCGAACAAATATGGATGTTATACGAATTTTTGATTATCTCTATAATACTGAATTATACAAATTTGAGACTCAAAGTGTTTTGCATTATAATGGTGAAATATATGATTCCACAATTATTAGAATTTATACAAGTATTATTTATTCAGAAGAAAATGATATTGATACTAATAAACAAATGGAAATAGTGTATACACAATTAAATCAAGATATCACAAATTATGGTTATACCAATTCTATAGTAACCGGCTATCATTCTTCATTATTTACTATATTAAAATCAATGACAGAAAGCCAAATAATTTCAACTTTCATATCAATCATTTTAGCAGCATTAGTTCTAATGATTGTATTTAAAAATCCATTACTTGGTTTAATAGCAATATTACCAGTAATAATTTGTCTAATATGGATAATAGGTTCAATTTTCTATATGGGTTATTCATTTAATATCATGACAATAATGGTAACTAGTCTGACCATAGGTATAGGTATTGATTATTCTATACACGCAACACAAAGATTTAGATTAACAGCAGATTTAAGTGGAAACGTTGATAAGGCAATAAATGCAACTATACGCCATACCGGAAGTGCATTATTTATTGCAGCACTTACTACAGCAGCAGGTTTTGGCATACTTATATTAGCTCCAATGCCGCCTGAACAGCAATTTGGAATAATAACTTCAATGACAATAATTTATTCATACATCACTTCAATAATAATATTACCCCCTATCCTAAAAAAATGGGGACAATGGAGAAAAACAAAAAATGGATTTATCATTTCTCCAAGGAAATTCAAATAATTAATTAAATCTTTATTTTTTATTAATAAATATATTTCAATAAATAATAAATTTACTAAACCAAATATTTATTTATGTAACTATTATACCACCTAACCATCATCAACTCTAACACATTTATATTAAATAAAAATAATTATTAGATAAAATTTGCAAAATAAAATTTGGTGAAAATCATGAAGAATATTAATAAAAAGGTTTGGAAATCAATAGACGGAAACACCGCGGCAGCACATGTAGCTTACGCATTTAGTGATGTTGCAGCTATTTATCCTATTACCCCTTCTTCTCCAATGGGGGAAATGATTGATGCATGGTCTGCTGAAGGAAGATTAAATATTTTTGGTCAGAGAGTTAAGGTTTCAGAAATGCAATCTGAGGGGGGCGCATCTGGTGCCATTCATGGTGCATTAAGCGCTGGTGCTTTTGCTTCAACCTTTACAGCTTCTCAAGGACTTCTTTTAATGATACCTAATATGTATAAGATATCTGGTGAAATAATGCCTACTGTATTTCACGTTTCTGCAAGAGCTATTGCAGGTCAGGCATTATCAATTTTTGGCGATCATCAAGATGTTATGGCAACTCGTGAAACAGGTTTCTCCCTACTTGCTTCTGGATCTGTTCAAGAAGCTATGGATTTAGCACTTGTGGCTCATTTAGCAACAATTCGAACAAGCATTCCATTTTTACATTTTTTTGATGGTTTTAGAACTTCCCATGAAATTCAAAAAGTTGAGATGCTTAACTATGATGATATCCCCAATCTTGTTGATTGGGAAGGTATTAAAAATCATAGAGATCGAGCTTTAAATCCTGAACATCCTCATCTCAAAGGTAGTGCACAAAATCCTGACATATATTTCCAGGTAACAGAAGCAGCCAATAAATATTATTTGAAAATACCAAAAATTGTAGAAGAAGAAATGGAAAAAGTAAGTAAATTAACTGGAAGATCCTATCATTTATTTGATTATATTGGAGATTTAAAAGCTGAAAATATTATTATTATGATGGGCTCAGGGGCAGAAGCAGCTGAAGAAACAGTAAAATATTTAATTGAAAAAGGAGAAAAAATAGGATTAGTAAAAGTTAGATTATATAGACCTTTTTCAGCAGAACATTTATTAAAAGTTATTCCAAAAACAACAAAAAGAATAGCTGTATTGGATAGAACAAAAGAAAATGGTTCTTTAGGTGAACCTCTTTTCTTAGATATATCAACAGTATATCAAAAACAAAATCAAAACATTGAAATTTTTGGAGGAAGATATGGTTTAGGTTCAAAGGATTTAACGCCTATTATGATTAAAGCTGTATTTGATAATCTAAAATTAACAAAACCAAAAAATAATTTTACTGTTGGAATTGAAGATGATGTTACGTTTACATCTTTATCATTAAAAGAAGAAATTAACGTTTCTCCAACGGGGCTAGTTCAATGTAAGTTTTGGGGTCTTGGTGGAGATGGAACTGTTGGAGCAAATAAAAATGCTATTAAAATAATAGGGGATAATACAAAGTTATTTGCTCAAGGTTATTTTGCATATGATTCAAAAAAATCCGGTGGAGTAACTATTTCTCATTTACGTTTTGGGAAGGTACCAATTCAATCAACCTATCTAATTAAACATGCGGATTACATCGCCTGCCATAATTCAGCTTTTGTACATCAATATGATTTATTAGAAGGAATCATAGAAAATGGAACTTTTGTATTAAACTCACCATGGACTACTGAAGAAATGGATGAAAATTTACCGGATTCATTAAAAAAGAAAATTGCTGAAAAAAATTTAAAATTTTATAACGTCGATGCAGTAAAAATTGCTAAAGAAATCGGCTTAGGTGCACGAATAAATATGGTCATGCAAACTGTATTCTTTAAACTTGCAAATGTACTACCTGTAGATGAAGCTATAAAATATTTAAAAGAAGCTATAGAAAAAACTTATGGTAAGAAGGGACATGAAATTGTTGAAATGAATTGGAAAGCTGTTGATACTTCTCTTGATAAAATAATTGAAATAAATTATCCTAAATCATGGTCAAAATTAATATTAAAAGAGAAAGATGTTTCGAATGAACCAGATTTTGTTAAAAATGTAATGAAACCTATGTTGGCTCAACAAGGAGATAAACTTCCTGTAAGTGCTTTTACGCCAGGAGGTATATTTCCAACTGCAACAACAAAATATGAAAAACGTAGTGTTGCAATAAATATTCCAGAATGGAAACATGAAACTTGCATACAATGTAACCAATGTGCAATGGTATGCCCACATGCTGCAATTAGACCATTATTATTAACAAATGATGAATTAAAAAAGGCTCCAGAGGGATATATAGTTAAAAAAGCTGTTGGAAAAGATGCAAAGGATCTTCATTTTAGAATCCAAGTATACCCTGAGGACTGCATTGGATGTGGTAACTGTGCGGATATTTGTCCGTCTAAAGAAAAATCATTAGAAATGAAACCTCTTGAATCTCAAATTCCTAAACAAAAAATATTTAGAACATACTCAGAGAAAATCCCTATAAAAACTGGTGGTTTTGATAAATATTCTGTTAAAGGATCTCAATTTATTCAACCTTTACTTGAATTTTCAGGAGCCTGCGCTGGCTGTGGAGAAACACCATATCTAAAATTAATAACTCAACTATTTGGAGATAGAATGATAATTGCAAATGCAACTGGATGTTCTTCAATATGGGGTGGATCAGCACCTTCAGTTCCTTTTACAATAAATTATGAAGGACATGGACCCGCATGGGCTAATTCATTATTTGAAGATAACGCGGAATATGGATTTGGAATGGTTCTAGCCACCATTCAACGACGAGAAAAACTAATTGATTTAATGAAAAAATATAATAATTCAGATAAAAAATTGGAAGAACTATTTGAAAAATGGATTGAAAATAAAAATGATGCTGATAAATCAAAAGAATATGGCGATCAAATTAAATCAAAATTATATAAAAATCATGATAATAAAATATTAAAACAAATATGGGAATCTAGAGATATATTAACAAAGAAATCAATTTGGTCAGTAGGAGGAGATGGCTGGGCATATGACATTGGATATGGAGGTTTAGATCACGTATTAGCTATGGAGGAGGATATAAATATATTAGTATTTGATACAGAAGTTTATTCAAACACAGGAGGTCAATCCTCCAAAGCAACCCCCATCGGATCAGTTGCAAAATTCGCTTCATCAGGTAAAAAAACCAAGAAAAAAGATCTTGGACTGATGGCAATGACATATGGATATGTATACGTAGCATCCGTAGCAATGGGTTCAAATAAAAACCAATTAATAAAAGCTTTAAAAGAAGCAGAATCCTATCATGGCCCCTCATTAATAATTGCATATTCACCATGCATAAATCACGGAATAAAATTAGGTATGGGAAAAACTCAATATGAAGAAAAAATAGCTGTTGAATCAGGATATTGGCCACTTTATAGATACGATCCAAGACTATCCAAGGAGGATAAAAATCCTTTTCAATTAGATTCAAAAGAACCCAATGGAAAAATTAGAGATTTTATTATGGGGGAAATAAGATATAACTCATTAACTAGGACATTTCCAGAGGAAGCTAAAAAACTACATAAAAAACTTGAAGAAAATGTTAATGATCGCTATAAAAAATATAAATCAATGATATAATTAAAAAAAGAAAAACTATTTAGAAGTATTTTTAATTACAAATACTGGTGCACTTCCTTGATAAATAGGGCGAGTAAATTAGCTGAAATCATACATAATTCAGAAAAGATTCATGTTGTTACTCATATCGATGCAGATGGAATTACTGCTGGTGCAATAGCAGCATTAACATTAAAAAGATTAGGAAAACCATATTCAATAGAATTCGTAAAACAACTTGATAATAATATACAAGAAAAATTAAAAAATGAAAATCATAAACTAATATGGTTTACAGATTTAGGAAGTAGTATTTCTTCAAATTCAATTATAAAAAACAAAATAATAACAGATCATCATTCATGCAATCAAGATGCAGATCATTCTTATCACTTCAATCCTCATTTATTTGGATTTGATGGTAGTTTTGAATTAAGTGGAGCTGGTGCAACTTATCTTGTTTCAAAATCTATTGATAAAAAAAATATTGATTTATCATCCCTAGCGATTATTGGCGCATGTGGGGATCTTCAAGATAAAAAAAATTGTAAGTTGATCGGTCTAAATCAAGATATATTAAAAGATGGTAAAAAATCTAACCAAATTGTTATAAAAAAGGATATAAGCTATTTTGGTAGAGAAACCCGACCTGTTTATAAATTATTACAATTCGCAAATAATCCAATAATACCTGGATTAACAGGTCGTGAATCAGCATGTATATCTTTTTTGAAAAAATTAAATATAAAAATTAAAGATGGAGATAAATCGAGATGCTGGGTTCATCTAAGTAAGAATGAAAGACGAAAAATCATATCAAATATTGCTGAATTATTACTTACAAAAGGATTTGGCCATAAAATAACTAAAAGAATTATTAGTGAAGTATATATATTGAAAAATGAGAAGGAAGGCACAGAGCTTCATGACGCAAAAGAATATGCAACATTACTAAATTCTACAGCAAGATATGGACAATACATGGTTGGATTAAATGTATGTTTAGGTGATAGAAATAAATGGTTAAATGATGCTCAAAATCTTTTGAGAGGCCATCGAAAAAATCTTGTTGAGGGATTACAATTTGCAAAAGAAGAAGGAATTGAAAGACGTGAATTTTTGCAATTCTATCATGCCAAATCCGGTATACGTGATACTATTATAGGTATTGTTACAAATATGCTACTAAATTCATTTGAAGTAAGTAATGATTTACCATTAATTGGTTTTTCATTTAAAGAGGATGGTGATGTTAAAGCATCAGCTCGTGGCACACAAGAACTCGTTGAAAAAGGATTGAATTTGTCAATTGCAATGAATCAAGCTGCAAAAGATTTAAATGGAATTGGTGGCGGTCATAATATTGCGGCTGGTGCAACAATACCAAAGGGAAAAGAAGAAGAGTTTTTGCAACTTCTTGAAAAAAGAATAAAAACTCAGCTTTCTTCTTGAGAATTTTTATAGATTTTTATTATTTCAACTTCAAATATCAAGGATTCTCCAGCCAGTTTATCTAAACTTAAATCAAAGTTATCTAAAGACATTCTTAACTGTTGTAATATAATTTCAAGATATTCTTCTGGTATATCCATTGTTATATTTTGCGTTTCATTTCTCATTATTAACTGTTGTTTTTCAAAATTCATATATTGAACATCGCCAGTTGAAGGGTCAGAAAATGATGCATTTATTGTATCTTCTGTAATATTTTGAATAACATAATCCATAAAATAGAAACCACCATATGAAACATTGATTATTGAATTTAATTCTGGTTCGTTAGATACAATAATTGAATTCTTATCCATGTCAGTTATAATACTTGTACTCTCAGGAAATGTTATTTCTGAACCAGAAATTATATCTAAATATCTCCAAGTAAAATATTCCCCAACTTCATTAGTTGGAGTAGTATACATCCATAATTTTGTATCATTAATTTTTGTTACAACAGATGAATTTCCCCAAGAAAGATAAATCGAAGTTATATCAAGTACTTCACCAATAAAATGCCAATCTTCTTTAAGAACATAAATATTAGTATTATCCATTCCAAAATATGGAATTAGTTCTTCAGGCATTTCAGCATTTTCTATAATATTTACAATCTCATAAATCTGAGTTACACCAATTAAATCAGTCAAATCTAAATTATCTCCAACAACAGGTTTAATACCATAAGCTTTTTCAGGTAAAATCGGACCAATTATTTTGCTTTCATTCTCTTTTAAATCAATTAATCCTTCGGCAAATCCTTCTATCACATTAGTATATCCACTCATTGATGATATTTCACTATTGTTTAAAGTTACAAATACCTTCAATGGAGATCCACCTGTCATTGTTGTAGTATCATTATAAGATGAATCAAATATTGAATTATTTGAAGCATACCTGCCTATATAATGCAAATCAACATTATCACCATATTCAATTATATCATTTGAATGTCCTATATCTGGTTTTCCAAAAAGATTTTCATATATATAATCAGAATTTGATGAAACAAGATATACTGATAAAGCTCCTGCTATAATTATCACCAATGCTATTATTGCTAATTTCTCACTTTGCATGGCAGCTTTGAATGAAATTCTTATATATTAAAGTAATCCTCGAATGAAATACTTATTTTTATATTACCGAAACGATTATATTCCCGAAAGTAATACCTAAATTTAAGTAAAGTTACAGAAGAAAAAGTCAATAATTTATAATAGTTTAAATGTGATTTTATTGGGGTTTTTATTATGGAACATAATGATTGTTCAGCGGAAGCTAGATTTAAAGGATTATTACCAGAACAAATTGAAGTTCTACATAAATATTATAGAGATAATTCATTAAAAGGACTTGCAGAGAATACATGTTTTAATAAAACTGAAACAATTAAAGTATTTTCAAGGCAACTAAAAAAACCGTATGATAAAATAACAGATGAAGATATCAAAGTTTACATCTCTTCTATTAGCAAAAAAGTGAAAACAACTACGTTTTCAGATTAAATCGAATATCAAATTAAGGTAAATTATAAACTAGTAATAGAGAACTTATCAGATTTAATAAGAAGTAACTTTGTTAATAATTTAACTAGGGTTAGTATAGTTATTTATATTATTTATTATTATATTCACCAAGCAATAATTCTACAAATGTGAAATTATATAAGATGTCTTTTGTTGATAATAATCAGGTGTGATAAAATGGAAAAAAGGAAGTGATGAATATTTCTGAGAAACCTTTTAAGAATCGTGAGGAAGTTAAGAAAGAGATTAGAATCTGTGGAATGTGGTGTAACATTTGTGAATTATTTGGTTTTTTGTTTGCTATATCGGGAGTTATTGCTGGATTATTTAACATTACTCTTGGATTGGATTCAATGTCTTGGTTCCTACTTGCAGTTTTTTTCGGTATAATTGGTTTAGCCCCCCATATACATATAGTGGCTGCTAAGCATTTGTATGGTATAGAATCTGAAAATAAAAAATAAGTAATCTACAATATCATATTCACCAAGTAATAATGCTACAAATGTTGCAAACATATGTTTGGTTAAAGTGCGTTAATCTTTTAAATCATTTTATCATTATAATTATTGATAAATATATAATTTAGGGGGAATATACATTAAAAATAAAGTATTTGGAATTCTAATTTTTATCTCTTTGCTGACGTCCTGTATCATTGTATCTCCAGCTAATGAAATAGAAGATATTGAAACTTTTTTATCATCTGCTGATAGTAATAGTTACTTGAATGGTGTTGCTCAAACACAATTTACTTTAGGTACTGGTCTTGCTTTTGGTTCGGAATATGTTTTTAATTCTGCTATTACCAATAATGTTTCAGTAGCATCTCTATCCTCAACCAAATTTATAGTTGTCTATGGAGATGAAAGTAATTCAGGTTATGGTACAGCTATAATTGGTGATGTATCAGGAGATGCCATAACCTATGGTTCAGAGTATGTATTTAATTCTGCTGAAACTAATGATATTTCAGTTGCTGCTCTTACATCAACCAAATTCGTAGTTGCTTTTAATGATAGTAGTAATTTTGGTAATGGTACAGCTGTAATAGGTGATGTCTCAGGTAATACTATATCATATGGCTCGGGTTATGTGTTTAATATTTTGTACACCACGCCAATCTCAGTCGCATCTCTTACATCAACTACATTTGTAGTAGCATATGGCGCTCCATTATCTATGTATGGTGGATTAGTAAGAAGTGGTGAGGTATCAGGTAATACTATCACATATGGCAATGAAGAACGTTTAGAAGAAGCCTCTGCTGGTATTAATTATGTATCAGTTACAGCTCTTTTGGATGATCAATTCACGGTTGTATATGATAATTTTTGGGGAGAAAATTGTATGGCTTATGGTGATGAACATGACAACTACGTTTACACGGATCATCCTATTTATTTTGAAGGGGGTATAATCGATAATGTTTCTGTTACAACACTTGGCCCATCCGAATTCTTAATAACATATAGTCATACTACTGACTCTGGTCAAGGTAAAGGATATATATCTAGATTAGAGAACGGCGTTTGGTTCACACCCGAGATACAGTTTGTGTTTAACCCAGATACAACAGGTCATATTTCAGCTTCAGCACTATCCCAAACCGAATTCGTTATTGCATATGAAGATGTTGCTAATTCTAATTATGGAACAGCGATGTTCTTCGAACGATTAGATTATTACTCAGGTCAGACCATCACGTACAGCAGCGAAGAATATGTATTCAACCAAGATACTACATCCTCAATATCGGTTGCTAATCTTAGCGCTGACAAATTCATAATAGTATACGAAGATGCCGGTAATTCTGATTATGGCACAGCAATTATCGGGAGTGAAAACAAATTTCCAAACAATCCAGATACTCCTGATGGTCCACCTGTTTTAGGTGTTGGGGAATCCGGCACATATAATACCTCTAGCATTGATCCAGATAGTGATCAGGTACAGTACCGTTTTGATTGGGGTGCAAATGGAACTCATGATTATAGTGATTGGACTAGTTTAGATTCATCAGGTCATATAGGTTCATTACAGAATTTTTGGACAATTGGCGGCATATATGTAGTCAAAGCTCAAGCTCGTGATGAAAATAGTCTTCTAAGTAACTGGTCTAGCGGATTTACAGTAAATATTTTAAGCCCACCATTAACTCCATCTATTCCTTCTGGTCTGACAAGTCTAAAAGAAGGCGAATCTGCCTTATATATTTCATCTGCAATCGATCCTGATAATGACAGTGTGCAGTATCGTTTTGACTGGGATGATGGAATCATTTCAGGTTGGACAAGTCTGGTTGATTCAGGTAACCCTGGGGGCATGTCTCACTCATGGAATCTTAATGGAACATATTATGTGAGATCTCAAGCTCGTGATGAACATGGTTATGAAAGTGGGTGGTCAGGTAGTTTAACTGTTACAGTAATCGAAAATGAACGACCAATTGCTGATGCAGATGGACCATATCATGAAAAACCTTTAAAAACAATTACTTTTGATGGTTCAGGCAGCTATGATCCTGATGGAACCATAATTTCCTATGAATGGAGTTTTGGTGATGGAAACACAGGCATTGGAATCAATCCAACCCATTTCTATGATGATTTAGGTGATTATGTTATTATACTTAATGTAACTGATAATCGCGGGAAAACGGGTACAGATACAACATATGCAACAATAGGATATGGAAGCCCACCAATTGTTCAACTTATCTATCCAACTGGAGGCGAAATTCTAAAAGATACAATAACAGTTGAATGGTTTGCAGAGGATTCAGAGGATGAAGATAACCTACCCATACATTTATTCTATTATGATACTGGAATATGGCATAGAATCAATGGTATTCTTGAAAATGACGGTGAGCATAATTGGGATACAACAACACTTCCAGATGGTGAATATAAACTTCTTATTGAAGCAGTTGATAGTAATAGCCTCATAAGACATGACAGTAGTGATTGGTTTACAATAAAGAA
The DNA here is from genome assembly GCA_020054475.1 of Thermoplasmata archaeon. GTDB lineage: Archaea > Thermoplasmatota > E2 > DHVEG-1 > DHVEG-1 > JAJISJ01. The sequence continues at coordinate 8,746 of JAHWGJ010000012.1, read as the reverse complement.
TCATGAAGACCCAATAGAGAACAATCCGCCAAATAAACCATCAAAACCATCGGGAGAAACCACTGGTAAAACTGGTGATGAATATAATTATCAAACTTCAACAACTGATCCTGATAGTGATCAAGTCTATTATAAATGGGATTGGGGAAGCGAAACAAGCGGATGGCTAGGACCCTATGATAGTGGAGTAACAATCTCAACACCTCATATCTGGAATGAAGATAATGATTATGAGATAAAAGTGAAGGCAAAAGATGTATATGGTGAAGAATCTGAATGGTCTGATCCTCTCACTGTTACAATGCCTAAAAATAATGCTGCCACAACTGAAAATGATGAAGATAAGATATTAGCTGAAAAGCATATTTTAGCAATTGGAACGTTCGCTCATTGTGAAACAAATGAGGTAGTTTATGGTTATGTTTTGATAGGTTTCATGGGATCAAGGCTTTTCTTTAATGCAAATATTGAGATTTGTGATGATAGCATTCAAAGTTTAACATTGAAAGATCATTTCTTGAATTGTGTTTATATCTGCGATGGATAATAAGTTATTCCCTCTTCTCTTTTTCTTTTTGTCTCTCAGGAGGCATCAAAATATGATGTAAGTCTACATCATAATCACCAAGTAATAATGCTACAAATGATGAAAAAATGTTGTGATAGGAGTGCAATTCTATTTCAAGATCAATTATGTTAGATCATTTGAAGAAACATAATGAAACTATTATAACCAATTGAATATGTAATATTTTGATGGTTGATTTTGAGAAGATGAAGAAAAAGTACCCTCGCACCATGATAATCGTGCAATTGTTGTGGATAACGATAGTCGCAACCATATTATCATACATCCTAATTTTACTAATCAATATCTTCGACATTTCTGCGCAGAACATGGAAGACATCTTCACATTTCCACCAAACGTAATTCCCCAACCTTACAATTATGTCGGGATTCTGTTCATTCCAGTTGGAATGTTTTTGATCATTTGGGCGAATTATACTCTCCTTTGGATTGGCAGAATTAGCTTTAAAGATCGAGAACCCATGCAGAGACCTTCGGATCTAGTTTTGGTTGGACCATATAGATTTACTAGGAATCCCATCTACCTTGGATGCCTCCTGATGATGTTGGGGCTGGTCATTGTATGGAGTAGTATTGTTACTGCCTTTTTTCTAATTGTTGTATACCTTATATTCAGGTTTGTCTTCATCAAGAGAGAAGAGGTCATCCTTGAAGAGGAATTTGGAGAAAAATATCGAGATTTTAAGAAGCAAGTCGGACGGTGGATTTGAACCTTAGTATACGGCTCGAGAGGCCAGAATGATGACTCAAGAGTTTGTCTCTCAGGAGGCTTCAAAACAAAGTTTTTTGTGTTGAATGATTTTTAAAATAAACAAAATAAGGTTTTTCAAAAAATTATTTTAATATTTTCAGCGGTTTTTTTGGGGATTTTTGTAAGATAGCTACTTTGTTACACGCCTATTGATAAATATAAATTTATTTATTATTTTGTTTCTTAATATCTTTATAGATCATCAACTTCCTTGGCGATCATTTTATGCCTATCATTATTTTTTTTATTGTTAACAGCTGTAAACAGACTGTTAACATCGATTTTTCTTTCATTCTTAAAGTAGTATTGAGTTAATGCTTCGCGTATTATGATTGTTTGAGGTCTACCATCTTTTTTCATTTTATTGTATAATGAATCATTTATCCTTGCACCAACTACTTTATTCATCTTTAAACCAATTCATTTTTTTTCATTTTCATCTATTGTTATCTCATGTTTTTTGTTAATCCTCTTTAAAATTATATTGAATAAATTAAATAGATCCTCTGATGAATCAAGATTATATTTCTGGTTAGATTCCTCTAAATATTTTTTTAGATGTGGATATTTTTTTAATGTTATGTCTTCAGCTTTATTTTTCATAATTATTCTTCTAATTGATATTTGTAATATTGGTTATTCTCGATTTGAATATTCTCATTTTGCATGTGCCACTACCAGCAAATGAATCAAATAGTCAATTCATTCCAATTACTATTACAAAAATATATGATATCACTTCTTTATAAACTTAAAATAAAACAGAGTGTTATTCAGAAAAAATATTTTTTTTTGTTATTGTTTTTGTATTAATTTTGTCAATGCATCAAGTGTTTGAAGCGCTAATTCTTTATCCTGAAAAATATTTAGAATATTTGTATTTAAATCATCTTTTGTTTCTTCAAAGATTTTAACAGTTTTAAGATCTAAACCAAGACTGCAGTTGCTACAAAATTTACCCCCTGGTGAATTCTTTGTATTACATCGCGGGCATGTTATCATCCTGAATCTATTTTTTTCTTCTTCCCCCTTATCTATTATACCATTCATCCTTAGAACCGCAGTATCCATATCACGTCCTGATAGATGAACGTAGGTTGCCGCCTCTTTACTCCCTTGAACCCATCCCAAGTATTCACATAGTTGACTCTCTGTAAACAGTTTTGCAAGTTCAGTCGAACGTGAATGTCTAAAATTATGGGGGTTAACAGGTTTCTTTATCCCTGTTTTTTCTGCAACTTCTCTAAGCATTTTCCTATATGTCTGGTATCCTATTGGTTTTCCTCTCTTCTTTGACCAGATCCCTGCAAAAAGTGGTGCTTCCCTATCAGCTCTTTTAGGGTGTTCCATCAGCCAATTACTAATCGCTGGCGATGATGCAAGTATACGTATCTTTCTTGGACCTGTCTTTCCATTGAGATTTATTAGACTACCATATTTGTCAAATTCAACATCCTTTATTTTTACATCTAATAATTCACCTATTCTCGCTCCTGTTTCATAGAGAGAAAGAATAAATGCTCTATCTCGCAGATTGTTAGTATGATTTGCTAATTCTTTTATTTCATCTGATGTAAGCATATCTTTAGGTAGTTTTCTTTGATTATTTTTTTTACCAGAGCTTATCCATCTTACCTCTTTTGGGTATTCATGTTTTTGAAACTCAAAGCCTTGTTCTTCTTTTATCCATCTGAAAAATATATTTAATTCAATTTTGAAATCTCTTTTAGTCCAGAAATTTTTGTAGGAATCGTTTATCCAGATTACAATTTCTTCAATATCTTTTCTTGTGATTTCATTGAATGGTTTGTTGATTTTTGTTATTAATATCTTTAGATTGTAAAAATATTTTAACTGCCGACTTGGGGATATATCTTTTGCAGCTAAATGTTTTATAAATTCGATGAATTGTATTTTATTTTTGTTGTTTTGATTTTGTTGAAGATATTTTTTTATCGCGTTGTTCAGTCTTTTTTTATTGTAGTAGTTATCCCCCATTTTTTTTCACAACCAGATGTATATGTTGTGGGGCATTTAACTATAATCGAAAGTGCTCCCGTCGGGATTCGAACTGCAATTTACTAGTAAAAATATAAATTAATTGATTAATGCAAGAGAAGGTATTTGAATACCAAAATACCGGTTCTATCCAAAAAATCAGAAACTGTTGAAGCTAAATAGTTCTTCAACTGGTTTCTTCTTTCGTTGCTTTGGCTGTTCAGCAGGATAACCAAGGGTTACCAACGCAACAACCTTCCATTTATCAGGAATTTTCAGCAACTTCTTCACTTTTTTCTCATTGAAGTCCCCTATCCAACAAGAACCAATTCCAAAAGTCCATGCGGCAATAACCATGTTCTGCATCGCGATTGCAACATCAACAATTGCCCATTTTCCAGTCAAAACCGAATTTACATCGGCACAACCAACAATAACAGCTGGAGAACCTTTGATATGTCGGTTAAACATTCCTTTGGACAATTCTTTCTTTGCTTCTTCATCATTTACGATGACAAAATGAATTGGTTGCCTATTGACAGCTGAAGGAGCATTTCTTCCAGCTTCAAAGACCTGGTTCAATATATCCTCAGGGATATCTTTCTTATCGTAGTGTCTAATGCTTCTGCGGGTCAAAATAAAATCAATTGATGACATAAACCTAAGTAATCCTCAACAGATTTTTCTTTAATATCTTTTGTGACTATTTTCGTAGGTTCGTTTTTTATATCTGTTGTTTCTACGAATCAGTTTAAAAATGATATCATAAATTGTTTTTTTTGTCAAAGTTGGTTTTTTTGCCATTTTTTCTTATTTTTTGAAAAATTAGGTAAAAAACGATATAAATATATCGTACAAAATAACCCTTTTTCACGTTAACGTGTATGAATATCAAGTGTACTTCTTCTATCCGTTGGTTATCAGAAGGAATTTTTGAAAAAATCCATTTCGTTTCCGATAGACTAAGAGCTTGTTAATTCGCTACTCATTATATCCTGTTACACGATATAATGGCACGAATATACATAGTGAAAACATACTGAAAACAATTTTATTATATCCTAATTTATGATATAATACATTGAATAAATCATTTAATAATTACTAAAAAAGGAATACAATGAAGCTGGTCAGCAGGTTGAAAAACAGTCAGAAATCTATATTTACTTTATCGAAATTGATAGCAATCAATGAAAATTTTTATATATAATATCTTGATGCCAATATCAGTTAGAAAGGGGACAGTTATTCAATTTCTTATTTTTTGACTGTTCTCTTTCTTCCCTCCCGAAAACATCATATTCTGCAAGTAATAATGCTACTTGTAGAATGAATAAAAACTATTTTTTGATAGAGATAATACTTTGTATTTATGGTTTTTTAGTATTTTCATTCCAGTAAGCATTCTATAATCTAGTTCATCTTGAGGAGTTTTTGGTTCAATCTTATCAGCTTTAGTATTTGATCTTAGTGAAAAACGATAGATAAAACCCATATCAAATCCATTATCTATAACAAATTTCATAGTCTGATGAAAATCCTCTCTTGTTTCAGATGGGAAACCTAAAATAAAGTGAGTATCAAGTGAGAAATCATTATTACTATTTCTTAATCTTTGAATCGCATCACTTATTTTGCCAATATCATTATACCTGTTCATAAGTTTGAGTATATTTTTACTTCCAGATTGTAATGCAACATTTATGCTTGAAATTCTATTTTTCTTGAAGATCCCATCTAAATCATCGATATATTTTACAATCCATTTCGGATCAAAATCTTGGATTGATATTTTATACTCTCCTTTAAATGAAGATAATCTCTCTATTAATTGTGGAAAAGTATACCCTATATCAACTCCATAAGCTCCAACATCATCAGCAGTTATAATAAAATTCTTAAAACCTTGCTTTAATCCAATTTCAAACTCATTTATGCAATCATCGATTGGTTTACTTTTTAATGTACCAATAGCCTTTCGAATGGCACAATACGTACAACTACCTAAACACCCCCATGATATTCTAACATGATAATTATTTTTTTCATGTGGGTATAAATATAGTAATAAATGACGATTAAATAGATGTTTTATGATATTTTTTTGTAGATGTGAGTAGGTTTTACTAATTAATGGAATCATATTAATTCCTTTATTAACTTGAGTTTGAGTTATTCCTTCTGAAATGACATCAGAATCAGAAATATCTTTAAATTTTATGGTATTCTCAGGAAAATAATTATCTATAAAATTGAGATTTTTCGTACTTATGGTTCTTCCGTTAAATATTTTTTTTAATTTCTTTGGTTCAATGTCAGGCAGACATCCAACAACAATAAGTTCTCCTGAAAGATTTTGCATTTCTTTTATTTGTTCTAAACAATCATCTGCAATTTCATCTCTATATGCACAGGTAACAAAAATTATTTGATCAGCTTTATTAGGTTTATCAAGAACATCCCAATTATTTCTTTGGAAGTATAATTTAATTTTTTGCGTATCAAGAAGTCTTCTACGACAATTTGTATTAGTTGTTATATAAATCTTCTTAATATCACTCCCTCCGATATTATATATGAAAGTTGTAAGATTTTAACCTTTCTAAAACTATAATCATACTAACAATTAACATTATTATCAGCAAGTAATAATACTAAGATAATCTTTTAAATACAAAAAGTATTATATTTATTACTCTGTCTATGGGGGGCAAATCAAAATGAAGAAAATTATTGGAATTTTTATTTTAACGCTTTTGATTGGAACTGTTTTCTTTCAGGTTTCTGCTTGTACTGGTTTTACAGCATCTGAAGATGATACAATTTTAGTTGGAGCCAACCATGATTGGACACCAAATTTTAATGTATATATGCATACTTTTCCAGCTGAGGAAGGAAAATTTGGACGTGTTATATTCGAGTTTAACTTTCCACTACTGATAGAAAAATACCCTTATTATCTTCCAGATTATATAGTACCTAAGCAAGGTATGAATGATCAGGGATTATATTTTGATTTATTATTTACACCAGATTTAATACCTGTTAATTCAAGTGATAAACCCACATTTGATAGTGATGATCCAGATTATTATCAATATGCGATTTGGGCTTATTGTCTAGCAAAATGTTCCAATGTTTCTGAGGTTTTGGAAATATTTGATCAGTATAATCTTGAAGGTATGTATTTTATTCAAGTCTTTGTTGTTGATAAATATGGCGATTCAGTGATTATTGAGGGTGATGATATTGTTTATAGAGAAGGTGATTTTCAGGTTGTTACAAATTTTTATCAAACACATCCCGAAGTTGGCGGGTATCCATGCTTGAGATATGCAACAGCTGTTAGTATGCTAGAAAATATGACTGATTTATCTGATGAATATTTTAGATCTATATGCAATGCAACACATCAAAGTGGGACTGTTTTTTCAAATGTATATGATTTAAAGCAAGGAATTTTTTATGTCAATTATAAATATAACTATGACAAAACATTAGAATTTGATTTAAACGAAGAACTTGCAAAGGGTGAACGAAACATCCATCTGGGGTCTCTTTTTGAACCAGAGGATAATCACCCACCATTAAAACCTTCTGCTCCAACTGGTGATATTTCTGGTAAGCCCAGAGTTGACTATGAATATAGAGCTACCAAAACAACGGATCCTGATGGTGATGATATGATGATGTTATTTGATTGGGGTGATGGATCTTATTCTGTTTGGATTAAGACACCAGTTTTTGGTAGTATAAAAGCAACCCATAAATGGACAGAACAGGGAACCTATGAGATAAAAGTAAAAGCAATTGATCAGTTTGGTGCCGAAAGCGAGTGGTCTGACCCGTTATCTGTTAGTATGCCAAAAACAAAGATATTCAATCAATTACCTAGAATCTTTTTATGGTTGTTTGAACGATTTCCATTCATTCAATCATACTTCTCTCATTTTTTATAATAATGCTTTTGTCTCTCAGGAGGCTTCAAAACATGATAATCGGTAAGTAATGTTTATCTAAGTAAAGAATTTATACTATAAAAAAATGTAAAGACTAATAGATTGGTGTTATGATTGGAATAGGTCTCTCCCAGTGATAAGTGACAGAAGATTGCGGTTTAAGAATTTGATAACCAGATAATGAGGGATTAAATTCTTCAATCTTAGAAATAACATAATGAATCGTATGGTTCCCAATATTGTGCAAAGCAATGTCGATTGGAATCCATCCAATGGTTTGTGATAGAATTTCCCCTCATGCATGTGGTTCCGCTTCTGCTTTTTTATTACGTATGAAATATCCGGTCAATCGCCTACAAGGGATCCCTCGCATCCGAGCTAACGTAATGAAAAGATCAGTGAATTCATCAAAATCGCCATTACCAACTTGAAAGGCTTTTTCCGCTCCTAATCTTTTTTCTTGTTTTTCAGGATGTTTTATTTTATTAATTAAGTAATAGCCTATTGTCTTTACCCATGTTAAAAGATCATCAATTTCAAACCAATTTTCTTCGGATAACTTTTGAAGCAATGATGATTGAACTGGCCAATAATATGAACTTTGTTTATATTTACACCGAAGGTTTTGCGGGATCTTTGATATAACACCCCAATCCATGTTATGCGGAGCAGAAAATTGGGTTGGAAAAACATTTATTGTTCTTTCAAGAGAAATTGAATATTTTTGTCGTACTTTCTTTTGAAAGAGAAAAAAATTGTTGTTTCCTTTTGTTTTTAATATACAATCTAAAGGAGGTTGGATGATATCTACAGTTTGTTGATAAGAAGGGTAATGGAAAAATTTTAATTGCACCATAGGTGAACCTATATTTGCTCGAATAAAAAGATGTTCTTGATGGTAAAATTGCCAGCCACGAGGTAGTATATGTTCCACCATATTATTTCATATTTATTGAAGGGATCTTTAAATAGTTGTTTATTCTTTTAAAATATTAGGAGAAAGAATTTGAATTCTAGTATATATCTTTCTATTTTGTCTTTCAGGAGGCTTCAAAACAAAGTTTTTTGTGTTATAAAGATCTGGGTGATAGTAATTATGAGATTATTAAGTGTAATTTTAGTAAGTATTTATAAAATTAGTAATTTGTCTTAACAAACATGAATTAATCACATTTGGATCATTTGGTTTCGAAAGAAGTAAAACTAATTTCTTTTTATGTTCTTGGATGTTTATATTTAAAAAACATGCTCTATCTTCTGCTAATTCTAATCTATTTAATCCACATATTTCTATAGTATTTTTTCCCTTTTGACTTTGATTTATGGGAGTTATAAAAATATCCTCTTCAATTTGTAAATAATCATCCCAATCATCAAAATGTGGATGAACAATTAAAAAATCAATACTTTGGTTTGGATAGTTTGGTGGATTAGGGTTTTGTAGAGTTT
>JAHWGJ010000035.1 GCA_020054475.1 Thermoplasmata archaeon | reverse complement strand
TAGATGATATTATTTCCAGAAATCATATTGCTGGAAGATATTTGAGTTAAACTAGTTAGAATTAGAAGAAAAATACATCCAAAGAGGATAATCTTTTTCACTCCTTATCCACCTCAAGAGAGGAAATATCATATGGTAATAATGCTGGGTTCCAATCAAAGTTCAGTATTGGAATACTGGGATAACCCCATATAAATCCAAGAATCGGCTTAGGTAATATGCGAGGTCTATCCCAAAAATTATTACTCCATTTAGTAAAAAGACAGTTACTAAATAATACATTTAATCTATTATCAATAAAATTGTTATTTACTACATTTATTGAATAACAAAAATCCATGAAAATACCAAAAGAATTATCTTGGATATGATTTCCAACAACATTTGAACCACCTGCATAAAGACTATCTGAGATATGTATGCCATAAGTAGAAGAATTTTTGACTATATTTTTTTCTATTGATGTATTTGCATAATTTGAAAAAATGCATGAGGAATAATCACCATCAACAATGTTGGTGGATACTATAGCATCCGAGTTCCATATTCCAATCCCAGTATCCCCCTATTTCTTTGTTCTTAAGATTGTATTATTCATTATAGATGCTGATGAGTAAAAAAGTACAATACCTCGACTGCATTCTAGAATCCTTGTATTATTTATTGTAATATTGTAAGAATGATCTAATGAAACACCATTATCAAATCTTAGTTGATGAAAGCTTGAATTACTATTTTTTATTGTAAAACTATTTACGAGAACTTCATTTGATTTTATTGAAATCAGATTAATCCCGTCGTTCTCAGCATTTTTACCATCAATAATTGTCAGACCTTTATTTTCTCCTATGAGTTTGATTGATTTATCGATAGTTATATTTTCATAATAAATTCCATTATAAACATATACGGTATAACCATCAGATGCGTTATCTATTGCATCCTGTATCCTTGTATAATCAGCACCGCCGTCATCATCTACATAGATGATATTATTAGACGGTGTCTCATAGCTTGAGACAAAAGGAATTATACTTGAGAATAATAAAACCATAGTAAATATAATGGTTAAAGTTTTCAATTTTTTCTTGCCCTCCATCTCCATATCAAGAGAATAATAGTTAAACAAATAATAAATAAAATTATTAGAATTATTGTTAAATATGAATCCAGGAAATCATCAAAATCATTTTGATTATATGCTATTGAAATAAATGTAGAATCCTGAATACTGTTATTTATATCATCAACAGGAGATTCTTCACATTTAAACTGTATTTCAACTGATTCATTAATATTAATATCTTCAAAAAATCCAAATTCTGAATTAAGATTTACTGATAAATTGAATGTCCCCTTATATGTAACCTCAAGAATCATTGATATTGGTTCAATTATTACATCAAAATAAGATGAATGATTATATATTAATGATGATGTAATTTGAGATAGATGATTACCTTTATTGGTTATTTCTATTGGAATAATTGTTTTATTGATTCTATCTGCATTAATTATAGGATAATTATTTGTAATTTTTAATAATGGAAAATATTTTGGAGTAAATTCTATTGATTCAGAAGGAGAATAATAATAAGCACTTAGTCTTTTTACCTGTTCAGTTGAAGCTAAAAGACCAATATTATACGGCTGATGATATGCAGCAGAAGACGTAATTTTTATTATTAGAATGGTTTCAACACTAGATTTTGCATCAGATTCATAAGGTATATCTGCTAATATAACAGGTGAGATAAAATAAATATCAGCCCAGGATGGAATAAACTCAACCTCTAATCTAATTTCTTTCATAGGTTTAATAGTTGTATCAAAAAGAAAATTATTTGTAAGTCTAGAGGGTAATGATTTGAAAAAATCAGGTATATTTGTCCAATAATTGACTGTAATAGGTATTTCATAAACTACATCTATTTCAAGCGGTTTATTTAGAACAGATAAATCCATATCAAAATCAATATATGACCTAAATTCCATTGAATACGATTCTTCATCAGCAAGAGTAGATGTACTGTATGAAATTAATGATAAAAGATATAGAATAATAATCCCCCAGATGACGGATTTGTTTTTAATTTTTACCCCCCATATATAAGATTAGCCGTTCTTGTATAAAACAGTTTGTAGCATTATTACTTGGTGATTATGAGGAAATGGAGAAGATTCATAATTCATAACTAGTATTGAAATGGAAAAATCCCAGATAAAATCCTCAAAAAATAAAGTTATAAAATAAATTGGTTGTATTGCCTTGTTTTCATTTTTATACTTCCATTCTTCGTCTATTGATAAGTTCCATCTTATCGAGTGGCCTAGTCTTTGGTTTTTTACTCGTATAAACTGAAATTGTATTCATTGAATGAATCTTAAATTTTTTTTCTATTAGCTCAAGTTGTTTCTTTGTTAATGGTTTTACAGGGGAGATTCTTAGAGGTGTATTTATTTGAACTTCATCTGGTCCAATATTTTTCACCAACTTTACTATATCATCTGCATACTGTATATTATCAGACATAAACATAATCTGTAACGCAAGTTTTCCTGAGAACATTTTTTTAAATTTTTTGATACCCTCAATGTTTTCCTTAAAAGTAATATTGTCATCTGGTTGGTTAATAATTTTGAATATTTTCTCGTTGGGAGCATCGAGCTTAGCAACAACAATATCTAGTTTATTAATCGTATTTCTTACATCCGCTTTATTCATCAATGAGGAATTAGTTAAAACAGCTAATGGTATGTTAGATATTTTTCGAATTGTTTCAATCGCTAATTCCATATTATTAACAATAGTTGGTTCTCCTGTTCCAGAGAATGTTATAACATCTGGAGTTGTCTCCTTTAATGCTTCAATAATTTCTGTTTTCATTTTTTTTATTGAAACAAATTTTTTTCTATTTACAGTTGTTTTTACTGTTTTTCCCAATTGACAATATAAACAGTCAAATGAACATATTTTTTCTTTTGAACAAATTAAATCAACACCAAGGGATCTTCCCAATCTCCATGACGATACTGGACCATAAACAGTTTTCATATGTATCACGTTTTCTTTATTCTACCAAAATGTTCCTTTATACCTAATAGTGGCAGGACATCCAAAACAACGATTTTCATGATATGCTTGACATTCTTTATAATCTATTCCACAAGGAGGTTTGTTTAATGGTCTTTCTACCATTTTCACAGGCAATATAAAATCCTTGATACTTGATATTAAAATATTAAATTCTGCACTTTTTACATCTTCATTTGATCTTAGTCGTTCATCAATCATTGACTCAAGTGAAGCTAGATCTTCTCCCGCAAATAATAACATCAGATTTTGTTTACCAGAGAGAACAAATCCATTTAAAAAAAACGGGCATTTCCGAAATAAATTTAAAATTTTTGTAGTATTAGTAGTTTGTAATAATACAACTGCTACATATATACCTACCTTATTGACATTAACTCCAATTATGTTATCAATTATTCCCTTTTCTTTTAATTTTTTTATTCTCATTGCAACTGATGGTTGAGATAATTTAATTTCTTTTGCGATTTCTTCTTGAGATATGTCTTGATTGTCATGTAGAAGTGTTATAATTTTTCTATCTTTTTCATCTAATTTGATTCTTTCTCTAGTCATAAGTCATCAATTTTTAATATTTATTTGTATCATTTAGAACATTTATATATTTTGCTAATAATTATAGTTAATTAATTGTATTAAGCTTATATTTATTATGAATACGTTTATAAATTATTTCCTATAAACTATATATTGGTTGTCGGGTCGCAGGTTTGCTATTAAAAAACTCACTCCATATAAAAATATTAAATTTCACCACAAAAACAGACTCTACAACAACTACCCTAAACAAAGATAAGAAAAAATGGCAAAAAACTAGTGAAAAACCATTTTTGATTGGAATAAAAAATAAAAATAAGGAGGTGAAAAAAAAAATGCCAGGCGGCGATAGAACAGGGCCTGAAGGTCAAGGACCAATGACAGGAAGAAGAGCAGGATTTTGCACTGGGAATCAGGTTCCAGGTTACGAAAAACCAAGATATGGTTTCGGACGTGGATTAGGTAGAGGCTCAGGTAGAGGTTATGGACGCGGTTTCTGGAGAAGAGATACAACTCCAGAACCATACTATCATCCTAATACATATCCTCACACAATATCAAAAGATGAAGAAAAAACATATTTGGAAGAGACAGCAAAAAATCTTGAACAAGAAATCAAATCAATTCGTAAAAGAATTGAAGAAATCTCTAAAGAAAAAAAAGATACCCCATAGAATTTTTTTCGTGGGGAATTTTTTTTCTTTTTTGATTTAATAAAAAAAAATTAAGGTGTATAACGTGAATAAACAAGTATATGATGAATCAAAAATTAAGAATAATTTAGAGAAAATTAAACATAAGATTTTAATTTTAAGTGGAAAAGGTGGAGTTGGAAAAAGTACAGTATCTTCAAATCTTGCCGTATCATTATCTGAAAAAAATTACAATGTTGGAGTTTTAGATATTGATATTCATGGTCCAAGTATTCCAAAATTACTTGGATTAGAAGATATGAAACCAGAGACAACTGAATCTGGTATTTGTCCAGTAATGTATTCACCAAATTTGAAAATTATGTCAATGGGTTTTCTAATATCAGATAGAGATTCCCCAGTTATATGGCGTGGTCCATTGAAGATGACAGCAATTAAACAGCTTGTTGGAGATGTTGAATGGGGTAATCTAGATTATTTGCTTGTGGATCTACCTCCTGGAACAGGTGATGAACCTCTAAGTATTGCACAAATTATACCTAATTGCGATGGAGCAATAATTGTAACAACACCTCAAGATGTTGCATTAAATAGTGTCAGGAAATCAATAACATTTGTTAAACAAATGAATATACCAATAATTGGAATTATTGAAAATATGAGTGGTTTTGAATGTCCTCATTGTAGAAAATCAATTGATATTTTCAAAACAGGAGGAGGTTTTGAAGCCTCCAAAGATTTTCAAATAAATTTTCTAGGAAAAATACCCCTTGATCCATCAATTGTCAAGTTAGGAGATTCAGGAAAACCCTTTGTAGGTAATAATAATGGCTCTAAATCCTCAAAATCATTTGATGATATTGTTAAAAATGTTGAAAAAATTGTTAACAAAGTATTGGTGGAAAAATGAGATGTCCATTAGTTTTAATAACTAGAGAATCACAGGATTACATTGAAGATAAATGTCATTTTTGGAAAAATGGAAAATGTATTTGGAGGTAATAAAATTTGATTTGTGATTTTTGTTCAATGGAATTTGAGGAAATCTTTGATTCAACTCTTAGAATAGATTATTCTGAACCAGGTAAGGGGAAGTTACATGAATATCATATTTGCCTAAATTGTAGAAAAATTGTATTAGATTGGATAGAATCTAAAAAGAATAAAGATAGAAAAATGGAGGTAAAAAATTATGCCTAACAATAGTGGTGGTGGATTTGGGAGAGGAGGTCGAAGAGGACTAGGGGGAGGTTTTGCCAGAGGTCCAGGAGGTTATTGTATTTGTACAAAATGTGGAATAAAAGAACCACATAAAATTGCGACACCATGTCAAACTCAGAAATGCCAAAAATGTGGATCGCCAATGACTAGAGGATGAAAAAATAATGCTAAATGAAAATAAAACAGATGGATTTGAATATTGGATCCAATTAAAAGAAATTGAGAAAATAACGCAATATATCCAAAAATTAGGATTCATCAGATTAAGAAGTACCTCATCTACAAATCAAATATATCAAAAAAATGGAAACATAATAAATCTAAAGGAGAGATTGAAACGGTGAGATACCTGAATATATTGTATCCAAATTGTGATTATAGAATGGGATGAGTAATCAAACCTTAAGCTTATTGGCATCCTAACTGTAAAAAAATAATAAAAGAGAAAAAATGAATTAAAAGGAGGAAATAAAAAATTGAATAATAATAATAATATTGTAAAGATATGTATTTCATCAACAGGTGAAGATTTAAACGCAAATGTTGACCCTCGATTTGGGAGATGTGATTATTTCCTGATTATAGATCCAAATACTAAGAAATTTGAATCAATTGACAATAAAAGTTCAAAAGCTATGGGTGGTGCTGGGATTCAAGCCGCAGAACTTGTAGCAAAAACAGGTGCCAAAGTTGTAATTACTGGTAATGTTGGACCGAATGCTTTTCAAACTTTGAAGGCAGCAGGTATTAAAATAATAACTGGAGCTAGTGGTAATATAAAAGATATTTTAGATAAATTTAATCGAGGTGAGCTAAATGAAATTGACAGCCCAAGTGTGGAAAGTCATTTTGGAATGAATTATAAAGGAGGTGAAAATCGATGAAAATATGTATACCTACTATGGGGGAAAATGGAATTGATAATAATGTTGGTGAACATTTTGGAAGAGTACCTACATACACAATTGTAGATCTTGATACAAATGAGGTAAAAGTTATTCCAAATACTAGTGAACACATGGGTGGAGAAGGGCAACCACCAGAGATTATGGCAAGGGAAGGAGTTAACGTTATGATATGCCGTGGACTTGGAAGAAGAGCGATTACTATGTTTGAAGAATTGGGTATTGATGTATATATTGGTGCATCTGGAACAGTAAAAGACACAATTAATGAATTCAAACAAAACAAACTCCAGAAAGCTAGTATTGATGATGCCTGTGGTCAGCATGCTTTTCGAGATCAACATCATAATGAACATAATTTAGGTCATTGTTATTGAGTGGTAGACCTAGAAATCAAGGTATCTAATTGGTTAATAAATATAGATAGTCAGAGAGATCTAAATGTCAATCTATGAATTTGAAAATAAGAAACCAAGCATTGGAAAAGGAACATTTGTTTTCAAATCTGCAGATGTAATTGGCGATGTAATAATAGGAGAAAATTGTTATATTGGGCCAGGAGCAAGAATTCGAGGAGATTATGGTTCTATAAGAATAGGAGACAATACCGCTGTTGAGGAGAATGTCGTTATTCATGCAAGACCTGATGACATAACAAATATAGAGAATAATGTAACAATAGGTCATTCTTCTATTATTCATAATGCTACTATAAAGGATTGGGCAGTAATTGGTATGGGTGCTATTGTCAGTGATTGGGCAGAGATTGGAGAATTGACCGTAGTTGCAGAGGGGGCTGTAGTAAAAAACAAACAAAAGATACCAATCAAGGCGATTGCAGTAGGTGTACCCGCAAAAATAGTGTCAGAGATTTCTATGGAATATGAAAAACAATGGACGAAATACAAGAAAATATACTCGGAACTTGCTAGTAAGAGGCTTCCAGATTCTCTTAAAGAGATTGATTAGATGGAGGTGAAAAAAGATATGAATATTGCTGTTGCAAGTGGGAAAGGCGGGACTGGAAAGACAACGGTTGCAACAAATCTTGCATTAAGCCTCGGAAACGTGCAGTTTATTGATTGTGACGTTGAAGAACCAAACGCTAATATTTTTTTAAAAGCAAAAATCAATGAGTCAGAGGATGTTAATGTTAATTATCCTAATATAATAAAAAATAAATGTAACTATTGTGGAAAATGTTCAGAATTCTGTGCGTATAATGCTATTGCAGTTGTTCCTTCCAAGGTCCTAGTTTTCCCTGAGTTATGTCATTCTTGCCTTGGATGTGAACTTGTTTGTCCAAATGATGCAATAGATTGGAGTAATAGATCTGTTGGAAAAATTCAACATGGACAGGTTAATAATATTGATTTTTATCAAGGAGTATTGAATGTAGGTGAGATACAGGCGATACCTGTTATTAAATCTTTGAAAAAAAGAATTAAAAGAGATAAAAATGTTATCATAGATGCACCACCTGGAACATCTTGTCCTGTAATTGAATCAATAAATGAATCTGGTTACTGTATCCTTGTTACAGAACCAACTCCTTTTGGATTTCATGATCTTAAACTTGCAATTGAAGTTGTTAGGCATTTGAAAATACAGTTTGGTGTTATAATTAATCGTGATGGAATAGGGGATAATAGAGTAGAGCTTTATTGTCAAAATGAAAATATTCCAGTTTTACTAAAAATACCTGAGAGAAAGAGGATTGCATATCTATATTCAAAAGGCATTTCTTTAGTTAATGAAAGTCATGAGTGGCATGAGATGTTTGGGTCAGTTTTCGATAAAATAATGCAAGAGGTGAATAAATGAAGCAACTTACTATTATTAGTGGTAAGGGGGGAACAGGTAAAACATCAATTGCAGCTGCTTTTGCATCTCTAGCAGAAAATACTGTTTTTGCTGATTGCGATGTTGATGCAGCAGACCTTCATTTAATATTTAAACCCAAAATCAAAAAAACTATGATTTTCAAAGGCTTCAAATCTGCATCAATAGATCTATCAAAATGTACCTTTTGCAAGAAATGTGTAGACTCTTGTGTATTCAATGCAATAGATGAAAATATTACTGTCAATCAAAATTTGTGTGAAGGATGTGGTGTTTGTAATTATCTATGTCCTGTTGATGCTGTAAAAATGGTTGATCGAAAATCAGGATCTGCTTATATTTCTGAGACTAGATTTGGGCCTCTTTCACATGCTGTTTTAAATACAGCTGAAGAAGCATCAGGTAAACTTGTTTCTGTTGTACGGGAAAATGCAAAAAATATAGCGAAAAATCTGAGAAAAAAATTAATATTGATTGATGGTCCACCTGGGATAGGCTGCCCAGTTATTGCATCTATTACAGGTGTTGATATTGTTCTAATTGTCACTGAACCAACATTATCAGCAATTCATGATTTAAAGAGAATTTATGATGTCACATGTTATTTTAAAATACCAGCATTAATCTGTATAAATAGATATGATATAAATCTGGATAATACTAGAAAAATTGAGGATTATTGTAAAGATGAAAATATTCCCATTGTGGGTAAAATACCTTATGATATTATTATCACAAGAGCTATGGTCAATGAAAAAAGTGTTATAGAGTACTCAGATGGGCATTTGTCAAAGTGTATTGAAAATATGTGGGGTAATGTAAAAGAGAGGTTAGAAGAATGACTGATGAAGATTTTGTAAAGTTACTAGAAGAATTACAGCAGAAAATCGAATATGGAGAGATTAAAAAATATTCCAAAGTTGTCATTCATGAATTTAGGAATCCTAGTAATCTTGGTAATTTAGATGATTCCGACGCTATTGGGAGGATAAAAGGACCTTGTGGTGATACCATGAAAATAACTCTTGAAATTAGTAATGACAGAATAACAAACGCATGTTTCTGGACAGATGGATGTGGTGCGACAATTGCTTGTGGTAGTATGCTGACAAAGATGATTAAAGGTAAAACTCTTCCAGAATTAAAAGAGATTAATTGTTTTGATCTTTTAGAGGCTTTAGAAGGTCTTCCAGTAGAACACACTCATTGCAGCATTCTGGCTATAAATACCTTACATAAAGCAATTAAAAATTATTATAAAAAAGAGTGATTTTTTGATTAAAAATAAGATTAAATAAGAAGGGATCTAGTAGTATGGAAATAAAATATTTAAAAGATTGGGAAAATGACATGAACAGATGCATACGATGTGCTTACTGTTTTGAGGGATGTCCAGTATTCAAAGATCTCAGATGGGAATCAGATGGAGCCCGAGGTAAGGTCATTCTCTCATTTGGTCTTCTTACAGGACAACTTGAACCTTCTAAGTATCTTGCAGATAAAATTTACCAGTGTACTTATTGTAAGGATTGCATGGAAAAATGCTCAGCTGATGTATCTATACCTGATATTTTAACTGCTGCAAGAGCTGATCTTGTAAACGCAGGATTTGAGTATGAGGTACATAAAGGTCTACTGAATAAAATTAAACAAACAGGAAATATTTTTGGGAAAGAAATTAAATCCCCTATTCAAAAAGGAGAAACACCAGTCCTTCTTGGATGTCGTTTTCTTGAAAGAACAGATGATGCAAAAAAATATCTTGAAATACTTAAAAAACTTGGTATAAAACCAAAGGTAGTAGATGAAAACTGTTGTGGCATGCCATTTGCTGTCCTTGGTTATAAAGATGATCTTGCTATGTATAAAAAAGAGTTCAGCAAGCATTTTCCATATAATGATTTTATATGTCTCTGCACAACTTGTGCTTTTTTTATCAAGAAAGCCTATCCAGATTTAAAACCTGAATATGTAATTGAGACTATTGCAGAGAAACTACCTCATTATAATCCAAAGAAATTGGGATTAAAAGTAACCTATCATGATCCCTGTAATGTAGCAAGGGGTATGGGTATGGTTGATGAACCAAGAGAGATACTAAAACAAATCGGTGTAGAAGTGATAGAGATGGAAACAAATGGGAAACAAGCAGAATGCTGCGGTGGTGGAGGGGGCGTCCTTGTCACTGATAAACCTCTTGCTGAAAGATTAGCTGAAAAACGTGTGAATCAAGCTCTTGATACGGGAGTAGAAGCTTTAGTAACTCTATGTCCAACTTGTGAAATAAATATTAGGAATGCATCAAATAGAAATGGTGGAAAACTAAAAGTAAAAAACGTACTTGATTTAGTATGGGATTCAATATGCAAATAAAATGATGAATTGAAAAAGGCTGTTGAATAAATGAAAAAAATGATTTGCAATGAATGTGGACATACAATGACACAACATGGGAAATATAAATTCATATATTACTGCAACAATAATCTTTGTAAACTCTATAAGACAACTCTAACGAGAAGAGGATGATAAGATGAATGGCGATAAAAAATTTAAGGAAATCTATGATAAATTTGGTGGTAGTTCTGGCGATTTCATTATTGAACATATTTGAGTGCTTAACTAATTAGAAAAATACCGTAAGTTAGTTTGTATACAAACAAGTAAAATTGAGAGGATATGAAACTGAATAAAATTGATGTGAGAATATGAAGCAGACACCCTGTGAATATATTGTATGGAATGGTTTACCTGTAATAAGAAAAGGATTAGCAGTAAGTATGATCAATGACTTTGGTCTAAGCAATAAGGAAACCGCAGAGAAATTATGCATTTCATCTGCTGCAGTGTCTCAATATGTATCTGGAAAGAGAGGGAAAATGGCTATTACTGATACGGAGATATGTGAAGAAATCAATAAATCAGCAAAGCTAATTATCCAACAAGGTGATGGAATCCTCAATTCAGAAATGTGTAGGCTTTGTAAATTATTTTTATCTAAAAAATTAATTTCTTTTATATAATTTATAAATTTAAAATATTAAAAATAAAAAACTAAGATGCTAGAAGTAATTAAAATATTATCTTATATATTGAAATTGATATTTGAGTTGCATGACCCAATAGAATACTACCATTATATGTTCCTTCAGCAATAAACTAAATGGAAAATGAGATAAAAATGAAATATTGTAAAAAATGTGGTTGGAAGATGGATTACATCCCCCGTTCTTTTATAGAACAAGTCAGAGAGATTAGAGGAGAGCAAGTGAAAAGGGGATATTGGAAGTGCCCTAACTGTATTACAATAATAAAGTAAAAAAAATATAATAGATTTAAATTGAATGTAATGAAAGGAAGAATTAGACTAATTACAATTGAAATGAGGAAGCATGCTCCTTTTACGTTATTTGGTGCGTTGACAGGCTTAATTATTATTTTTATCTTAATTTATGGAAATTTACTTTTTCAAATCACTCCAATTTCTAAAAATATTTTTTATGTTTTTCATCCAGCCCATATATTTTTTAGTGCATTGGTAACCACGACTTTATATCTTAGATATAGTAAGAGAAAAATATGGTTAGCCATTATTATTGGTTATACCGGTTCAATAGGGATTGCCACAATTAGTGATTCGATTATACCATTCTTCGGTGAAGTTCTTCTGAATTTACCCAACGCAGGTATACATATAGGTTTCATCGAAGAACCACTAATTACAAATATACCTGCAATTCTTGGAATAATCATTGGTTTTTGGAGAGGATTTTCAAAAATACCTCATGCTGGACATGTTTTTATAAGTACTTGGGCATCATTGTTTCATGTTATAATGGCTATAGGAACAACCATATCAACCATCCAAATAATAGGTATATTCATTTTTCTATTTTTGGCAGTATGGCTACCATGTTGTACTAGCGATATAATCTATCCCCTACTTTTCCAAAAAAAATAGTTAAAAAAATGAGTCAATAGATAATTTGCTGATTATGATGGAAGTACTGAAGATGCTAATATTGGATTATATAATCTTCACCATAGCCTGAATCAGGTGCATAATCCCACATTGAATTACCAAATATGTTAAAAATAATTTTATCTATAATATATCTTGTTAAACCCATTCTACCGATAATTCCAAC